>JBBIKH010000001.1:0-2937 GCA_037445575.1 bacterium
CGGTGGGCGGTGAAGTGGTGCATTTTCTATGATCCCTTCGCGGTGTCAGAATTACCTTCCGACACTACGCCATGTACAGTGTGAACCCTCGACTAAACCGCACCGGTCGGTGGGGCAAGACGATGTGATGGAACACGCGCTCTTTGCCCGGTTTGATCTCCTGGCCGCTGTATACATCTACCTGCTCAAAGGTCAGCCGAGGGCCACAATCGTCCACCATCTGCAACGTTCCCAGTGGGAAGGCACCGTTGGCGTTTTCGGTCAGCACGGTGAAGCCATCGGGAAGCCGCTCTGCCGTTTCGGGCGGATTGAGCAACTGGATGAACCCTCCTCGCTTGCCCAGATAGTTGATCTGGAACAATAGAGGTATCAGTTCATCTGGCGCCATTCCCTCGAAAGCCAGCGCCAGTGGCCCGCCGAACTGGACGTACTCACGGAAGCCGATGGTCCGCTGAAAAGGCCACTGCCGGTCGGCCATCGCCCGCGCAATGCCGGCTTCTTTTTCACTGGCTTTGGTCTTGACCTCTTTTATACGCAGGATGCGCACGAAGGTGTTGTTGACCAGGATGTGACGTGGCAGCCGCACAGCCACCCGCAGGTCACGGAGGGCCGGGAACAGCGCCCGGCCCTGTTCCAATCCCTGGGTGCGGATGGCCGCGTCCAGCAGTGCCATTTTCACCGCAAACGGCGTAGGCACGATGAGCGACTTGCCCCCTGATGAGGTGGCGGTATATGGCCTCAGGCTAAAGAACGACGTGGGCTGGTATTCGGCTATTGTCCACATGGCCTCTCCTTGATCCGGGTGTTACACGGCCACACTGAACGGCGCACTCGTCTCGATCAGGTTCTGCATCACCTCGGCAAATTCCCCTAACGTGGCGAATTGGGCGACCTCCACTGCCTCCGGATGGAGCTTGTTGAGCACGTCTGCCACGTGACCAATGTCCTCGAGGTAGGTCGGGTTCAGCGGGCTGACGGTCGGCGCGGGCAACACCTGAGTGGTGTAGGTCACTGCGCCTTCGAAGGCAACGATGTGCGGCAGCTGCGCGGCCCGCATCGCTCCACTGGGCCGGACAAAGGTATAGAGCACGCTCTCCAGCAACGCTCGATAGCGGGCCTTGCGGGCCATCTCGTCCAGCGCGTAACGGCGGCTGATGTCGTTGAACCCGATGCGGCTGATTTCGTAATGGCTCACCACCGCGTAGATGCCCGAAGATGCGGGGCGGCGGAAAGGCGTTTGTCCCAGATTGGCCTTACGGGCCTCTTCTTCGGATGCTGCTGCCCGCGCGGCTTCTCCCCGCTCTGTGGCATACTTGACGTGAAAGTAAGAGTCGGTCTTGGTCACTTCTGGCACGCCTACCACCCAGCCGAATTCAACCACGCTCTTGCGCGGCGTGGAACGGTCGGCGGTGATCAGGTTGCCCTCGATGTCGTCCAACACACACCGCTGCAACATCAGGTCAATGGCCGCCGCGTCGCTCTGCCCCCTGATTTGGGCGATGTATTCGCTATCCGCGCTGATGCGGTTGGCATCAAAGACCCGACAGGCTGCACACAGCGGCAGGTTTTGGCCGTTGCGGGCGATGTGGTACAGGTGCTCGGCCTGGATGTGCTTGAACATATCGCCGCTGATGGCATTGACGTTGTACAGTTGTCCATCGGCAGCTACAATGTCCACCATCCGCGTCTGAATCTGTGTTCCTTCACTTCCCTCGTTGTTCAGGCTGTGCAGATCCAGCGTTGCGCGGGCACAAACCGAAAGAGAATAGACTTGCCTGGTCATTGCTGTTCCTCCTCTGTTGTTTCTATTTCTTCTGTTGTTTCGGGTTCTTCCTCTACCTCGCGGGGTTCGCGGGCGTAGCCAAAGGCCACCAACAGGTTGGCAATCGTCTGTGAGCCGTACCTGTCAATCAGGTTGACCACCTGTTGGATGTCCTCGGTAGTGACCTGGGCACGGCGGACCGGCGGATTGCCCTTGTACCTTTCGAGCACTTGCATCGTTTCCCGGTTATAGTCGTAGAGAAAGTTACTCAGGGCCTGGATAAAGCGGTCCGGGTAGGCTGCCTGGCGCAGCAGTTCGGCGCCCAGCCCGTACCGAATGTCGTAAGGGCCTTTTTGGCCTTTGGCCTTGAAGTACTGCGGGATGACCGTGCTGCGGCGGATCGCCGCGGCGATGTTCTGGAAACCGGGATTTTCCAGAATGGCCTCGAGTTCTTGATCGTGTCCCATCATTAACACCTCCAGATTGGTTGTTGTAAAACGGGGCGACCATTGCCCCTTCTCCATCCGTGACATTGTCAACTGTGCATATCCGGCGGCAAAGTCGAAGAATGCACCCAGGTCGTGGCCGGAAAGGAAATCGCGGTAAGTCTGTAACAGACGGTACTCATCGGCGTTGCGTTCGCGCAGGCTGTCGGCCACGCGCCGATGCTCTTCCAACATCTCGCGGTAGGCTCGGCCCTCTGCTTCGTTTTCGACCCCCATCCAGCGAGGCAGGCCGATCACGGAAAGGTTGAGCACGGCTACGGCATTGCCCATGTCTTTATAGAACGCGGTCTCCATCCCGGCTACATAGTCGCCCGGCTCCTCTCCCCAGCGTACATCGGCCAACTGCCCGGCCAGCCATTGATCGAGGAAGGCGTCGGTGTAGCGCAGCGCAGCTAGGATGTCTATCTTGACTGCCGTGCTGCTCCACATCATCTGGTTAAAACGCCGGTGTACTTTATCGTGGGTGTCCAGCGTGATGTTGACCGGGTGCAGGACATAGGTCTTGCGGTCACGGGGGCCGCGCCCACCCCCTGGCTGTGCTGCCTGGACAATGCGCGGCACCCCGGCCCGCCGCATGCCCCAGAATTTGAGAAACTCGATCACCCAGAAGGAATCCGGATTGCCCAGCCGATGAGCGCCGTCGGCCTTTGGCCGGTTGATGCCCTTGCC
>JBBIKH010000002.1:0-9495 GCA_037445575.1 bacterium
GCCACCCACTTCTTTGGCGGCCTCATAGAAGGTGGCAATGGCAAACCCCTCAACCTTCGGGAGCTCGGTGGGCAGCAGTGTGCGCTGTATCTCCTGCGCCACCTGCATCTCCTTGCGCAGCCGCTCCTGTTCGGCGAGGTTCTTCTGGGACTCGCGCAGCTTCGTGGTGATGTCGCTAAAGGCCTGCGCGATCTCTCCCAACTCGGTGGAGGAGTCGATGTCCAGCTCGTCCTCCACTTCCTCGTGGCCGAGAGTGCGCACCCACTGCGCCAACTTGCGGAAGGGGTTGAGCACTACGTACACCAGGAGGAAGGTGCCCGCCACCCCAATGGCAAGCACCACGAGGGCCAGGCGCAGGTTCTCCTTGCGACGGCCTGCCGCAATGGCGTCGGCTACGTCCTTTCTCAGCCAGAGGTGCGTGTGGCCGACAGCGAGCTTATCTTCCGAATAGAGCGGGTAGGCGAGCTCAATGACCTCCTGGCGCTCCCAGGTGAAGATGGTGGTGTGTTCGTCCACCCGGCGCACTTTGCCCGGGTAATTGAAGCGGGTGTACAGGAGCGGCGAGGATACGGAGGCAGCCCGCACCGTCCCGGAAGTATCCACCACGAAGCAATCCACCACCAGGTCCGGGAACCTGCTCACCGTGCTTTGGATCTTTTCGCCGGCGCTCACTTCTGCCGCAAAGTCGATGTTGCTCCCTTTGATGTCGGCAGCTATGCTGCTGGTCAACGTCTGGGCAATAGGCACACCCCGTCCAAGCACCTCCCGCAGGGCATTGTCGTCTTCCTGGCTGTAGAAATAGAAATACCCTGCAGCGACGATGGTCGTTACCGCGGCACAGGCGATGGCCGAATAGCGGGCTTTCAGGCTGAGGGACAACGAAGGCAATTGGAAGCGGCGCGCACGCACCGGCTCACGCCGTTTCGTAAGGCGCAGCTCGTTGCCCTCCTCGGTCTTGCGATAGTCGATGTCGTCCAGCAGGCGGCGCATGATGAAGATGCCAAGGCCGCCCTTCTTGCCGATCGAGACGTAGCGCTTCAAGTCGGGTGGCTTGACGCGCCGCGGGTCAAAATATTTGCCCTGGTCGATGAGGACAAAAGTAAGGCTATTACGCTTGACAATCGCCCGGATGGTGATGGAGCCTTCACAATCGCGATAGGCGTGCTTGATGATGTTGGTGGTCGCCTCATCGATGGAGAGCTTGAAGGCATTGACCACCTGCTTGGAAAAGCCGTACTTCTGCCCCATCTTGGCGACAAAGTCACGGATGTCGGCAAGATAGTCAATGTGCGCCGGGACGACCAGCTGCTCTTTTATGGGCGTGCGAAACACGCGCTGATTTCACTCCGGACGTTGGCGCCCTTGGGATTTGGCGATCTGCTCCTTGGCAGCGTCAATCCCCTGGAGAATACGCCGCACATAGGGTTGGAGGCGGTTGGCCTCCTCAAATTTCTGCAACGCCTCTTCGAACCGATTCTGCTGGTAAAGGCGGAACCCTTCCCGGTACAGCTCACGCGCCTGGCCTTCCGGCTCGACGTCCTTGGCCATGGCGCGCTCCATGGCCTCTTCGTAGTATCGCCGCACCGTTGCGTTCTGCGGCTGCAACTGCATCGCGCGCTTGAAGGCCTCCGCTGCCGCCGCATAATTGCCGTTGCGTTTTTCCTCAAGCCCCTGCCGGAAGAGGTTATCGAAATTGAGTTGCTGGGTGAGTCGGGCAATCCGCCCCTCCACCAGGCTCACCAGATCAGGCTGTCCCTCGGCAATCCGCGCGGCCTCGCGGTAGATACGAATCGCTTCGTTGGCACCGCCTGGCTTGCGCGCTTCGCGCTCGGCGTTCTGAATGATGACCTGTGCAGCCGCCCGCTGCTCCTGCACCGCCTTTTCGCGGAACTCTACCGTCTGCGCGTGCCCGGGGATCTCCTCCAGGATGCGATCGAATTCGCGGACGGCGGCGACAAAGTTGTTCTGCGCCAAGAAGGCCTGCGCCTTCTTAAAGTGTTCCTCCACGAACGCCTGTCGTCGCTGGCTCTCCCGCTCTTGCGCCTGGCGGGCCGCCTCTTGCGCGAACTGCTCCTGGAGGCGTTGGTCGGTCAGCCGCAGCTTCTCCCGCGCCTCCTGCCGGGCCTCAATCAGATCCGGATCAAGCCCGACGCTATCCGGGATGGAGACCACCTTGGTGAACTCCCGGAACGCCACGTAGTAGTCGCCGCGCTCCAGGGCTGCCTGGCCTTCCCGTAAACCAGTAAGGATGGTTTGCCGCCGCTCCCACTCTCGGCGGGCCCGCATCTCCTCTTCGATCTCCTGCGCCCGCCGTAACTCGGCACGCCGCACCATCTCCTGCTTGGTGGGGCCGAAGGAGAAGGTGACCGAGACGCGATGGTTTGGCTCCAGGTTGCGGTCGGCCAGCCATCCATACGAGTAGTCCAGCTGGAAGGAGCCATACAGCAGGCCCGCGCCAACCGATGGTGCGCCATTGTTTAACCCGGCCCGCAGCATCGCCGTTCCCCGGAACAGATACTCGCTGCCCACATGGAACTGCATGGGCAGCTGCGGCGTTTTGTCCACGTCAAGGTGCAGCATCACCGCGCTCCCGTCGCCCGCGGTGCGAATCATGCGCGTCACTCCTGCGCGCACCGTCATCGGCAGGCGCTCCGCCCCGGCCACCACCTCGCCCTCGCCCCTGGTGAGGCGCAGACGGGGGCTTACCAGGTTGCACACCGCGAGGCCAAATCGCAGATCGCGCAGCAAGGGGCTGTGGAAGGGCGACGTGTACAGCAGACCCGCATCCCCACCCAATGCACTGGCGGTGAAGCTGGCCAACTCCTGCCGCTCCAGCTTGCCGGTTACCCCCAAAGACAACCAGGGAAAGAGCTGCTTGCCATACGAGACGAGGAACTCCTCCTGCAGGAAACCGAATGTGCCTTCCGGCTCGTTATGGGTGCTGCGTGCAGGTGCCCCGCCGATGCCGATGCGCGCATAGCCGAGCCCCACCGTGCCCATAGTGCGCGTGGGGAGGACAAAACCCACCGCCTGCAGACTCGCGCCCCAGACCAGGTTGGCATAGAATGTCGTCAGGCTCTTCCGTTCCAGCACATCCACTGCCCCGGGGTTCCAGAAAAGTACGGTCGGGTCCCGCGAATCGCCCACGCAAGCTCCGCCAAGGCCCAATGCGCGCGCCCCAATTCCATAGGTGAACAAGTGCCGTCGCCCGCCTTCTTGGCCAAAAGCAAGGGTGGCAAAGGCCAGGAAAACGGCAGCCCCTGCGTGGAGGAGTCTCATGGGCCTCTTGTCGGAAAACACGCTCAATGCACTACCCCGATCTTGGTAAGCGCCTCACGCCCATCGCCGGTGACGATGCGCGCGATGTACATGCCGTTCAGGACCCGCTGCCCGCGGTCATTGCGCCCGTCCCAGAAAACCTCCCCCTCATGCGGACCCGCCTTGGTCTCAGGACTCCCTTTGGGGAAATGTCGCGACCAGACCAGCTCGCCAATCAAGGAATAGATGGAGATAGTCACATCGGTGTCCTTGGCCAGGTTGTAGACAAACGTGGTCACCGACCTTCCCGGCTGGCCAAAAGGATTCGGATAGGTGCCGAAAGCCTTGGCAAATTCCCCTTCCACTACCACGCGAAAGTCCGACTGCAAGCGCACCAGCGGCGCGAAGTTGCCCAAAGTATCGGTCACCGTCACCAACTGTCCGGACTCGGCATCGCGCACGATCACATGGAGTGCCGAGTCCACTGCCAGCATCAGGCGCTGTGCTTTCGTGTGGGGCAGCAGGTCGACCACCAGCTCTAGCGACTCAGGGACACTAGCCCAGAAGGTATCGGGCAAACCCGTGGTAAAGTCCAGCACCAAGGGGTTCGCCTCAGGAATGTCGGTGAGCTGGACAAAAGGCAACAACGTCTGGCCACGCCTGGCAGCAGCGATTCTCGCGATAGCCTGTCTCGGTGAGAGGTCCCCCACCTGCGGATCGCGAAGGTGCAATACGATCTTCTCCAGCAAGAAGTGACTGGTACCCTCGAGCGCAGGGTTGAAGAAGCGCATACCAAGCAAAGGCACGCCGCTCGCTCCCGTCATCGCCGAGGTGCGCCTATCAACCGGGTAGACGCTCACATGAACGACCGCGGCCGTGGTACGCACCACCACACTGGCCGAGGAATCCGCGACCTCAGCCTTTTGGTCGGAGTACTGGTCTAAACCCACATCAAGGAGGCGGACCATCAGTGTATCCCACTGCATCGTCGCCAGTAGGGGCGCACGAATCCGCCACTCGACCGCCGCCACATCCCCGGTCGGGGATTTGACCAGATCTTCCGCGGTGTAGTACCCCGACGGGAGAAGGAGCCCGAAGCGAAAGTCTTCTGCCTTCTTGTAGCCGGCTTCGCCAAGGTTCTCGACATCGGCTCTGACCACGAAATGCTGCCCCACACGCACCTCTCCGCGCAGGGCATCCGCGGGCGCGACGATCGCCAGACGGCACCGCAGCCGCGCCTTGCTCACGGTGGTCACCGCCACCTTGTCGTCTGGGTCCAAGGGCGCCGTCACCCGTTGGCCGGAGTTCACGTCGCGTGGCCAGTCAAGAAGGCGGAAACTGAACTGTTCAGCGGCCACTGAAGGCGTAGACGGGGCCTGGCACGTCCATACCATCACCCCCGAGGCACTGCTCTGCACCAGGGGCTCCTGCACCGCATAGCGCGTCCCTGGTGGGATCATCTCCACGGCAAAGTGGTCACCGGGCAGCAGTCCGGCTTCTCCCTCTACGTCCACTATCGCGCGCATCTGAAAGAGCTGGCCGGTGGACAGGCGCCGCTCCCGCGCTGCGTCGGGGGGCTGATAGAGCTCAGCACGAAGTCGGAAATCTGCTCGTTTCTGCAGGAGCACGGTCAGGGGCTCGGAGGTGGAAGTGAGCAGCATGTCGGTGCTGCGCCAATCCCGGCCCTGGGCAATGACCCACAGCGTGTCGGCAACGCCGGTCGTCACGGGCGGATTGGGGGCCTCTACTCTCCATTGCACCACTGCCCGCTCACCGCTGACCAGCCGCTTGCTCCAAGATTCCGCGTAGTAGCTGTCATTGGACACGCGCAAGATGGCATTCAGGGTATCGCCGGACACACGCGCGGAGGTCACCTGAGCTGTGACAATGAAGGTCTGGCCTGTGGACAGCGTGCCGTCCACCGCACCGGCCGGTTCACTAATGAAGAGCGTATCCACACGCACAAAACCCTGGTCCAAAGTGCGCACATTGAGGAAGCTCTCGGCGTTGGAGACCTGCGCGCGACTACCCGTGTTCTCGTCTTCAGGCCGGTCGATAATAGCCACCTTCAGCGTGGCCGAGGTGGTCAGCTCATTGGCCGCCCTTAGCCACCAGTACACGGAGGAGCCAGGGGTAAAGCTCTTGACGGAATCCGGTTCGCCAGGGTCAAGGGTACAGCGCGTCTGGCCCAGGGACAGCCTGAGCCTACCCGTGCCAAGGGTGCCGGCCTCGCCGGTGTTTCGCACCGTCGCTTGCAGCTTGAACCTCTGCCCAATTGACAGGTCGCCACCTGCTGCCCCTGCCGGCTCGACGATTGCCAGGGGTTCTAGGGCAAGTATGGCACGCTTGACGGTGAGCACTTCATGGCGGCCCTCCCCGCGCACTTGGTTGCCGGCGCCGTCCACGCCGTAGGCTACCACCGTGAGCTGCACCGGCTGCGTGTCCGGATCGGAAGGGGCACGTACGGTCCAACTGACCGTCTGCGGCGAGGAGCTGAGGGCGCGCGCCGAATCGGCACGCAGTTGGTAGCCAGTCCCTTGCGGCAGGCGCAGGACCGCACGCCGTTGCACTAGGTCCGGCGACGAGACCACGCGCGCCGAAAGGACAAAGTCCTGCTCAGTGGAGACCGTATCATCGGTTGCCCCGGCTGGCCAGCTGATCCACACATTCTCAACCTGAACACCCGGGGCTACCGTCTGCACCACCAGCGTATCAATTTCCTTTGTTACCGCCACTAACTGCCCGGTGTTCAGATCATGTGGCCTCTCCACAAGCTGCAGGCGGAACACATCACCAGAGCTAGCCTCCGCCGGGGCGATCCCCGTCACGAGAATGGCGGCCGAGCCCTCTTCCAGCGCAAAAGGCAGAAGCTGCGGCGTCTCCGAGGTGTCACCGGCAGCAATGAGGCGGTAGCCGGATGGCGGCGTGAGTAGCAACTTGCCACTGTCGCAAGCCGCAGTGCCCAGGTTGGTCACCGTGGCCTGGAGCCGGAAGGCCTGTCGCGCGGTCAGCACTGTCTTGCCCCCTTCTATGGACAGTCCTACCTGCAGATCAGCCGGACGCTGTACCACCACGCTGGCCTGCTCCAGAAGTGGGTCCCGCATGACGGTGGCCGGAATGCGGCTCTCCCTGGCAATGGCCGATAGGATGCGCACCTGAAAGCGCTGCGGTTGCACCCTCTCTGTGCCGGGAGCAGTCACCTGGAACGCCAGGGAATCTACGCCGTTCCGGTCAATACCGGGGATAACCATTACCGACTCGGCCACGGCAAAAGTGGTGTCCGGCGGAAGGAGTTGCACCCGCACGCTGTCCAGCCCCTCGCGCCCTTGCTTCTCCTCCACCACCACCCTAATGCCAAACTGCTGGTTGGTATTGACAATGCCCAGGCCCACCGGGTTGACGTTGTGGGCCAGCACAGCGGTACGCCGGACGCGCGCCACCGCAGCTGTTTTGACGAAAAGGCTATCGGTTGCCACCAGCTCGTATGATTGCCCGCCTTGCCCCACATTGACATCATAGGCCCGCAAAGTGATCCGCACAGCAGCCATGCCGCCTAATGGCCCGGTGCGCCGGACAGTGAAGACATAGCTGTCACTTGCCCCCCCGGCCAACAGATGCGTGCCACTTCCCAAAAGCCCACCTGGCGGTACTACCTCGTAGGTGCTGGTCTGATCCACCCCCTGCACGGAGATCTGCACGGCGCCGGCTCCCGGCGGCTGGAATTGCAGGCCTGCTTGCCCTTCATTGCGCAGCCGCACCTCACACTGCCACGGCTCATTGCTCTCGGCCAGGACCGTGTCATGCGTGAAGAACAGACCCACCACCTGCGGCTGGGGTGGCGCTTGCAGCAAGCCTGTGCAAGAGTCCGAAGCGGCGGCAACGATGGTGGCAGGTCTCGGGTCGTTGTCCGCCCAGGCGCTATCGATGAAGGCCCGGAACACCAGCGGTCCGGTGCGGGTTCCCGCAGTGACCAGGAAGCTTGCCACTGTGCTGTCCGGGAAGCCGCCCAGCGCGTTGAGGCCGAGCACCACCGTGTCCGGAATCGCCCCGTTGTCCGGAGCTACCCCAAGGCGGAGTTTGAGGCCGTGCACGGATTCTGTGCCCAGGTTTTCCACCACCGCCCGCACCTCCGCCCTCTGTCCAGTGGTCACATAGGGGACATTCGGGGTGGCAAGGTACACACGGCGCAGGCGTACGTGCGCCGGACTGTCGATAATGGCACGCGCCGTAGCGTCGAGGGGCGCAACCTGTTGCGCTGCAAGCCCGCTGGCAGCCCCTCTTGCCGCCTCAATGATCGCCTCGTATAGTTCGCCTTGCGGACGCAGGAGGCTGTCGGCGCGCAGGACAAACGACACGGTGTGTGTCTGCCCCACGCCGATCACCGACACCACCTGGGATGGCGGGGCCGCGGAGTACTGGGTGCGCAGCCCCACCCGGACATCGGCCAATTCCTCGCCGCCCACGTTAGCCACGGCCACGTCCACCTGAAACTGCTGGCGGGCATTCACGCGCGCGGTGCCATCTGGCGCAACGTTGGGGGCACGGACATCTGTGGCAACAATCTGCACCCGCGCCGGGCTCGCAACATAGACCGTTCCATCGCCGCTCACCTGGAGCAGGCGCGTCGGGTCGTTGCCGTCCTGACCCCTAAGTTCCACCAGGATCTGACCCATCCCGCCCTTCACGCCGGTCTTGAACACCGTATACTCTAGCAGGCGTTCCTCACCACCTCTGATGTTGAGGCCGCCGCCGACAAATTCCCGGGGAGCAGCGACCACATAGTCCTGCTGCAGCTCGCCACTTACGCGGAACGTCAGGTCCGCCGGCGACGGCTCGGCCAGTGTTACCCCTGCTGAGCCCGTATCTTTGACTGCCACACGAACCGTCCAGAAGGGGCCGGTTTGCCCGGCGATGACCGTGTCCGGAACTGCCAGCACGCTGGTAATATCCAGGGCTGCTGGCTCTTGGGTGTGGACCTGCGCGAGCGAATCGGCAGGCACTTCGGTCGGGAGTAGGGTAACAGGCAAGCCCGTATTCTTCGATTGTGCTTCCACGAGGCGGACAGAGACCGTCTCCATTGTGTCGGGCACGCTGCCGGCAGTGACGGCAATGGGGACGGTGACGGTCTCCCCGCCGGGAACCAGCGCCGCGCTCACCGTTGCCGGAATGGTGCTGAGTGGCGGCACCGCAGCAAGCCCCAGCACCACGTTGACGGCGCTCTCCTCACCCAAATTGCGCACCCGGGCGCGGAGCGTGTAGCTCTGCCTGGTATTCACAAACGGAGCGTTCGGCGCCACCACCTCCAATCCCGCCAGGCGCAACCGAGCAGGTTCCTGTATGCGCACCAACCCGGCCTCACCTGAGCCGGAGGAGGCGAGCAATTGCCGCCCGCTGTTAATCTCTTCTGCCGCCACCTGAGCAGTGAGCACCACCGGGCCTTTGCTCGATGAACTGGCATCCACGACAAACACGAGGCTATCGGTACTCCCCGCTTCGAGGGTGAGACCGCCGCCAGCCAGCGCCTGCGGGCGAAGTATCGTCCACCCTGTGCCGGCGGAGAAGCTGACGAAGGTGCGCGCAGCCAGAGTGTCGACCAGGAGGTCGCTCCCGCCCTGGTTGGCCACGACTACGCTTATGCTCCAGTCAGTAGTTTGGCCCACCGTGATGGTCGCCTGCGAAGGCCGCACCTTGAGCACTGTCAGCTGTGCTGGGGTCTGGGCGGTGAAATAGCCCCATTGCGTATTGGTCACCGCATAAAGGTGATTTGTCGGATCGGTCACCTCCGTGGCCCACACCTCCGCATAAATGCGGATCGGCCCAGTAGTGGCGGCACCTGTCTGCGTTACCCGGAAGCGAAGCTCATCGCTCGCCCCCGCGGCGAGAATGGCTGTACCGGTCCCAACGAACACCGTGGGCCGCTCGAGCGTGTATTCGCCCGTCACTTCCGTCCCCAACCGATAGAGCCGCACACGGGCACTGTCCAGCATCACGGGGGACACACCGTTGTTGCTCACGTACACCGACAGGTACCACGGTCGCGCCTGCCCTTGCGTGACAGCCGGTTGCGAGGCCGCGGTGTTCTGAATAGCCAGGCGCGCCTCAGCGGCGATTTGCACTGGGTCAGAGAGGGTCAGCTGCTGCGAGAAGGAGTTCTGGTTCTCGCTCCCTTCAAGCTGCAGAACGGCCGCGTAGGAACCAGGCACCATGACCCTCGGCACCTGCGTGCTGACGAACGTC
>JBBIKH010000002.1:9508-70279 GCA_037445575.1 bacterium
GGTATCCCCGGGCGCAATCGCGCTCCCCGCCTCGCCGTTCAACAGTGCCTGAAAGACGTGTCCCTGGCCATCATCGATCTTCAGCCATGTGCTTGTCTGCTGGAGCATGAGGGTGGAGCCACCGCTGTTGCGCACCCGCAGACTGAACGCCGCGTAGCTTCCCCTGTTAACACTCTTGGGGAAGAGAGAACCTGCCAGGTACTGAATCGCGGCCCGCGACTGAATGAGTACCGTGTCGCTTCCGGCGTCGTAGGTGTCATCACTCACTTGCCGGCCGCTGTTCACCTCGGTGCCCCGTACCTGGGCGTGGATCGCGGCTGTGGCCGGCGTCGAGCTTGTCCTGTCAATCACGAAGACCAGCGTGCCCGTGCTGTTCCCGCGCAGGCGAGTACTCCCGGAGCCCTCAAGTCCGGTGGGCCGCACCACCGTATGGTCGCCTGTGGGTGCGAAAATGAGACCGGTCCCCTGGGACGTAAGGTCCAACGTCACGTCGCTCTGCCCCTGACTGGCCAGGTAGACGCGGACCGTCCAGTCTCTGGTCTGCCCTGCGGTGACACTGGTGTCGGAGGCCAGTACCTTGCTGATCCTCAGGTCGGCTGGCGTCTGTGCCCACACAGCAGCCGTGGCCGTCCGGGTGAGGACTACCCCCGAATTCACATTAAGGCCGCGCACACTTGCACTGATAGTTGCCTGACCAGGCTCCAGTCCGGAGCGGGTGACCACGAACCGCATGACGTCAGCCGAGCCCGCCTCGAGCACGACGTCATTGCCGTTGAGCAGCAAGCTGGGCTTGGTAATCTCCACTCCCAACGGCCCTTCTGGCGAAAGGGTCAACCCGGACTGTTCAAAATCGATAAGGACATTCGTCCCCCCGCTATTGCGAACGTGAACATCGACCTGCCAGGTCTTGCTCTGGCCAATGGTGACACTATCCTGGGAGGGGACCACTTGGTCGATCAACAGCACAGGCAGCGTTTGCACCGTGACCCCGCCGAATACACCGGAGCGTCCAGAATCGTCAAAGGTGCCATCGCTGCACCCGACACGTGCCGCAATAGTGATGTCACCTGTCGTCTGCCCGGTTGTCGTCACCGTGAAGACGAGGCTGTCCGGGGGACCTCCTCCTTCCAGGACCGTGCCCCCGCCCTCGAGTGCCGAGGGTCTGACGGTCCCATACTGACTGGTCACGTCGGTAGCCCCTTTTCTGAAGGAGAGGAAGGTGCTGTTCGGGGAAAGGTCCACCACCAGATCCGTGAGGCTCCTGTTCTGCACGCGCACGGTGATCGTCCAGGCCGCGGTCTGCCCTTGCGTCACGGTCGCCTGCGAGGAGCGAATAGCCTGCAACTCAAGGCTTGGTTGTTGGACCAGCACAAAAGAGTCGGCAGTAGGACTGGAGACGGTGTAGCGGCTCCCGGTATTGAGGTCTCTGGCATACGCGTTCGCGGTCACCTGGACAAGCCCAGGCGTAGCAGTGCGGGTTGCGCTCAGCAGAAACATGAATTGGCCAGTCTGGTTCGCCGCCAAACTTGTGGGATTGCCCGGTGAGGGGACAATTCGATACTCACTGAGGGCAGGCTGCCCGCCGCGCTGCAACAAGAAGCGCACGCTATCGACAATCGCCGTAGCAGCCTGCGCCCCCGTGTTCTGCAACATGACGGTGATAGGAACATCCGGTTGCCCTTGCCGCACCGTGTCGGCCCCCACGGCCAAGGAAGTGATCACTAAGTTAGGGGGTGTCTGCACGGTCCAGAGATGCTTGGTGGCAGCACCAATGGCCGAAACCGCGGTGGTGCCGGCATAGAGGCCCGCCACAGACCCGTCCACGGTGACGACGTCGGCAGTGGCTGAGCTTTTTACCCCTACCGAGAAGGTCAAGTTCTGTACGCCGCCGCCCTGAACCTGCGTGGCGTTGTCAGTGCGTACCACCACATAGTCGGCGCTGCGGTCCTGCGCAGGTTGCCCGGCGGAAAAGCTCAGGTTTGCCCCGGTGATCGTGACCGGCAGGGCCCCAAGGTTGCGCACCGCCATGTTCACCTGCACCCCTTGCTGCCCTTGGCTCACGGTGGCGGCCTGCGAGGTGATTGCAGTGATATCTAAGGCATAGACGTCGATGGGGTCAGAACGCGCCTGCGTGCCGGTTGAGTGGTCTATCACCGAGATCGTCTCCAGGCCTGGGGTACGGAGCACAAAGCCACTGCCCGCAAAGGTATGGACGCCGCCGTCCGCAGGCACGAAGGTGTACCTGCGGTTCACGTCGTATGGGAGCGTTGCGCCGGCATCACTGCTGGCGAAATAAACCTCTCCTGTGTAGTCGGTTTTCGGATTGGCGTATCCGTCATAGGCCCTAACGGTCACGTCGTAGCCATCGAAGGGCGTCTGGGCCGCGATGCGCGCAGGATAGCCCGTGAGCGCAAAACTGCCCAGGCTTCCGGGCAACATGGTAATGTCTACCGTCCGGGTCACCGTGCCGCTCTGAGCCTGCAGGCGCGTTGGCGCTGCGTTGTAAAGAGTCTGCGTCGAAGAGCCGCTGCCGTTGACAACCACGATATCAGCCAACTGTGGCGCGGTGCCGTCAGGAGCGTTGCCCCCACCGGAGGCAATGCTCACCGCCACCAGTCCTGAGGCAGGGTTGTTGAACTGGTCCTTGGCGTTGCTCACCGACAACGCAAAGGGTTGCCCGGCCCTCTGGACACTCGTGGCGGCTAATGCAAAGTCGTTAATGGCGGCCGCAGAGACGCTGATGTTGTCGCTCTCCCGGCTTATCGTGCCATTGGTGACGGTTATGCGCTGCTGCCCCGCCGTGCGCAGGTCAAAGTCGCTGCCTGGGAAGGTCTGCGTGCCGTTCACCAGCGGCACCGGATTGGACGCACCATGCGCGAGTACCGCAGCGGGGTCTGTACTCGTGAACCAGACCGTTCCGGCATAGTCGGTCTTGATGTTTCCCCATTGGTCGTAGGCGGTGACTTGGACAGAATTGCCTCCAAATGACTGGCCTGCCACAACTGTTGGGGGATAGCCGGTGAGCCCAAAACTGGCGAGTGCTGTCCCTGGGGCCAGAGTGAACGGGTTTGTCGTTCTGCTTACCCCAGAAAGCTGCGCCCGTAAGCGCACGTTACTCTCTGCCCGATACAGAGTTTGAAGGGCCGAGCCGCTCCCGGCGACAACGGTGATAGGGCTGAGGACTGGAGACGTGCCATTGGGAGCTGTGCCAGCGCCAGCAACCGCGTCCACTATGAACGTGCCAGAGATCGGGTTGCCGTAACTGTCACGAGCATCGCTGATCGTCAAGGCAAAAGGCACACCGGCCCTCTGATTGCCAGGGTCGCTCAACGTGAAGGATGCCAATGAAGCAGCACTGACAGCGATGGACGACGAAGAGGCAGAAACACCCGCCTCTGCATCTGTGACGGTCAGAGTCTGAGAGCCCGCTGTCTTTAGCGCAAAGCTTCCCCCGCTGAAGCTCTTTTGTCCACCGCTAAATCCGCCGCCAGCTGCCGGGAGAACCGCCTGAGCATCTGAGCTGCTCCAGCTTACGCTTCCCGCATAGTTGGTCTTTAGATTGCCCAGCGCATCGTAGGCCGACACCACCACCGGAGAAGAGAAGCTATTGCCCGCCACCACTGAGCTGGGCACCCCACTCAGCCCAAACGACCCCAACGCACCGGGCAGCACCGTGAACGCGTCAGTGTCATCCGTTACCCCACCGCTGGAACCACGCAACACCACCCCACTCTCCGCCTTCACCAACACCTGCGACGCGCTCCCACTCCCATTGCTCACCGTGATAGCGCTCAAACTCGGCCCACCCCCATTCGGCGCAGTGTGTGACCCCCCATCGGCAAACCCCACCGTAATCGTCCCACTCCACGGGTTGTTGTATGCATCTCGCGCCCCGCTCACGCTCAGCACAAACCCCACCCCTGCCACCTGCGTCCCAGGATTGCTCAGCGTAAAGGCAGCCAGCGCCCCAGGACTCACCACAATCGGGCCGCTCTCCCGCGACACACTCCCATCGGTCACCGTCACCGTCTGCGCACCCGCCGTGCGCAGGACAAATCCGGTCCCCGGAAATGAGTGCACACCTGCGTCCCCAACCGTAAACGTGTATCGGCTTCCGGCTGTGTACGGCAGCGACGCACTGGCATCGCTCGATGCAAAGTACACCTGCCCCGTGTAGTTGGTCTTCAGGTTGCCGAACACATCATAGGCCGACACCACCACCGGAGAAGAGAAGCTATTGCCCGCCACCACTGAGCTGGGCACCCCACTCAGCCCAAACGACCCCAACGCACCGGGCAGCACCGTGAACGCGTCAGTGTCATCCGTTACCCCACCGCTGGAACCACGCAACACCACCCCACTCTCCGCCTTCACCAACACCTGCGACGCGCTCCCACTCCCATTGCTCACCGTGATAGCGCTCAAACTCGGCCCACCCCCATTCGGCGCAGTGTGTGACCCCCCATCGGCAAACCCCACCGTAATCGTCCCACTCCACGGGTTGTTGTATGCATCTCGCGCCCCGCTCACGCTCAGCACAAACCCCACCCCTGCCACCTGCGTCCCAGGATTGCTCAGCGTAAAGGCAGCCAGCGCCCCCGGACTCACCACAATCGGGCCGCTCTCCTGCGACACACTCCCATCGGTCACCGTCACCGTCTGCGCACCCGCCGTGCGCAGTATGAACAGGGAGCCGGCAAAGCTTTTTTGCCCAGCACTGAACCCCCCACCACTTGGCGGAAGGGTAGCCAATGGGTCGGTGCTCGACCAGCTCACGGAACCGGCGTAGCTGGTGATCGTGTTGTTATAGGCATCTTTAGCTGTGACCGTGACCGAGCTGGGAAAGGTAGAGCCCGCCGTCACGGCCGCAGGCACACCGGCGAGATCGAAGTGGTGCAAGGCCCCAGGCACGATCTGAAAGGACGAGGAGGTACTCGGACCGTCTATGGTAGTGCCGGACGCATCCTTGGTCTCTAAGGTCACCGTGTAGCTTCCCGGCGTGGTCGGGTTTGCCACAAGGGCCATGCTCACCCTTGCGCTAGCGTAGCCGCTAATGACTGATCCCGTGCCGTCCCTGGTGATCGTCACTCTCCCGGTAGCAGTGTCAGTTGTAACCCGAAACCCACCGTCAATGGAGCCATTGGGAGAGGCGGCAATCAATACCCCAGCCACACTGAAGCCTGAAGGGAAGGTGACAACAATGCGGCCGTCTTTGGGAAGGGTCCCCGGGAAGCCAAAGTCAATTTGACAGATCGTCGTGGCGCCGGCAGAAGAATCGGCAAGGGTCACCTTCAATGGCGAGATGGTTCCCGCCATGGCCGGGTTCGTCACCCCTGCGACGGTCACGAGAGAAAGCCCGAGAACGAGCGATGTGGTCTTCCAAACCTTCATTGCCTAAGGGCTACGGCTGGGTTCACTGTTCTGTTCGCATACCGTCCATGGCAACCGCTATCAGCAGCACGTGCGGTTCGGCAGCAGGATTGGGGAAGACCCGCACGGTCGCCTGCGCGGTGCCGGGCAGTTCCTTTGGGTTCTTCACCGCCGCAAAGAGGAGGTCTACCGCTTCGCCAGGGGGTACTGCCTTTCCCAATCCTGACCGAGAGATGCGCACCGTGTCCTGGGCCACCACTACGGAGAACCCTCCGTCCATTGCCCGGGAGCTGGCGAGCTGCACGCCAGAAACATCGAAGGCCCGCGGCAGGATGAGCTCAAACCTGGCTGCCGGCGAGAGTGTATCCTGCGTCACGAACCGGAGCGCGTAGACCGCATTTTGGCCCGCCCGGCTGGCCAGCGGCCCAAGGCTCCCCGCCGACTGGCCGAGTGCTACTTGCGCTCCCACAACCAGACTGAGCAAGAAAGCAGGCTTCAATCGCCAGTACACTCTATGACTCCTCTATCGAGTCGTGTCTCACATTCGCACAGAATCCGAGCTTAAACACGCCCAAGATGGCCGTTTTATCTCAGTTTATGAGGTCTGCAAAGACTATACCACCAGCCCTGCTAACTCCCGGCAAAATCCGTTGCTACAACGCCTGTCGGCAGCTGCGTCCGCCTGGGCCGGAGCGTGGCCCACGCTTTCTCATCGTGCGCTATCGTATTGGCCGATTCTCGACTACTCGCTTCGGTCGAAAACCGGCATCGCTATTTTAGGAGAGTGCGCAAAAGGATAAGCAAACCCCGGCCTTCGTTTTCCACCAGACGCAGGTTCCGCTTGGCCGTACGAAAGCGCGGGTTGATGCGTAACGCCTCTTTGAACTGCCGGGCCGCCCGCAGCAAGTAGTTGCGCCCTTGGATGAGGTAGGCGACACCCAGGCTGTTGTGCAGGTCGGCATAGGCGGCATGCCGGGTGCTCAGGCGTTCCAACTCTGCCACGAGCCTCTCAATGGCCTCGCCGTTCTGCGCACTGCTTCCGAGCATCAGTCTAAGCAGCAGCTCCTGCTCCACCTGCTCCGGCGAGGGATCTTCCTCCTCGCTCACCAGCGTCATCAGCTCCAACGCGCGGGTGAGCCGGCCGCTTCGGAGGGAGTGGAGAGCCTGCCGCAAAGGTTCGGAGTTGCCGCTGAGATACTGCATGGCACTCTGCAGCAGACCAGCTACTTCCCCGACCTGGTCCGCATCCGGTTGCCTTTGCTGGTTGGTCAACGTCTCCAGTTGCAGTTTCGCCAGGTCGAGGAGGGCCGCTCCGTAGCCCGGGTTGTAGCGCAACGCCTGGCGAAGGTGCGTCAGTGCCTCTTCCCTCCTGCCCAGCGCCCAGTAGGCGCGGGCCAGGGCGCGATGAAGGTCGGGGTAGTTCTGCCCGCCCTCCAAACCACGAAGAAAGCAGGCAACGGCGCCGCCGGGTTGATTCTCGGCCATGAGAACCTCGCCGAGGTTCTTGTGGTATTCGGCCGCGTTGCCGTCAAGAGCAATGGCCAGCTCGAATTGCTCGCGAGCCTCGGCAAGAAAGCCCCGGCGGAAGAGCAGCACCCCAAGGCGGTTGTGCGAAGGCGCATGGTGCAGGTCGCGCACCTTGTGGCAG
The DNA here is from genome assembly GCA_037445575.1 of bacterium. GTDB lineage: Bacteria > Zhuqueibacterota > Zhuqueibacteria > JANLFK01 > Oleimicrobiaceae > Oleimicrobium. The sequence continues at coordinate 16,527 of JBBIKH010000002.1, forward strand.
AGCGCAAAGAGCATCCGCACTGCCTCGCTGGCCTCCTTGTGGAGGGCAGCCACCTGATCCTTGGCCTCCTGGGCCGAGACTGTCCTTGGCACGCGCCGGGCGATCCGCTCCACAAGGCGCCCGTCCTCAAAGACCAAAGCCGAGACCTCTCCGGTTTCGGCATTGAGGCTGGTCTGCACGTGAAAACGCCGGCCATCAATCACCAGGTCGGTGTTGAGCCCGATGGAGTCCACCGGCCCTCCCGCCAGTTATGTACTCCTCTCGACGTCGACGCTGCAGGTGCAGGGAGGAGAGACTGAGAGGGGAAATGTCTTGCGGCGAAAGCTCCGCGTCACGACATGAGGCTGATGATGCACACCACGTCGACAATATCGTCGACGCTGCAGCCGCGCGACAGGTCGTTCGCTGGCTTGGCAAGGCCCTGGATGACTGGGCCCACCGCCCGCGCCTTTCCCAGGCGTTCCACCAGCTTATAGGCGATGTTGCCCGCATTGAGGTCCGGAAAGATGAGCACGTTCGCCTTTCCGGCCACGGGGCTGTCCGGCGCCTTTCTCTTGCCGATGGCCTCGACCAGGGCGGCATCCGCCTGCAACTCTCCATCCAGCGCCAAGTTGGGAGCCTTGTTGCGCGCGATGGTCACAGCGCTGCGGACCTTGTCCACAAGTTCGTGCTCAGCGCTCCCCTTGGTGGAGAATGACAACATGGCCACCACGGGTTCTTCGCCGGTGAGCGCCCGATGCGTACCCGCCGAGGCAATGGCTATGTCTGCCAATTGCTCAGGAGTAGGAGCTGGGACCACCGCGCAGTCAGCAAAGGTCAACACCCGCCCATCCGGGGGGATCACCATTTCAAAGCAGCTCGACACGACCGAAATCCCCGGGGCAGTGCCGATACAATGGAGCGCCGCACGCAGCACATCGCCCGTGGTGTTGATGGAACCGGCCACACTGCCGTGGACTATCCCCTCTCGCACCATCATCGCCCCAAAGAAGAGAGGATTCTTCACAACTTCAAGCGCTTGTGCGGCCGTGACCCCTTTGTGTTTACGCAGCTCAAAGTAGGTGTGGGCAAAATCCTCCAGGGAGTCGCTGGCCAACGGGTTGATTACCTCCACATCCTCCAGCGTCACCTGGAGCTCTCGCGCTTTGGCCTGGATGCGGTCCGGGTCACCAAGGAGGACCACCTCGGCCAGGGCATCGCGGCGCAAGATCTGCGCCGCCTGAATTACTCGCGGCTCTTCACCTTCGGGTAAAACAATCTTCCGAATCCGGCGCTGTGCTTTCGCTCTGATCTCAGCAATCAGGTCCATGGCTTCTGAACTTCTCCTTCAGTTTGGTTTCCACAAATGCTGGCACAAACGGCGACACATCACCGCCACAACTGGCGACCTCTTTCACAATGGAAGAGTTGAGGTACGTGTACTTCTCGTTGGGCATCAGGAACACGGTGACGACATCTCGCGCAAGACGCCGGTTCATGAGGGCCATCTGCAATTCGTACTCGAAATCCGACACCGCACGCAGGCCGCGAATGATCGCCTGGGCACCGCGCCGCCGCGCATAGTCGACCAACAACCCAGCGAAGCTGTCCACTTCCACGTTGGACAGGTGCGTGATGGCGTTGATAATCATCTCCTTCCTCTCCTCCACCGAGAAGAGGGGGGTCTTTTGCATGTTCTGGGCAATTGCCACAATCACGCGGTCAAAGAGACCCGCCGCCCGCTCGATGACGTCCACATGGCCGTTGGTAATAGGATCAAAGGTTCCCGGGTAGATGACGGTCCTCATAAGCCTCCCCGCGCGTTGTGAACCATGTGACAGCGGTGGTGCCAAAATCCCTCATCCGCAGCAGATGCAGCCTCGGCGAGGGAGAGACCAGGTGCAGCCCTCTACGGTGCTCGATCACGAGCACCCCGTCGTAGGAGAGAAGCCCCTTTTCTGCCACGACGCCCAGAAGGGCCTCGTAGGCGGAAAAGGCATAGGGCGGATCTGCCAGGATCACGTCAAAAGGCACAGCGCTTTGCCAGCCACGGAGGTAGCGAAGTACATCGGCGCACACCACTTCCGCCTGGGGGGTCAGGCCCAAAGTCACCAGGTTCTTTTTGAGCATCTGCAGCACGCGGGGCGAGTGTTCCACAAATACTGCTCCTGCCGCGCCCCTGCTGAGCGCCTCGATACCCAGTGCCCCGGACCCGGCGAAGAGATCGAGCACCTTCGCGCCCTCGACGCGGCTGCCCAGGGTGTCAAAGATGCAGGTCCTGACTCTGCTGCTGGTCGGGCGTACCGCCTGCCCCCGCACGGTGTAGAGCTGGCGCCCTCGCAGTCGCCCGGCTACTACGCGCACGACAGGGCTTAGCCTCCACAAAAAAGGCGCCCTTCGGGCCACCTGCTCCTGCCATGAGCACGGGACCTGGAGGGCACCCTGCACGTTTGGGACTACCAATAGCCCACTGGGCCCAAAGGTCCTACGACGACTCCAGAAGGTCCAAATGCAACACCACGCGCACCGTCCCGCCGGCGAGAGGAGCAACCACCAGCTTAGTCAGCTGCACCGCAGCCCCGGCATCGTCCAGCTGGCGGAGGTACTCATGCACCGCAGGCAACTTCCCTTCCATAATCAGTTGGAAGGGGGTGTGGTAGGTGTCCTCCACCTTGGTGCGTCGCACGCTGCTCAACTTCACCACCCGCAGACCCGCAGCCTGGGCGATCCGATTAAGCAGCGTTTGCAGGCTATCCGGGGAGGAAGGCCGCAGACCGAGAAGCTGAGCCGCGGACTCGGTGCTCTCTAGGCTCCCGACCAAAAGGGCACGCTGTCCCCGGTGCCGCACGCTGACGGTCCCTTCGGCGAGCATCCCCTTAAGCCCATCGGCATAGGCCTGGATGTCCGCCTGTCCTCCGCCGTCCAACTCCAGGTAGAATCGCCCAGTTGTATAGGAGAGCGAACGAAGAGAAGCGCTTGCAGGCAGGGCTGCCAGGAGGTCCTCAATCCTCTCTGCCAGCGTGCTGCGAACCGTCGCCTCCGCGGGGGGCGTAGCCGTGGTGTCCACCAACTGCTCCATGCTGGGCTCGGTCGAAGGGGCGGGCCGATGCACGAAGGGCTTCCAGACCAGGAAAACAACCGCAAGGGTAATCCCAGCAAAGATGAGGAACACAAGCCATGCGACCCACGCGCGGCGCTTGCGGGGTTCCTCCTCCTCATACCCACTTTCCCCCCATGCCGGAGGACTCGCCTGCTGGCCTCCAGAGCTCGGCTCTTCGAAGCGGTAGGGCTCAAACTCCCCCCCAGTGGAGCCCGACTCCTGCGATTCGTCCTCTCCCAACAGATTGATATCAACCATGGCCGATCCCTCCCTTTAGGCGCACACCCGCGCCACCCCCCGGAGTGCTGCCCCTATGGCAGCAACCAGCTCGTGGCCAGCTGCGGATGGGCAAGCCCGCGCCACCTCTGCCGACACTTGCAAACGTTGAAAGGCGTTTACGACATCCACCGGCATGGAACAGCGCTGCCGCAAAAGAGGGGACAGCTCTTCGGAGGATGTCCCGTAAAGGAGTAGCCGCCCCAAGCGCGTGCCCCCGTTCTGCCGCTCAAGCCAGTCAGCCAGGTCGCGGGCTAACGACTCGTCCCAAGAGCCGGGCGCCACTTCGTCGCGCTCAGGAAGAGGCGCTTCCTGTAGCTCCCATAGCTCACCGCCTCTGAGCACTGCCAAAGAGGCCACAGGGGGCGAGAGCCGAAGCACCGCAGCGGTAGAACCAGTGCCCAGATCGTGATTATGAGTTACGGCACGCACACCAGCGAACACGTCAAGGTCAATCGCCGCCAGGCGCACCCCAGCTCTTTGCGCAACGCTTTTCAACAACTCGATAAGTGCTTTACGAATGGCCACCACCACCAGCCGATCCTGGGCGCCGTCCTGGAGAGCAACGTAGGAAGAGTCTACGCGATAATCGTTCCTATCGGCGACCAGCAGTTGGTCCACCTCCCAACGCATCTGATCGGCAAGCTCCTCCTTGCTCATCCCGCGGTCCACCGGCAGGCATTTGACAAGCGCCAAACGATCCGAGATCGCCACGGCAATACCTGGCGCAGCCCTGTGTCCCTCGGCAAGGGTGCGCATCGCACTGACCATCGATTCTTGGGCGTCGTTTTCCCCCACCATGGAGAAATCAAATCCCTTTTCCAGACTCAGGCTGGTCACACGGCTGACCATCGGCCTGTCGCCAGCAGGCTGCAGCTCCACCGCCACCAGGCTGTGCCCTGCAAGGGATACTCCGACAAACGCCTGCTGCTGCCCGTTCACTATGATCTCCCCAACAGACGAGTGAACAGCATGCGTGCCAGCTACCGTCTCGTAGTCCAGCTCCGCTCCCCACCTTCAATCCGGCCGTGGTTCTCGATGCGCAGGCCGCCAATGCGATATCGCCAAAAGTCTTTCTTGGCGTCCGCAATGAAAACCGAATCGATGGGGCAGCTGATAGTTACGGACTTGATCACGGAGGTGTCGTCCACAGCTATCTTGTACACTTGTTGGCTGGTAGGGCAGGTCGAGAAGGTAGCTAACGTTGCCTCCGCCACCGAATCGCTGAGCGCCAACAAGCGAGGGCTGTGCTCCAGCACGCCCAACACCCAGCGCTGCGGCTGCTCCAGATCAAGGATCTCCGTAGCCACAAACCAAAGGACGTTGACAATGTCCCGGTTGGTCACCAGCGGAGCACCCGTGGCTATCGCCTGTGACACCGCTACCGGCACCCGCAGTGTGTCGACCAGCGCGCTGTCGGGGATGACCTTCCAGTTGCCAAGGATGACGTCCAACGGCAACTTGGAGTACCGCTGCTGCAAGCGCTCCAGCGCCAAAAAGTCCACCAACTGCCGATCCTCAGGTAGCCCTTGGCGTGCCGCATTCACTGCAGCGACCAGCTCCTCCTTAGGCGCACGATCGCGGATGGCATTGATGGCATCTACACAGAGCAGCGAGTCCAGGTGCTTGAACTCCTGAAGGCGAGCCTTGGAAGTGTCGCCAAGGATGAGGTTGACCAGCTTGGGGATGCTGTCCGTGTACGTGTTGTTGTGGCTCAGATACAACAGTTCCGCCCGCAGCAGATGGTCCATCCGCTGACGGCACAGGTCGGTGTTTCCTTCCTCCTCTTTCCAAAGCTTCTTGGGGTAGAGGATGGTGCCCACCAGTCCCGCAATCAGGACGATAATGAGCAGCTGGTACAGGATTGAACCTCTCGACTTGGCATCCGCCATTGTTCCTCCGCAAATTCAGTACGCTGCAAGCTCAACCGATGGTCAGGTAAGGTCGAATTCGCGCGAACGTTCGCTCTCCAATCCCCTTGACCTGCTTGATTTCCTCTATGCTTCGAAACGGTCCCCGTTGCTCTCGATAGGCCACAATCCTCTGCGCGAGAGCCGGTCCGATGTGCGGCAGCTTTTCCAGCTCTGCGGCGGAGGCACGATTGATGTCCACCAACCAGAGGTGCGTCGTCCTCACGGCCACCGAGCTCGGCTTCGCCGCGGTGTCGCCTACCGCCACGGGAGTAACCTGCGCCATCTGGGCAGCTCTGGCGACAAATTCCCGTCGCAGAGAGTCCATGGCCACCACCGCATGGATGTTGTCCAAACGTTGTCCGCGGTGGCGCATGTGGAGGTTCACCCCCGCACCCACCACAAGCCCCAAAATGAGAAACACCACCATGCGCCGTTCTTGCTTGGAAAGAACGAGCATTTTCAACTCAGTGAAACGTCTTTTTCACCTTTTCCCGAAAGTCCGGTGCATCAACAGGGGGGCGCAGGTTTTCCGAATCCTTGAGCGACGCCAAGAGCTCGCGTTCGCGAACACTGAGCTTAGTGGGCGTCCAGACGACGATGCGCACCAGTTGATCTCCCCGCCCGTGGCCATGCAGGTGAGGGATCCCCTTGCCGCGCATGCGTAGTATCTTGCCCGATTGTGTGCCTGGGTCGATCTGCAACTGGACTCTGCCGTTCAGCGTCGGTACTTCCACCTCGTCCCCTAGCGCTGCTTGCACGAAGCTGATGGGGAGGTCGTAGAGAATATCATCACCATGCCGCTCAAAGTAGGGGTGTTCGTTCTCCTCAATGAGCACGATGGCGTCGCCCGGCGGCCCGCCGAGGGGTCCAGCATTGCCCTCGTTGCGCAACGTGATGTAGTTACCAGTGGAGACACCTGCTGGCACGCGCACTTCAATCGTCTGCTCGGCTTGCACTCTCCCACTGCCGTTGCACTCCGGGCAGGGGCGGGTAATGATCTCACCCCTTCCTTCGCAGCGGGAGCAGGTGGTGATGTTCAGAAACGAGCCAAAGATGGAGCGCGTGGCTTGCCGCACTTCGCCGGTGCCATGGCACAACGGACACGTGGTAGGGGGTGCGTCAGGGTGCGCCCCGCTCCCGCCGCAATGTTCGCACCGCACCAGGCGCTTCAGCTTGAGCCTCTTAGTGACGCCGGTGGCGATCTCTTCCAGATCCAGGCGAAGTCGAATTTGCAGGTCCGAGCCACGCTGCGGGCCCCTTTGGCGGCCTTCCCCCATGCCGAACAGGTCGGCAAAGCCCCCGAACCCTGCAGACATGAAGACGCGCAAGGCGTCACTGAGGTCAAAGCCAAAACCGCCAAAGCTGTCATAGCCCGCCTTGACCCCTTCGTGGCCGTACAAGTCATAGCGCCGCCGTTTTTCCGGATCGCGCAGGACCTCGTATGCCTCGGCTGCCTCCTTGAACCGCTCCTCCGCCTCCTTGTCCCCTGGGTTCCTATCGGGATGGTACTTCATGGCCATGCGCCGATAGGCCTTCTTGATCTCCTCCTCGCTGGCGTCCCGAGGAACCTCCAGGACTTCATAGTAGTCCCGCTTTTTCATGTCACGCACTGCCGGTCCCGGCGGTTAGTAAGAGCAGCACCCAGGTTCATCACCTGCTGACGACCACCTTAGCTGGGCGCAGCACTCGCCCTTGAAATTCGTAGCCGCGCTGATGTTCCATCACCACCGTGTTGGCAGGCGCACCGTCGCTGTCCGTCTGCATGAGCGCCTCATGGCGCTCGGGATCGAACGGTTGCCCCACTGCCGCAATCGGCACCAGCCCCCGCTCCTGGAGCACCTTGCTCAACTTGTCATAGATCAGCTGTACCCCCGCGCGGAATTGCTCCAACGAAACCCCTTCCGGGTCCTGCTGCAAGGCGCGTTCAAAGTCATCCAGTATCGGGAGCAGCGCGCGCACGAGGTCGGCATTGGCGTTGATTATCACCTCTGCCAGTTCGCGCTGTCCGCTTCTTATAGTTGTCAAACTCGGCAGCTTTGCGCAGCAACCGCTCGTTGCACTGCGCCAGCTGCTGCTGCAAGGCTTCGATTTCCGCCCGTAGGGACTTGACCGTCGCCCGCGGCGCGCCCTTCTTCTTCGCCTCCGGCGCCGCCGTCTGTTGCTGATCAGCAGTCGTGAGTGTCGAGTCCTTCTCCTCAGTCATCGTCACGATCTATCTATCCACCCGATGTGCCTTCAAATGACCTGCCGTTCGCGAATGAGCTCCCGCAACACCTGTGCCATGTAATCCACCAAGGCGATGACCTTGGCGTACTGCATGCGCGTGGGCCCAAGCACGCCAAGGGTCCCCGTCACATCGCCAAGGTTGTACGTGGCAGTGATCAGGCTGCAGCTGCGCATAAGCTCTTCGCGGTTCTCCTCCCCGATGATGATGGAGACACCCTCCTTCTTGCCCTGGTCATTCAGCACCTGAATGAGCACGTGCTTCTGATCAAGCAGTTGCAATATCTTCCGCATCTGCTCGTGGCTGATGAACTCCGGCTGCGAAAGGATGTTGCCGGTGCCACTGACGTAGAAGTGGGCGCCTGCGTCGACATCGAACACCGACTCGGCAGAGCCGACGATCAGCCGCACTAGCTCCGGAGAGCCTTCAGAAATGTCGGCCATGCGCTTGTCGATGGAGCGCTTGATCTCCAGGAGCGTGAGTCCGTGCAACCGCTCATTGAGAACACGCGCCGTCTCCTCGAGGCGATCCCGCGATAGGTTGGAGTCGATCTCCATGAGAATGGTCTTCACCAACCCTGACTTGACGCGGATCACCACCAAGATGCGTTTGTCGGCGATCTCCACCAGGTCGAGGCGGTCAAATACCCCCTGGTAGAAACGGGGCGCAAGCACCACCCCCAACAGCTTTGAGATGTTGCCGAGGGCACGCGACGAGCTCTCTAAGATCTGCTCCACGTCGGCGGAGGGGCACAGCAGCTTCCTGCGGATATCCTCTCGCTCCTGTGGCGTCAGATCGTCGACCTCCATCAGACTGTCGACGTAGTACCGATAGCCCCGGTCTGTGGGCACCCGCCCGGCAGAGGTGTGCGGATGAGTGATGAGGCCCTTCTCCTCCAAGTCCGCCATGACGTTCCTGATGGTCGCCGCGCTGACCTCCATCCCGCACTGCTTGGCGACGAGGCGGGAACCCACCGGCCTGGCATTCTGGATAAAGTTCCGCACCACCGAGCGGAACACCTGCTCTTCCCTTGGCGTAAGCTCCGTCATAATGTCTGATTGACACGAGTTACCCACATACCCACATGATGTGTTGTAATATATCAATCTCCTGCCCCTTTGTCAAGCAAAAAGAGGACTTGCGTTCAATACTTGAGGAGGCGCCTCACGGCGACGAAACTGCCCATCCAGCCCAACAGGATGCCTGCAGCCAAGATTGAGGGGAAGAACAGATCGGGCAGCACCAACAGATGGGGCGCCTCCACTGAGGCGAGTCGCACCAGGACCCAAAGGAAAAACACCGCCAGTGCACCACCAGCACCTCCTTGCAACATTCCCTCCACCAGGAAGGGACGCCTGATAAACCCTGGGGTCGCCCCCACCAGTTTCATCGTGCCGATAATCTGACGTTTGGCGTGAATGATCAGACGAATGGTATTAAAGACGACAAAGATCGAGCCCAGCACCAAGGCGATGCCCACGACCACGTCGACGGTTATGGCAAGCTGGAGATAGCGGTCGAGCAGCCGAAAGAGCTCGGCGCGATACACTACCTCGCTCACCCCCTTGAGGGCTCGCAGCTTGGCCGCTACCGACTCGGCCACTGGTGCGGAGCGGCTGTTGGCCGTGAGCGCCACGCGGAAGGAGGCTGGCAAGGGGTTTTCGCCAAGGATCTCCAGGACGTCGTCCCCGAACTCCTCCTTGATAGCCCGGGCCGCGGCCTCCTTGGAGACGAACTCCACCTTTGCTACGCCTGGGGTCGCGCGGATCTGCCGCTCCAGGTCGGCGATGGCAGCCCCCTCCAGCGCATCGTCCACAAAGACCTCGAAGGTCATGCGCTGCTGCAGAGCGGCCGCCAGGCGATTGAGGTTGAGACTTACTGCGGCAAAGGCCCCCAACAGGGTCAAGGCGAGGGCGACGGTGGACAGAGACACGAAGCTAGAAAAGGGAGCCCGCCGAAATCCTTCGATCCCTTCCCGGATGCTGCACCAAAACCCACTCACAGTGTTCTCCCCCCGTCAATGCGCACGATCCGTTTTCCGGCTCGCTCCACAAGGGCATAATTGTGCGTGGCCATGAGCACCGCTGTGCCCTTGAGGTTAATCTTCTCCAGGAGTTCCAACACTCCGCGAGCAGTGTCGGGGTCCAGGTTGCCGGTCGGCTCATCCGCAAGCAGTGCCAACGGCTCATTCACCAGAGCGCGGGCGATGGCCACGCGCTGCTGCTCACCCCCGGAAAGCTCATGCGGCATGCGGTGCCGCTTGTGGCTCAAACCAACCTCCGCCAGGACGCGCAGTACCTTGCGCTTGATCTCTTTCCTTTTTGCTCCTGTCACGCGCAAGGCGAAGGCCACGTTCTCGAACACGTCCCGGTCCGGCAAAAGGCGAAAGTCCTGAAACACAATGCCCAACAGCCGCCGCAAGTAGGGGATTTCCCGCCGCTTGATACGCGAGGAGTCGTATTGGTGGACCTTCACAACCCCTTGTTGTGGGCGTTCTTCCATGTAAATGAGTTTGAGCACCGTGGTCTTGCCGGCGCCGCTGGGCCCCACCAGGAACACGAACTCCCCCGGATGCACATCCAGGTTTACGCACTCGACTCCCCCGCCGTCGGGGTAGAGCATGCGCACGTCTCTTAGGTGAATCATCCCCGTTCCCCTACCTTTGCGTCACCCGCTCCCTTGGACTCTTCCCGGAGTCGCAGGACATAGTGCACGCGCTCGCACTGCTCTGTGCCGGGCTTGACGGTAAAGTCGCAGTACTTGGCTTCTATTGTCAAGGGGCTGTCCTGTACCATTGCTTCCACCTCGACCAGTCGGTAGATGCGCTGCTGATGCAGCTCTTTGAACACCACTCCCGGCTCCCTGGCCAGCTCGATTTCGAACTCGTTGATCTGAAGGTCCTCGGCCTCCAAGTACCAGCTCTTCCGGGTGTAGGAGAATCCTGGACCTCTCTCTCGGTCGCGGAAATTACGGAAATTGCGGCGCGAGTTCAGAGCGGTGCAGACATCGAAGACGAACACACCGTCTTGCTGGAGGCCATCTGCCACGCGGCGCAGAGCCTCCGCCCACTCCTCAGCAGAAAGCAGGTAATTCATGCTGTCATAGATGCACACCACCGCAGGGAAGCGCCGGCGTACGGCAAGCAGCCGCATGTCAGCAACCCACATGGGGGCCCGTACTCCACGCTGGCGGAACTTTGCTGCTGCCTCCCGCACCATGTGGCCGCTGAGGTCGCAGAGCACCGGTTGCCAACCAAGGCGATGCAGGTGCCAGCTCAGTGAGCCTGTGCCGCACGCCAGGTCCAGCAGGGGGCCGCGGCGCACCCCCGCCCGCGTCAATAACAGGTCCACATGCTCTGCCCACAGCTGGTAGTCCACGTGGCGCATCACATGGTCATAGATTTCCGCCAGCCGCGAGTACGGCCTGGCTTCATACCGTGGCGTCGACCAGGGTAGCTGCAATGCGCAGTGACTCCTTCAGGGACACAAACAGTCGGTCTATCTGAGCGCTGTCGTCGGGGACGGCGACGACAATCGGTTTCGGTACCCCCTTGGCGACGCGCACCAGAGGGCTTTCTCTGGCCGAAAGCAGCGGCACCCCACTCTCCAGCCGCAACCATTCGCCTATCAGGGAACCAAGGTCCTGGTACTGAAAGCCAGCCGCCCGCACCGCTTCCATGGCCACCGGGGCGATGACGGCCGCCTCGGCCCATCCAAAGAGCAAGATCTGCAGTGCCGCGTCCAGGTCTTCGAGCGTCCGTTCACCGGCGCGCTCCAGCGGGCCCGTGGGGCGTGGGGTCAAAGGGTGCTTGGCTCGGTCGACCACACACAGCACTTCGTCCCCAATGGTGCCTTCCTCAAACAGGCCAACTCGCTGTAGTCGGACGTGTACGTCCATCTGCGCTGCGACGGTGCTCAGAACATCCATATCCCCTGCAAGGATCGGGCGGCAGAGGGCGGTGATCTCTGGGTCAAGGGCTGCCCGCAAGGCGGCTTTCGCGTTGTCGCCCTGGGGGTTGCCAACCGCCACCACCACACGCGGCAACCTTGCCTCAGCTGAGCTCATCTTCGCTGCTCCCAGGAGGCCTCCCCGGGCCGAAATGGTCCCATCCGACCATGCCCAGCGGCAGCATCTCGCCGCTCTCCAGGCGAAGCTGTACGCCGTGCTCAGGGCTCACGATCTCCCCCACTCTGCTCAGGGCCAGACCGAACTTTTCTTCGAACAGCGGCTGAATTCGGCGTACCTCGCTGTCCTCGGCGGTGAAGAGGAGCTCAAAGTCCTCTCCGCCTCCGAGGGCAAAGTCGGCGGGCCTCTTGCCGAGCTGAGCGGCAACAGCTTGGGCTTCCGGGGACATGGGGATGAGCCCTTCCTCCACCACTGCCCCTACACCCCCAAGGCTACAGAGGTGATGCACCTCTGAGGCCAACCCATCGCTCACGTCAATCATGCTGGTCAGGTGCAGCTCCTCACGCAGAAATAGCGCCTCTTGCACGCGCGGCAAGGGTTGGAGGTGTCGCGCCACGACGGCAGGGAACTTGTCGGGTGGGAAGGCTGTGGGCGTGCTGAGCACAAGCAGACCAGCATGTGCCTGACCGAGCACACCGGTCACATAGAGCCCATCGCCCACCCGTGCCCCTGCCCTGCGGACAATTGCCTGGGCCGGCGCTGTCCCAAGGACCGTAATGGATAGGAACAACCTATCCGGCGAGATGGTGGTATCGCCCCCCATGATGCGCACCCCATATCTGCCGCCCAGAACGACCATCCCTCGATACAGATCCTCCACCTTTTCCACCTCCAGCGAGGAGGGGATGGCGATGGAGACCACCGCGTACTGGGGCTCAGCGGCCATGGCGGCCACGTCGCTGATGTTGGCCGCCAAGCTCCGCCACCCAAGCTGATGAGGGGTGAAGTAGTCCCACCGGAAGTGCACCCCCTCTACCAGGGCATCGGTGGTCACTACCACAAGCTCATCCGGGCGGGGGCGAAAGGCGGCCGCATCGTCGTCGATGCCCACCACCACCTCGGCGGGGGGCTCGCCACATATAGCTTTCAGCCGCGCAATGAGGCCGAACTCTCCGATTTCAGCAAGGCGCATGTGGGCCATCACCCTGGGATCACCTTGACCCACACCTGCCGGGTGCGTGGGCCGTCGAATTCGCAGAAAAACAGCGACTGCCAGGTCCCCAACTTCAGGTGGCCGGCTTGAACCAGCACTGTGGCAGATGAGCCGAGCAGCGAGGCTTTGATGTGCGCCGCCGCGTTCCCTTCCATGTGCCGGTAGTTGTCGGCAAACGGGACCACCTTCTCAAGCTCGGCGATGATGTCACGCCGCACATCAGGATCGGCATTCTCGTTGATCGTCACCGCCGCCGTGGTATGAGGGACGAAGACCACACACACCCCCTCGCTTACCCCACTGGCAGCCACCGCCTTCTCCACCTGGGCATCGATGTTCACAAACTCGCACCGGGCATTGGTGCGCAACGAGAACTGGTACAGCTCCGCCATCAGGTCTTCCTCTTTCTCTGCTTTGCTGCCGGGAAAAGTATGTTGTTGAGGATGAGCCGATAACCGGGTGAATTCTTGTGCAACGCCAGCTGCGTCGGGGGATCCCCCACGAGGTGCTGGTAGTCCTCCGGGTCGTGCCCTCCCAGGAACGTGAAGGTCCCTTTGCCGACATTGCCGTGGATGTACTTGACCTGGTCGGTGCCCTCCGCCTCCGCCAGGATGGTCACCGCCCTTTTGATCAACTCCTTTTTGAAGCCGGTCGTCTGGCCCATAAACCCCTTCACCACCGAAACGTGATTCTGCGTGAGCATGCAGGGCACCGGGTCGTATTTGGCGGAAAAGTCAAACAGGGTGAAATAGTCGGCTTCTGCCCCGCGCAGCACCGGCGCGTAGCTTGGCGGCACATCAATGTCCGAAAACTCGTAAATGAGGGGATTGGTTTCCACCCGGAACCCCTCGAAGGCGACGCACTGGGAGTAGTCCAGACGCTGCTGACAATCCACTGCTGGCGGGTCGCCGTCAAAAACAGTGTCCACAATGTCAGTGTTTGCCGCGGCGAGAGCAATGTCGTACGAATCCGTGGCCGAACACATGGCGAAGACAAATCCCCCGCGCAGCATGTAATCTTTGATCGCCAACGCCACTGCACGCTTCAGTTCGGAGACCTTGGCAAAGCCCAGCTTGCTGGCCATTTCACGGTTGAGGGCCACCTCCTGCTGATACCAGGTCGTATTACGATAGCTCGCGTAGAACTTGCCAAATTGTCCTGTGAAATCCTCATGGTGCAAGTGGAGCCAGTCGTACTTGTCAAGGTCGCCCCGCAGGATCTCCGCGTCCCAGACAACGGTGAAGGGGACCTCCGCGTACTCCAGCGCTAGCATCACCGCGTCGTCCCACATCTCCTCCTTGGGAGGGGCGTAGATGGCAATGGCGGGGGCTTTTTCCAGCAGCACCACCTCCATATTCTCCGCCTCGATGGTGTGGTAGATGCTGCTCACCGCAGCCGCGTCAAGGTGGGCGAAACTCACCCCACGTAGGCGCAGCTCCCGCTCTACTGCGGGCGTCTCCCCGAGGAGGAAGGAACCGCCGCGGTAGTTCAGGAGCCATTCCACATCCATCCCCTGGTCCAAGGCCCAATAGGCGACGCCATAGGCCTTCAGGTGGTCCGTCTGCGTAAGGTCCATGGGGATAAGAATGCGTTGCGCGGCTACGTCCACCACTGCCAAGAAACAGGCAGCGCTGGTCACCACGGCAATAGCGAAGCGGTGCACCGTTGTCCTCCGCACCAGACGATTGCTAACACGCGGCCATCATCCCACGGGTACAGAAACCTTCTTCCTCGGGTGGGTGCCTGGCCGCAGAGACATCACCGCGGCGGCTTCTCCAGGTCGATGCCCTTGAGAAAGTCCTCGATCTCCTGGAGCGCCCGTGCCTCCATTTCGGGGGCATTCCCACCCGCTTCGTACTTTACACGAAAGGAGATGGCGTTCAGCTTCTTGTCCACGTCCACACCCCAGTTGATGTTGTAGTCCAGCACACCGAGGGCATGGATTCTCTCGAGGGCTTCTTCGGCCTTGATGTGCTTGAGGTAAAAGGTTCGCACCATAGTCTACCGGTCTCCTTTTGGCTTCTTCGCCTCTAACTTTCCATCCAATGCACGCAGTCTCTTGCGCACTTGTTCCACGTACACGCTTGCAGGAAAGGTCACCAGGAGCTCCTCGTACGCTTTGGCGGCCCCGGCCTCGTCGGCGAGGTGCGTCTCCAGGAGTTCCGCCTTGCTCTTCAGCGCCAGCTCGCGCAACCTGCTATCGAGGAATCCTTTATAGACGCGGTCATATGCCTTGAGCGCCTTGTCGTACATTTCCCCTTCGGTGTGGATGCTGGCAATCTCCATCCATGCCTCGTCGGCGATCGCCGGCGCAGGCTCCAGCTCGACCAAGCCCTCAAGGAGCTGCAGAGCGCGCTGCTGCTGCCATTGGCGACGCAACAGGCGCGCCTGGGCGAAGGTCTGTAGCCCGGCGCCGTCATCGCGGTTCTCATTGATAAGGAGCAGTAGTTCCAGCGCATCGTTCACCACCCTGCCGCTGCCCTGGGCGGCAACTCTGCTCAGGAGCACGGTGGCGCTATCCACATCGCCGGTTAGGAACGCCAGCTCTCCCATTTTGAACTGGGCCACCTGAGCCGCTTCGTTGTCAGCTGACCCAATGACGCGGGATGCCTGGCGGTACGCTTCCCACGCTCCCGGGATATCCCCCCCGGCCACCCTCGCATCGCCCAGCAACACGAGCGCGTTGCTCTGTTCATTGCCAGGTCGACACTCTTCCAGCAGCCTCCTCACGAGCAGCTGACAATTGGCCGGGTCGCGCAAAAAGCTGAGGTAGATGGAGGCTGCCTCCAGAAGCGCCGCGCACCCTTCCCGGGAACGGGGGTATCGATCCCTGACGGCGAGGAAGCCGTCAATTGCGGCCTGATAGCGCTCTGTCTCCTTCAACAGCACCCGCCGGTGGCACTCCGCCCGCCGGGGGAGCGGGCGGGGCGGGGAGCCCGCAAGTATCAGCGCATAGGCCTTTTCGGCAATGTCGTGGGCCCCCTCTTGTCTGGCAGTCTCCGCGAAGCCGAACAGTTCTGCCCCCAGGGCACCGCGATTGCGCTCCGTCTCGGCCACCAGCCGATCGATCTCCACAAAGTTTTCGAAAGCAAGCGGCCACCTGCGGCTTCGTACCCAAAGTGATGCCAGCACACGCCGTAGCTGAAGCTGGTGGGGAGAGGTGGCCAGCTCCTGCGTGATGACCTCTGCAGCCTCGGCAACCCCTTGCGCATCCGTAGCATATGAACCCACCCGGGACTGCACCACGCCCCACTGTTGCGGGTTCTCCCGCAGGAAAAGGAGGTTTTCCCGCGTCGCCTCCCGAAAGTTGAGACGGGCTGCGTAGAGGTCGGCAAGCTGGAGGGCGAACAGCGAGGGGCGTCCCATCCGCTCGCGCGCCTGCCGGTAGACGGCAATGGCCTCATCCAGCAGCCTGTTCTCGGTCAGACTGACGGCCACCAGCTCGTAAGCATTGAGGTTGCGGGGATGATCCTGCAAGACCTTGTTCCACTCCCGGAGAGCCTCCTTCTCCTGGCCTTTCCGGTAGAGCAGCTCCGCCCAATCTACTTGCGCCTGCAAGTCACCCGAGGAAAGCCGGCGTTTGATGACCGCTGCCAGCTCGTCGAGTCGGCCAAGGCGAAGAAGGTTCCGCCGCACGCCCTGGTAGGCCGCCACGTTCTGCGGATTTCTGGCATAGAGCGCTCCAAACACCTGCGCCGCGCGCTCGTACTGACCCACTGCCTCGTAATCGTAGGCCAAGCGGAGGCTGTCCGGAAGCTGTGCGGCCGCGCACAGCCAGCCGAGCGCCATCATCAGAAAGACTACGCAGGCCCGCGTACCCCTCATGGCTTCTCCTTCCGGGCCAGTGCCTCAAAGTAAAGGCGGATGAGCTCCAGGTAGTCTGGCGTATAGCCCTCTTTCTGCGCGCGGAGCAAATCTTCGGCCAGGCTGCTCTTGGCCGATCCGAGGTCCGGCGGCAGTGGACCAGGACTGGCCCTTGGGATATTCTTGCCGGCCTGGGCCTGCCGCTTGCGGCTGAAATCGCGCTCGCGCACTGACCGCTGGCTGTCCAGGAGGCGGGACAGAATGCGCTTCTGGCGGTCCACCGTGCGCTGGTCAATTCGCTGCCCGGCCAGATCCTTGGCCACCTCTTCCATGTCCTTAGCCACCTGGTCCAGCCGCCCAAGAATGTCACGGCGCGCGCCCATCTCGCGCTGCAATTCCTCCAAAGACTTGCGGAGGGCCTCCTGTTGGGCGGCCAGTCGCGCCATCGCCGCCTGCTGCTCCAGAGTGTACTGCCCGCCCATGCCAAGCTCCAGCGTCTGCTGGTTTATGCCCTCCTGAGCCCCGGCCATATTCTGCAAGCGCTGTAGAAAGGTATCGAAGCCAAGCGCAGAACTGGCCGAGCTCACCTCCTCCATGGCGCGCAATAGCTCGCGCACCCCCTGATTGAGGGCGGCCATGGCCGTTGCTTGTGAGCTGACCGAGCCTGCCACGTTGCGCTGTTCCAGCGCAGCCACCGCCTTGGACATGCTCTCGTGCGCTTGCCCCATCGCCGCGCCCATCTGCGGAGAGACGTAAAAGGTGCGCTTGGCAAGGCTGTAGAGCTGGCTGGCCACGCGTTCCAGGGCAGCGTTGAGGTCGTTTTGCGCCTCGGCCAACTCCGGCAGGCGCGGGCTATCAGACCGGGCCTGTTCCGTCGCCTCCAACAGCTGTTCCTGCCACTGCGACAACTGCATCAGGTCGTGAGAACTCTTCTGCAGCGCCTTCAGTACCTCCCGTTTCTGATTCTGCGCCAGTGCGTTTTGCGCCTCCTGCAGCGTGGATGCCACCTGGTGCAAAAGGCTCGCAGCCTTCTGCCCGCCGGCTTTGGCTCCCCCCATGTTCTGCTGGCGGAGCATGGTACTGAGCTGCTGCATCTGCGACGCCAGGCCGGCTGAGTCCATCATTGCTGCGGCGCGCTCCACCTCAGAACGCGGCATGTCTGGGAACTCGGCCATGGCCGTCGAGAGGTCGCGCAGATGCCTGGTCAACGCATCCGTCTGCTCGGCCAGCCTGCGCTGCTCCTCGGCCAGCTGCTTGGCATCGGCCGTGGGCTCTCCGGCCCTCTGGGCGATCTCCTCCTGCTGCCGGGCCGCTTCTGCCGCCCGACGAACCGCCTCATCCAGCTTCTGTTCGATTTGCAACCGCTTTAGCAGGGCGATGGTGCGCTCAATGGACTTGAGAAAATCCTCCTGTGACAGGCTGAACTTCTCCATGGCCTGCCGCAACCTGGCAGGGTCGATGTCGCGGAGGGCGCGCTGCAACTCCTCTATCGCCCGCCGCATCTCAGGGGTGGCGACTTCCTCAAAGAGCTGCTGTAACTCCTGGTACTTTTTCAGCGTCTCCAAGGTCACCAAGTCGTTGCGCTCCATGCGCTCGATCATCTGGTCCAGGCGTTGGCTCAGCTCCTGTAGCTCTTGCTGTAGGCGCTGTTGCGCATCGACCGCCTCCTCGACCTGCTTGCGCTCGCCCCAGTCCAATTCCGCGCTCCTCTTGAGCTGCTGCGACAGGCGCTCGAGCCGCTCTTTCAGCTCTTTGCTCTGCTCGTACACGCTCTCCAGCACCTCGGCCGCCTGCTCCTGGGTCTGCGCAACCTCCTGGTAAATCTCGTAGATCGATGGGAAGCGGACGCGGTACTCTTGGCTCTGCGCCACCTTTCGCCCGGAGACGATGTCATTGTCCCGCACTTCGGCCAGGTAGATCACTACGTCTTCTGGGATGAGGTTTAGAGTGGAAAGGTCCCAAAGGTATTCCACGCGCACCTTGTCAGCAGCCGTGCCCAGGGGCAGTTGGATGCTACCACGACCGACCTCCAGCCCGTCGCTGCCGCGCACGTGACGGTACTGCAACGCCAGCTGCGAAATGCCAAAATCGTCCTGTGCCTCGATGACAAGCGGCAGACTCATGTCCTCGCCTATGTCCACGTCCATTCCCGGCACCGGCACGCGCACAAACGGGGCCCGGTCGGCCAATAGGTTCACGCGATACTCGATGGGGTTGGGGTCGGTGCGCCCGGCAAAGTCCACCAGACTGACGTGGTAGGAGGTCTCCTGGCTCACACGGAAGGCGCCTTCGAGGTTCACGCCGGAGATGCGCATCGGGAACTCGGCGCCGTCGCATAGGTGTAACGCGGCCTTGGTCACCGGCTTGTTCACCACAGCCCCCACGGAAACGATCGACCCCTTGAGGGCGAAGACGTCGCCCACGTTTTCATCCAGGAATTGGCTCGGCAGGCCAGTGTAGGCCGGCGGCTGCACAACCACGCGCAGCGTCCGCACCATTGGCAACTCGATCACCGCAACCCGATACTCCGGACTCTTGCTGCCACCAGCGGCGACGCGGTAAAAGAGCGTATCGCGGAGGGTCTTGAACTCAAACGAAAAGCTCGCCGGACCATCCTGATGCATGGGTTTGACAATCGGTGTGGCGTTCCCCTCCTCACGGTACGCGATCGTAGCACTGCCAACCCTGCGCCCGGTCACCTGGACCGTGATCGTCAGGTCCTGGCCGCGCACCACTTCCGCGTTGCCGGGCGAGACTGCTAAGGTCAGTGATGGACCCACCACATAGGCAGTGCGCGGGTGAACCAGGCGAACCAGTGCACCTCCAAGTGCCTTGTGGAACAGCCCGAACAGCGCCACAGTGAGGGCCACAGCCAGCGCGCTCCGCCTCAGCACCCGACGTGCCTGTGCCCAGTCGACCTGTGCGGCAAAGTCCTCGCCCTCCAAGTCCCTCGCCACACGGCGGACCGCTTCCTCGATGAGCTCACTAGAATAGCGCTCCGGATTGTCCTCACGTCGGACGTACAGTTGGAGGGCATGCGCCAACCTCTCGCCCACCTGCGGATAATGGGCACCCACTTGGTAAGCCAGGCTGATTGTGTCAGGACGGCTGCGTCGCAGTGCCAAATCAGTTAGCGGCCACGCCACCAGCAGCAAGAGGCTACTGCCCGTCAAGGCAAGGACCAGCGCAACGATCACCGCCCGGTATGCCCCTGGCAATGGCCACATCGCCTCCAGCGCCGCGGCGACTAACAGCAGCGCCGCGGCCGCGCCGGTCCACAGGCCCACTCCAGAAAGCAGATCCCGCAGCTTTTGTCGCTGCCGGAAGCGGTGCAACCGCGCCAGCAAGGAGCCATATGTCAGGTCAATGCTGCCCATGCCGCTAGTGGGTAAGAGCGTAGAGCATGATATTTGTGCCCATCTGCAACGCTTCCAGGCGTTTCTCAGGAGGGTCTCCGTGAACCTCAGGGTCAACCCAGCCATCGGAGATATTGGTCTCGTAGGTGTAATACACCACCAGGCGTCCCTCGTGGAACAACCCAAAGCCTTGCGGCGGTTTGCCGTCGTGTTCGTGGATCTTGGGTAGCCCCTGCGGGAAGTGGAAGTGCATGTGGTAGATCTCGTGCGAAAAGGGTAGCTCCACCAGGCGTTTGTCCGGGAAGACCTTGGCCATCTCGCTCCGGAAGAAGCTGTCCATCCCGTAATCGTCATCTGCGTAGAGGAAGCCGCCGTGGGTGAGATAGTGGCGGAGCCGCTCCACCTCCTGTGGAGAAAAGACGATTCGCCCATGCCCGGTGAGATAGAGTACCGGGTAGGAGAAGAGCTTTTCGTCCATGATGCTCACCACTACCTGATCGCGAGCCACCCTCACGTTGGTCTGTTCCCCCATGAATTTGAGCAAATTCGGGATGGCAGATGGGTCGTTGTACCAATCGCCGCCTCCCGCGTAGCGAACGCGGGCAATGGTGAAGGCCTCACCCTGCGCCAGCGCCGCTAGGCACCAGCCACAGGCCAGCACGCACGCCAGCGGCGCCCACCCCCGGAGCCGAGACACGCGAGGTGTGCGAGGCTGGTACAAGGCTCTCTGTAGCCTGGGCGTCCGACGGTTCTTGTTCATTTTGTCGCTGGTGCGAAAAAGAGCGCATTCACTATCAGGCGAGCAAGGCCTCGCCACAAGAGGCGGAAGGTGGGGTCGTCAGCGAAGAGGACGACCTTGCCTTTCCCCACCGACTCCTCAATCAGGTATGCGGTTCCCGCTATCTTCTTCTCGTTCTTGTCCGAGATGTAGCCTGCAAATCGAGGCTTGTCCGCATAGATGCCCACATTGTGCCCTTGGCCGCTGAGCTCATAGGCTGTGGCACCCGCTTTGAAGGTGAACATTTCTCGCGTGCAGCCGTAGCCAAGCGGGTGAGTGGTGTCGATGAGCGTCCGCAGGATAGCCCCGGGCACAGTAGAGAGCGGGCTTTCTTTCTCCTTCTCCTCCAGAGTGAGGCGTTTGCGACGCTCCACATCGGGGTCCGCCTCCTCGGCCCCTTTGTCTTGGGGCTTTTTCTCCTTCTTGAGCTTGACCGAGCAGAGCCGGGCCCCGTCCTGCGTGGCAAAGGCAGCGCCGCCGCCCACGCCAATGAACGTACCGCCCTCGCGAATCCAGCGCGCCAACCGCTCCACCGTCGCACTGTCGAGCTGGCTACGATACCCCCTGCCCTCGCCATAATCGTTGGGAAAGATCAGCACGTCGTACTTACGCAGGTCTACTGCGCGAAGCCTCTCACACTCTACGGGTGTAAAGTCGATACCTAGGTGCTGTTCCAGCAGGAACCACAAGGCCCCGTAGGAGCTGGCGCTCACCGGCCGGCCAGTCACCATCGCCACCCTCGGCATCTTGAGGGCAACCAGGTCATCCGAGCCCAGGTCGATGCCCTCCTCAGTCAGGCCGGTGTGGACGGCAACGAAGGTGATGCCATGGTCACGCGCCAGGCCTTCGACCACTGCGTGCACCGTAGAGTCGGGATGAGCAGCCGGTCGATTGAGCACGGGGATGACGATCGTCCCACGCTCGAAGCGACGTCCGCCCAGGGTAAAGGGCTTCGTGCTCACCCGCACCCGCCATTTGTGCCGGAGGAGCTGGAAGAGAGCGCTGGCCGCGCCCTCATCCTCCCAGGGGAGAAGGTAGGCATACCCGGCGCGCCCACCCTGCACAGCACCGCTCGGGTCTGGTCGAGAGCGGAGTTGCTCCATGCCACAAGTCAGCTGACTGCGGGTCCAGTAGGCCGGCACGTTGTAGACCACAGGCAGGCACCAGGCCGTGATGTCGTAGAAGAAGGTGTCGGCAAGGACTGGCTCCACCTCGAAAAGGGCCGTCAACAGGCGTTGCGCCGGCTGCGCCACGGGCACCACAAAGGACCCACGCGGCAGAGGCAGCCTCTCCACCTTCTGCGCATAACCTTCTACCCCTTTCACCTCCGTAGCTTCGGTGGTGCGCCAGACCTCGATGCCCTGGCGCAACAGCAGGTCCACAAAGTCAGCCTGTTTGTTGGCATCCGGATCCGGGGGAAAGAGGTAGTAGCGCACTGCGCTGCGACGTCCCTGTTCCAGGCTTTGGCGCCAGGAGTCCGTGTAGTCCTTGAGGATCTCCCTGCGGTGGCGCTGTGCCGTCTGCAGGGTAGTCATGGCCGCTACGAAGTGGTGCCAGGCGCGGTCGGTAAGGGTGAGCACGCTGCCGTCGTCGCGCGTCACTGCAAGGCCCGCGGCGCCCCCTCCCCCTTGCTCGAAGGTCATGCCCAAAGCCCCATTCAGCGAAGGCCACGAGTCACCAAAGCCCGGATAAAAGAGGTCAAACCCCTCCGCGGTGAAATAGGGCCAGCCCTGGCGGTCAAAGGCCCTGGCATTGTTTTCCCCAAAGACCTTGGCCCACTTGATGAGCACCTTGGGAATGTTGGTATTGATGGGCGTCCGCGAGGGGAAGAAGAAATAGCTGCTGTTGTAGCCCATCTCGTGAAAGTCCACGTGCACCTGCGGCATCCATTGTCGGAACAAGGCTACCCGTTGGCGGGTCTCCCGCTGCGTCTGCCAAGCCCAGTCTCGGTTCAGGTCAAAGTAGTAGTGATTGGAGCGTGCACCTGGCCATGGTTCGTGGTGCTCGGCAGCGTCCGGATCGGGGTTGGGTTTACTGCCCACCGTCCGGCCATAAAACGACACGTAGCGCTCCCTGCCATCAGGGTTCAGTACCGGATCGAGGATAATCACAAGCTCGCGGAGCAATGCTTCCGTCTGCTTGTCCGTGGCGGCGTTCAGCTGGTAGGCGACCTGAAGGGCTGCCTCAGTGCCGCTTGCCTCGTTGCCGTGGACATTGAAGCTCAGCCACACCACCAGTGGCCAGGAGTCCAGCAGCTGCGACAAACGGTCAGGAGCTGGCAGCAACCCCGGGTCGGCCAGACGTCGCTGGCGAATCTGGAGGCTGTCCCATTTGGCCAGGTTCTCCGGCGAGGAGATTACTGCCACCAACAGCGGTCTCCCCTCATAGGTCGTGCCATACCGCAGGAGTCTGACTCGTTGCGAGCTGGCAGCCAAGGCCTCCATGTAGCGGACCACCAGGTGATGGGGGGTGAACTGCTGCCCAATGCTGTATCCCAGCACCGCTGCGGGGGGCGGCACCTGTGGGTCATAGGAGGAGGTGCTATCAGGCCATTGGAAGGGCAGCGCTTCCTGCCCCCGGAGGGATGTGCCCCCCATGACAAGAGTGAGAAGCAGCCTCATCATCACGTGGCGCATATCCTTTCTCCGCACGCAAATTGGGGTCACCGCACGTCACCTTATAAAGAAACAAAAACTTGCCGTAATAATCAAGCGTTTTCCCGCAAGAAAAAGGGCCGACCTCACTACCTCTGGTCGGCCCGCGGCGAGTTGACCTGTGCCTTACAGGCCCTTCACTTCCACAAACATCTCGGCGCGGAGCTCGGCCACCCACTTCTCGAACTCCCGCTGCCTTTTTTCGTTGAGTGCCATCTGCTCGATGGTATCCCAGTCGCTCTCCAAGGTCAACTGGCGCGCTTCGCGCCGATTCAGCACCTTCAGGATGTGAAAGCCGTACTTGGTTCGGAACGGATCGGTGATGCCCCCCGGCTGGATCCCGTGCAGCGCCGTCACGAACTCCGGCGCTGTTTCACGAAGCTGGTCGATCTCAAACCACCCCAGGTGTCCGCCGGCAGAAGCGGTCGTCTCGTCATCGGACTGCTCCTTCGCCAGGGCGGCAAAGTCTGCCCCCTCCTGAAGCTGGCGATACAACTCCTTGATCCGCTCTGCTGCTGCCTTCTCGTCCTCCTTGGTGGTGCTCAGGGCAACCAGGATGTGCCGTACTCTGACCTTCTCGCCGCGCCGCTCCAGCAGCTCGATAAGGTGGAACCCGAATTGAGTCTCTACGATCTCAGAGCGCTGACCAGGCTCCAAGGAAAAGGCGACCTCCTCAAATTCCCGTACAAAGTCGCCGCGCTGCATAAAGCCCAGATCACCGCCGCGCTGGGCCGACCCCGGATCATCGGACATCTGGCGCGCCACCTCCGCAAAGTCTTCTCCCGCAGCAAGCCGACGTTTCACCTCCTCCATCCTCTGCAGGGCTTTCTGGCGCGCCGCTTCGCCAGGGCGCACTTCGACCAGGATGTGGCTGATCTCCACCGCCTCCTTCATTTGTGGGAGACTGTCTTTGTGGGTAGCATAAAAGCGCTCCACTTCGCGGCGTCCCACTTTGAGGTTGGCAAACTTGGTCTCGCGCAGCTGCTGCACGGTAAGATTCTTGCGGATCTCCTCCTCGTATTGCCGGCGGATCTTGCGTATGGGCATGCCAAAGTACTCTTCCACCTTTTCTTCGGAGCCCAGCTGCTGCACAATGCTCTGCATCTGCTGCTCGAGGAAACTCTCCACCCTCTTGGCATCAACCACCACCGTGTCCTGTTCGGCCTTCTTGAGGAGGATTTGCTGCACTACCAGGCTTTCTAAGGTTCGGCGTTGCAACTCCTTGAAGCGCTCAGGCTCGCGATTTGGGTCCAGGCGCAGCTGCATGGCCAGAAAGAAAGCCCCTTGCATCACCTCGGACTCAAGGATGGGCTTGTCGTCCACCACGGCCACCACCCGGTCCAACACCTCCTGCGCCAAAGCTGCCTTGGCGATCAAAAGGAGGCTAAGGACGATCTTCTGAATTGTGCTCATTCCCAGCTCCGCAAAAGTCAACTGTCATGAGGATAGAAGAGGCCCGTGCCCGGGCGGTCAAGGGCTCGCGGTAGTCGAGTCGGCGAGCACTTGCCGCAGCGCGCCATAGTCCACGTAAACGGTTTGGCGCCCGCGCAATCGGTCGAGCAACTGCCGCCGCCTCTCGCGCATCTTTTCCAGAACGACCCGCTCGCGCAGCAGCCCCTCCACTTCGGCCAGATCGCGGACACTGCCCGCGGGCTTCACGTCCACTACCTTGACGAGGTAATAGCCCGTCTCCGTCTTGATAGGCGAAAGCACCTTCCCCAAGGGTGCACGGGGTACCTGCTGTGCCAGTTCGGGGAGCACCTGTGCACGCCTCAGGTAGCCGGTGGCACCACTGTCCCTGGCCGAGGGGGCTTGCGAACTCTGGGCAGCCAGCCGCTCAAAGCTCTCGCCGTTGAGAATACGCGTCCGCAGCTGAATGGCCTCCTGCCAACTGGGGACCATTATCTCCTGCAACAGGTATTCCTCTTCGGTGCGCCGGAAGGCCTCCTGATTCCTCTCGTAGTGGGCGCGCAGCTCTTCGGGCGTCACCGTGAGAGTGTCTGCCGCCAGCAGATCCTCCATGGCCGTGGCCAGCACCTCCCGCCGCAGGTCTTCCAGCTGACGCCTCACCTTCTTGTCCCGGTGTAAACCCCGCCGCTTCGCCTCCTGCGCCAGTAGCTCCATGTTGATCCACCGCTGCACGTAGGAGCGCACCTGCGCCTCTGAGACACCCAGGCTCGGATTGTCGGGAAAAGCGGCTTTGACGTCGGCAAGCCGCAGCACCGCACTCCCCACTCGCGCCACCACCTGCTGGTCGCCAGATCCACCCGGTCCGCAACCGCTCCAAGCTGAGGTCAGACCAATAACGATGAGTGCGCCAAACACTTTGCACATAAACGCGCACCTCGTTGCCGTCGCCACCCTTTTCACTCCTCGAAGAGCTCCGCAAACGCAACCCTCAAGGCCTCATCATAGATGGTGACCTTGAATCGCGCCCGCAAGCCGTCCAACCATTCCTTCTTGAGCCGCTCCTCTTCTTCACGGCGGAGGTCCCGCTGCACATCGTACTTGGCTTCCTCGTAGGACTTGGGGGATTGTTCCTCGCGATCCAAGACTTTGATAATCGAAAACTTGGGCCCCATTGGGATAATGTCAGAAACTTGTCCCACCGCCATCTGCAACGCGGTCTGACCCACATTGCCGTATTGGCGCGCGGAGATGTAGCCTAACACCCCTCCTTCGTTGCGAACGGAGATCCGCTCCGTGTACTGCCGCGCCAGGCGCGAAAAGTCTTCCCCCGCCCGAATGCGCCGCAGCAACTGCTCTGCTTGTTTGCGGTCCGAGACAAAGATCTCCTGCACCTTCGCACGCGCCGGATTGACATACCTGTCCGCATGGCTCTCAAAGTAGGCCTTGTACGACTCCTCCGTGAGGTTCATCCGCTTGCGCACCATGTCGTCGGTAATCCGCTGCAGCATAGACCTTTCCAGCAACTGCTGCCGCGCCCGCTTCATCTCCGGCTGGAGGTGAAACTTCTCCCGCTTGGCCTCCTTCAACATCAAGTCCCGCCAGAGCAGACGGGAAGTCCAGTCTTTGACCGTCTCCACGCTCGTCAAACGGGGCTGGCGCCGTGCAGGGTAACGACGGAGCGCCTTGACCAGGTCCTCCACCCTCAACAGGCCTCCAGCGTAGCGCGCCAACACCATCTTCTGGTCCGTAGGGGTCAAGTAATAGAACTGATCCTTCTCCACGTCAGCATCAGCGCCCTGGCCGGAGAGCGTGGTATCCGGGCTCGGCGCATTCAGCTTTGACGCCAAAGCGACTATGGCGGTGGAGTCGTACTCCACCTTGTAGCGCTTCTCAAGATCGGCAGCGAGCTGATAGTACTCCTTCTCCATCTCCGTCTGCTTGCCCTTGATAAGCTGCTGCTTGATCCGGTCCTTGGCCTGCTCATACTCACCGAGACCAGAGATCTGCTTGTCCTCCACTCGGAGGATGTGATAGCCACGGTTGCTGCGCACAGGCTCCGAAAGTTCCCCTTGCTTCAGTTTGAAGGCCGCCTCAAAGAAGGCATCGTCATAGCCCCCTTCTCCCCATCGGATAAACCCAAGATCGCCACCCTTGGGGCTGCTGAGATGGTCCTGGGAAAAGTTCTTCGCCACATCGAAAAAGCTCTCACCTCGGAGGATGCGGTCGCGCAGCTCCCACGCCCGCTTGCGCACCTCCGCCTCCTTGCGCTCGTCAGCATCCCGTGGCACGACCAACAGGATATGCCGCACTCGGAGCTGCACACTGCTCTTGCGCCAGTAGTCCAGCAGTTCCTTCTCACTGATCAGACGGTCCACCACCTTCTTCTCAACGTAGGAGGAGAACAGGCGCTGCTCCATCTCGCGCTCAACAGGCTGCACAACCTCCGGCAGCTTGTCGTACCCGCGGGAATAGGCGTCAGCAATCTTGAGCGTGCGGTCGACCATGGTCAGGAGATGGTCTTTACGCTCCTTGAACGTAGTGGTTTTTATGTAGTTGGGAGTCCTGTTCTTGGAAAAGTCTTGCTCGAATTCAGACAGCCTGATCACCCGATTGCCGATCCGTGCGACCACGGGGTCCGATTGGCGCCCACATTGTGCCAGCATAACCGCAAAAGAAATAAGAGCTAAAACCGCCGCTTTTCGCATGTCTCGCTCCTTGTTATCCCATCTCTGCGTCGTTTCGAACCTGGTCAAATATAGGAAGTCACAACAAACTTTGCAAGAACTCTTTCGCCGCCGGCAGCCCTCCCTCGCGCGGGAGCTCCACGTGCAAGTGTAGCTGGCTCCGGCCTTTGCCTTGCACGAACCTATAAGGGTAGCAACTTGCCTGAGCTACGCGCGAGACGAGCGCTTTGAACCGCTCCTTGTCCTGGACAAGCGACGGGGCAAAGGTCGCGCGCAGCGAACGTGCGTCTACTTGAACCTCGCTCATCTGCAACAGGTTTCCGAGAAGCTTGCAAGTCGTCGCATCCAACAGATTGCGGGCTGGCGCAGGGAGAGGCCCAAAGCGATCCATGAGCTCCTGCGCAACGTCTTCTACTTCCTCTACGGTTTTTGCCAACACCAGTCGACGATAGAGAGCAACGCGCTCAGAGCTGTGGGCCACGTATTCCTCCGGGAGAAATGCGTCCCCTCGGAAGCGTATCTGGGTGCTCACCTCCTTTTCGGCAGGTTCTTCTAAGACGGCATATTCGGACTTGGCCTCCCGCACCGCCTCGTCCAATATCTGGCAGAAGACGTCGTAGCCCAAGGCATCGAGAAACCCGCTCTGTTCGGCGCCAAACAGGCTGCCCGCTCCTCGGACCTCAAGATCGCGGAGGGCAATTTGGTAGCCGGAGCCGAGCTCGGTTATCTCCTCGATGGCCTGCAAACGCTTGATTGCTTCCTTGGTCAGGCGCCGCACGCTTGGCACCAGAAAATAGGCATAGGCCTGCTGGGTGGAGCGCCCTACGCGCCCGCGCAGTTGATAAAGCTGTGCCAGCCCAAAGCAGTCCGCGCGGTTGACGATCAAAGTATTGACGTTGGGCATGTCCAGACCGGCCTGGATAATCATCGTCGACACCAGACAGTCGTATTGCCTCTCGAGGAATCGCCCCATAACCCGCTCTAAGGTGGCCGCCGGCATTTGGCCATGAGCTACCGCAAAGGTTGCTTCTGGTACCAGGCGCTGCAACATCTTGGTCATGGCGCCTATGGACTGTACCCGATTGTGCACAAAGAAGACCTGGCCTCCCCTGCCCAGCTCTCGCAGGATGGCATGGCGAATGAGCTCCTTGCTAAATTGGACCACCTCCGTGCGAATGGGGAGGC
This sequence comes from bacterium, assembly GCA_037445575.1. Taxonomy (GTDB): domain Bacteria; phylum Zhuqueibacterota; class Zhuqueibacteria; order JANLFK01; family Oleimicrobiaceae; genus Oleimicrobium. Next base: position 45,009 of record JBBIKH010000002.1, read on the forward strand.
GATCGCGCGGGGGCGTGTCGATACGCGACATGTCGGTAATGCCCACCAGTGCCATGTGCAGTGTGCGGGGAATGGGCGTGGCTGTCAGGGTGAGCACGTCTACGTCGGTGCGCAAGGCCTTGAGACGCTCCTTGTGCATCACCCCGAACCTTTGCTCCTCATCGATAATCAGCAGGCCAAGGTCGTGAAAGGCGATGTCTCCGGAAAGCAGGCGATGGGTACCGATGATGATGTCAATGCGCCCCGCCTTCAGGTCTGCCAACACCCGTTGCTGCTCGCGCTTGGATAAGAAGCGAGACAGCATTTCCACCCGCACCGGGAACGGGGCTAGGCGCTCCCGAAAGGTGGCCAGGTGCTGACTTGCCAAGAGGGTGGTGGGCACCAGTACTGCAACCTGCTTGCCATCATTTACCGCCTTGAAGGCTGCCCGAATGGCCACTTCCGTCTTTCCAAAGCCCACGTCGCCACATACCAGCCGGTCCATGGGTCGCGGCGCCTCCATGTCCCGCTTTACCTCCGCGGTGGCGCGGAGTTGGTCCGGCGTCTCGTCGTACACAAACGACGCCTCCAGCTCGTGCTGCCAGAGGGTGTCGGGAGAGAAGGAGAAGCCTGGCGTATGGCGTCGCTCCGCGTACAGCTTAATGAGCTGCGACGAGATGTCTTTCAAGCGCCGCTTTGCGCGCGCCTTCAGTCGTTCCCATTCCGCCGTGCCCAGGCGGTTGATGCGCGGCGCCACCCCTTCACGGGGGGTGTACTTGCTGACCCGGTCCATCCGTTCGAGCGGCACGTAGACCTTGTCATCGTCCAGATAGGCAATTTCCAGGCACTCCCGCTCGGTGTTATCAACCGTAATCTTGCGCAGTCCGCGGTACACACCGATGCCATAGTCCACGTGCACCACATAATCGCCTGGGCGCAGCGAGTGAAGCTGGCGGAAGGTAAATCCTTCACGAGGGCGCGGCGCTGGATGTGGTACGCGCGGACGGTTGTGGAACTCGTGGTGAGTGAGCACACAGAGGGCACCATCCCACAACACAAAGCCGTTCTGCAGCCCCCCTGTTTCCACCTGTAGGCCATGCACCCCTTCTTCGCGGAGGAGCACCTCTACTCGTTCCTTCTGAGAAGGGCTGTCGCAGAGAAAGTAGGCCAGCGGTTCGGCCTCAGAGTTGAGCCTTGCCCGCACACCGAACGCAGCAAGGTACTCCTGCAACACCTCGTACTTGCCGCCCATGGGCGGAACCGGCTCTGCGCGAAGAATCTTGGCCCCGGGCTCAGTTTTGTCCTTGGGAAACCAGAGCAGAGGGCGCGTGACTTTGCCTGCACCGGCATATGTCCCCCCTGATTGCCAATGGCCTGAGGCGGGCGATCCCGATGCTTCTTGGCCAAGGCATGCCTGTGCTGGGGGAGTCCCCTCGCAGACAATCAGGTCCCCTTCCTGGACAAAGGCGATAAGGTTAGCGGTGCGAGGCGCTCCACCTGCTTTGCTCCAGCCGTCGAGCACGGGGGACTGGGAAATGAGGACGAGTTCCTGGATAAAGTTGACCGAGCGCTGCGTTTCTGGGTCGAATTCTCGCAACGACTCGATGGTGTTGCCGAAGAATTCAACCCGAACAGGGCGAGTACGGGAGAACGGGAAGATGTCCACGATGCCGCCCCGCACACTGATCTCGCCTGCACGGTCCACCATGATCTCGCGCGAGAAGCCCAGCTGCACAAGGGCTTCCACGAGGCCCTGGAAGTCGTACTCCTGGCCCTGGCGCAAGAGAATGCGGCGTTGCCGAATTGCTTCTGGGGGCTGGAGCGGGCAGGCGAGCCCTTGGAGGGAGGTGACAACCACTGCGGGGGCGCTCCCCATAAGCAACTCCAAGGCGCGCACGTGCGCACTTTGGCGGCTGAGGCTCTGCAGGCGGAATTCCACCGGTGTGTCGCTTGGCTCGAGGAAGTGGACCACCCGTTCAGCACCCAGAAGGGTGGAAAAGTCATCCCGGGCCTGCTCAGCCGCCAACGGGTCAGTCGTGACGTAGAGGGCACGCCGCCGTCGGTCTTGAACCCATATCGCCACCAGAGCTCGGCGCAGGGAACCGGGCGCCACAACAGGAGGCAGCTGCGCCCCTTCGTCGAGGGCCTGCCACACCTCCTGCACCGGTGTGGAAATGCCCAGGCGTTGTGTGAGGATGTTGTATAGCTCGGACATCGGCGCAAAGGGTGGCCGATTAGCTTTGCAGCGCCTGGCGCACGAATCCGCCTGCCCTCGCGAGACGTTGTCGTGCCTCCTCGGCGTCAACTCGCGCCAAGATCATCACCAGCGCCGTCTTCACGTGTCCACCCGCCTTCTCCAACACTGCCTCCGCCTCGTCGTAGCTCACACCTGTCACCATCATCACCGTGCGCTTGGAGCGTTCTTCCAGTTTGCGGGAGGTCATTTGGAGGTCCACCATCATGTTGCCGTAGACCTTGCCCAGGCGGATCATCGCCGTGGTGGTTATCATATTGAGGACAAGCTTGGTGGCCGTCCCCGCCTTCATGCGCGTAGAGCCCATTACCACCTCCGGTCCCACCACTGGGCATATGGCCACATCCACCGGGAAGTTGAGCTCGCTGCGAGGTGTGCAGGTGACGTAAATGGTCTTGCCGCCCACCTCGCGGGCTTTCGCGATGGCGCCGAGCACGTACGGTGTTCTGCGGCTGGCAGCAATGCCGCAGGCCACATCCTTGCTGGTGAAGCCACGCCGGAGCAGGTCCTCGCCCCCCCGCTCCCGCCGGTCTTCTGCCCCCTCCTGGGCGCGCACCAGCGCCTTGTACCCGCCGGCGATGATACCCTGCACCATCTCGGGGGGTGCCCCAAAGGTCGGGGGGATCTCCGAGGCATCCAGCACCCCAAGCCTGCCACTGGTGCCCGCCCCGACGTAGAAGAGCCGGCCGCCTGCGCGAAACGCCTCCACCACAAGCTCCACCGCCTGCGCGATGTACGGGATCTCCTTTTCCACGGCGAACGGCACCTTTTTGTCCTCGGCGTTGATCAAACGCAAAATCTCCTCCACCGATTTGGAGTCGATGTCCATGGTCGCCGGGTTGCGCGCCTCGGTGATGAGGTTCTGAATCTCCGCAAACACGTTGTCATCTGGTCGTCTTTTCACGTCTGCGCACCTCGTTGCACGATGATGAGAACCCTGCCTTTGTCTGGGGCCACAAGGCACGCCGGTGCTGCAGCCATGCGCACGTTCACCGACGGCTCTTGCGCAGCCAGGGCCCGGATTTCAGCGCCCACATCGCCCCCCTTGAGGGCAATCAACCTCCCCTGTGGGGCAAGGAGGGGCGCTGCCCAGGCCCAAAGCGTGGGGAGTTTAGCCACTGCACGCGCCACCGCAATGTCTACTTTTCCCTGCCATTCAGGCAGCTTGGCCAGCATCTCCGCCCTGGCGCAGAGAGCGCATGCGCCCTGCAATTGCAGCTCCTCGATGGCCTCCTGCAGAAAAAGCACTTTGCGGCGATGCGCCTCGAGTAGCAGCATCTGTAGGTCCGGGCGGAGGATTTTCACCGGTATGCCGGGCAAGCCCCCACCGCTACCGATATCCACCACCACTGCCCCATGGGCGATTTCCTCGGCGGTGAGAAAGGCCAGGGACTCTCCGATGTGGCGCGGCACCACCACCGGCTCATCCCCGGGGGCAATGAGATTGGTGCGCCGGTTCCAGGCCAAAAGAAGGCGCACATAGTCCCGGAGGGCCGAAGCCTGCTGCGGCAGCAAGGTGATCCCCAACGTCGCAAGACATGAACTTAAGGCGGCAAGCTCAGCCTCGAAGCCGCGGTCGCTGCTGATGCGTACTCCAGGGTGTTTCACGTGGAACAACCTTCCCTCCGGGCATGCCGGGCAAGGTGGACCATCAGCACGGCAATGTCGCCCTGCCTCACGCCGGGAATGCGCGCCGCTTGGCCCAAGGAGAGCGGCCGCACCTGCTCCAGCTTCTCCCGCGCCTCCGCAGACAACCCCCGCATCGTTCGATAGTCCAGTTCCGGAGGAAGGACAGCGGCCTCCAAGCGTCGGAACCGCTCCATCTGCTCCCTCTGCCGGATTATGAATCCCTCGTATTTTACCTCGATTTCCACCTGGCGGGCCACCGCGCGCCAAAAGGGATCCTCCAGCCTCTCCAGCACCGGATGGCGGGCCAAGCCGACAAGATCGCCGATGGCCAGTTCCGGCCTGCGCAGCAACTCCTTGAGCGACACCGCTGCCCGCACGGGGGCTAATCCTTTCTTCTCCAGCACACCGTTTACCTCTTCCACCGGCGGTCTGGTGGCAGTCATAAACACCAGACACTCCTCGATGGCCTGCTGCTTGCGGCGTACGCCCCGACAAAACTCCTCCGGAGCCATACCCAATCGCTCGCTGTGGTGCAGCAGGCGCAGGTCCGCATTGTCCTGACGCAGCACCAACCGATGTTCCGCCAACGACGTGAACATGCGGTACGGCTCCTCTGGGCCTTTGGTCACCAAGTCATCGATGAGCACGCCTATGTAACACTCAGCGCGCGTGGGGATGAACGGCGCTTCGCCTCGGCACAAGAGGGCGGCGTTCACACCAGCCACCAGTCCTTGTGCCGCAGCCTCCTCGTATCCTGAGGTGCCGTTGATCTGTCCCGCCAGGAACAGCCCCCGACAGAGCTTGGCCTCCAGCGTGGGCTGAAGCTGGGTGGCCGGAACATAGTCGTACTCGATGGCATAGCCGTATCTGGTCACCTCTACCCGCTCCAGGCCGGAGATGGTGCGGAGGGCAGCACATTGTACCTCTTCGGGAAGACTGGTGGAAAAACCGTTCACATAATATTCACTGGTCAGTCTCCCTTCCGGCTCTAGAAAAATCTGGTGGCGAGACTTGTCCGAAAAGCGAACAATCTTCGTCTCGATGGAGGGGCAGTAGCGAGGTCCAATGCCGATGATTTTGCCGGTGTACAGCGGGGAGCGGTCCAGGCCGCTCCGCAACAGTTCGTGTGTACGCTCGTTGGTCCAGGTCAGGAAGCAGGAGACCTGTGCAACTTCCAGACGGTCATGACGAAACGAGAAAGGCTCCGGCTCTGGGTCACCAGGCTGTTCCGTCATGCTGGCCCAGTCAACGGTCCGCCCATCCACGCGGGGCGGCGTGCCGGTCTTCATCCTGCCCAGGCGAAAACCTAAGGCGCGCAGCTGCTCACTGAGCGCCGAAGAAGCAAATTCACCCGCGCGTCCCGCGGAAAAGGAGGAAAGACCGATGTGGATCAGCCCATTGAGGAACGTGCCGGGGGCGAGCACGATGTTCTTGGTGGCCACCGCACCCCCGGGAAAGAGGCGGGCGCCGCGCACTGCGCCGCCAGCGACCTCCAGGGCGACGACCTCCGCCTGTACCAGGCGCAGACCCTGTTGCCGCTCCAATGCCTGCTTCATTAGCAGGGAGTAGCGCTGGCGGTCCTCCTGTGCCCGCGGCGACCAAACCGCAGGGCCTTTGCTGCGGTTGAGCATGCGAAACTGTATGCCCGCCAGGTCAGCGACCACCCCCATCTCTCCGCCCAGCGCGTCGATCTCCCGCACCAGATGGCCCTTGGCCAACCCTCCAATTGCGGGGTTACAGGACATCTGGGCCACCGTACCGAGGTTCATGGTCACCAGCAGCGTCCTCACCCCCATCCTGGCCGCTGCCAGCGCCGCTTCACATCCGGCATGACCGGCGCCCACCACTACCACGTCATAAATGTCACCGCTGCTCACCGCACTCCCCCGCCGCCTGTTCCACGTGAAACACTGCTCCTCATTTGCCGATACAGAATTTGGCAAAAATCGCATTTAGCACGTCTTCATCGCTCACGGAGCCGACGATCGCCCCCAAAGCTTCCCCCGCCTCCCGCAGTTCGAAGGAGACAAACTCGGCCGACAGGCCTTGCGCAAGCCACTGATGCGCCCTGACTACTGCCTCAGACGCCCGGCGCAGTGCCTCCCAATGGCGCACATTACTTACCACCACATCACCCCCTTCCACGCCGCCGTCTGCCGTCAGGCGCTTCAGCAGGGCCTCCCGCAGGCGCCCCAATCCTAACCCTTCCTTCGCCGAGACTTCAACCACTTCGTCCACATGGAACTCCTCTGCTCGCCACGCCTGTGGCAGATCAATCTTGTTCACCACGACAAGGGCCCGCAGCCGGTCGCTTTTGCCTTGCGCATAATGGGCAAGCAGCCGTCGGTCATCCACCCCCAGTGGCTCACTCCCGTCCAGCACCAGGGCAACGACATCTGCCCTGTCCATCTCTCGTTCCGTGCGCCGGAGCCCCTCCTCGTCCACCGCTGAGGTTGGCGCACCGAAACCGGCCGTGTCCACGACCGTCACCGGGAAACCGCCGATGTCCACCGTACCCTCCAGGGTATCGCGCGTGGTCCCCGGCAGCTCGCTGACGATGGCCCGGTCCTCCTGTAACAGGGCGTTGAGCAGACTGGATTTGCCCACATTGGTGCGCCCAACCAGTACCAGTCTGATCCCGTGCCGCAACAAGCGCCCCTGCTGGTAGGTACCGAGCATTGCCTCCAGCTCCGCGGCAATTTGCTCTAGCTGCCTCGTGAGCGCCGCCCGGTCCAGAGCCGGCACGTCTTCATCCGAGAAATCCACTTCCAACTCCAGAAGGGCGCGACTGTCGGCAAGCCGCTGCTGCAAGGAGCCGATGCGCTGCGACAGTCGTCCCTCCAACTGGGCCATGGAGGCGCGGCGCGCCCGCTCCGTACGCGCACATATGAGGTCACAGACCGCCTCCGCTTGCGCGAGATCAATTCTCCCGTGCACAAAGGCCCGGCGCGTGAATTCCCCAGGCTCTGCCAAGCGCGCCCCGCGTGCTAACAAGAGCCGCAGTATCTGCTGCACAATAAGGGGGTTGCCGTGGCAGGTGATCTCCACCAGATCCTCGCCAGTGTATGAATACGGGCCCCTGTGGACCGCCACCATCACCTCATCGAGCGTTACCTCCGCCCCCGTCTCGTCCGTCCCCATGAGGCGCCCGTAGACGACAGTGTGGTTCGGAACTTCCCGCAGAGGTCTTTTACCTACAAAGACCACTTCCACCACCTGCACTGCCCTGCTACCGCTCAGTCTCACTATCGCCAAAGCCCCTGACCCCTGCGGAGTCGACAGGGCCACAATTGTATCTTCCTCAAGAACCATCATTACCTTCGTAACGCCTCAAAGAAAAAGCCCCACCACGCTACGCCAGCAGGGCCTTTCCCATACTGTTGCCGCTCAGGTGAGGTCGCTACTTCCGCCCGAGCCGCCTTGCCACCGGTTTCTTCTCCAACTTCTGACCGCCTGGCTTCTGTGGCTTCTGTTCACCCGCCCCCACCAGCCTGTCCGTAATGAGCTTCTGCTGGAGAATGCTCAGCACGTTGAAGAGCATGTAGTAGAGATTCAACCCGGAGGGGAAGGAATTGAACAGGAGGGTAAAAAAGATCGGCATCAGGTAAACCATCATCTTCTGCTTTGGGTCCTTCACGCTCATCTTCTGCTGGATGAGCATCGTGACGCCCATGAGGATCGGCAGGATATTTACCAGGTTGCCGTACAACGGCAAGCTAAAAGGAAGAACCGCCACCGTGTCCGGATTGGCAAGGTCCTTGATCCACAGCATGAATCCCTGTCCGCGGAAGGAGATCGTGTTCCGGAACACCACGAACAAGGCATACAGCAAGGGCATCTGCAGCAACAAGGGCAGGCATCCCCCCATTGGGTTCACTCCAGCCTCCTTGTAGAGCTTCATGGTCTCCTCATTGAGGCGCTGAGGATCCTTGCCGTACTTCTCGCGGAGAGCCACCAAGCGCGGCTGAAGTTCCTGCATCTTGTGCATGGACTTGAAGGACTTGTGCGTCAAGGGGTAGAGCACCACCTTGACCAGAAGGGAAAAGATGACAATGACCCAGCCGTAGTTGGGGACAACGGCATGCAAGGTCTTGAGGCACCACAGCACCGCCTTCGAAAACGGTTGAATCACCTTCCAACCCAGGCTCATCATCCGCTCCAAACCGACGCCAGGCCCCCGCACGGTGCTGTAGTCGAGCGGCCCTAAGAACACCATAAAGCGATCTTGCCGCACCGGTTCATTAAGGAAGCTCATGTCCAGGCCAAACGCATACGCCTTCCAAAGGCGATCCGCTTCCCGGAGCCGGTGTTTGTCCCATACCGCAAAAGAGCGCGGTGGCGGCTGTCGCCTGCCCGCGTACCACACGCCTGCCCCCTGCTGGCTGGTGGGAATGATGGCTGCAGCAAAGTACTTAGTCCGCGCCCCGACCCACCGCACCACCCCGTCCATGCTTCCAGCCCGTTGCGGCGCGCGGCCAATGTCGAACTTTTCCAGGTTCGCCGCAAACAGGGCATAGACCTTGGCCTCCTGGAAGTCATCAATGAGGCGCGCTTCCGTAGGTGCCAAACCACTGTTCCAACCCACCGTGTAGCGACGCTGCGCGATGACGTTAGAAAAGTTGTCCAAGCGGACGTCAAGGGCGAAATAGTAGCTGTCGCCCCGGAAGGTGAAGCGCTTGGTTATCCTCTGCCCCCCTTCCAATTGTGCCACAAAAGTGACCGAAGCGCTATCGCCAGCGCTCGCCAGTACTACCTCGCGCCGGTCAGAAACAAACAACAGTTGTCCTGTGTCCACCGAATCCCGGGCGGTAGTGAACCCCAGCGCCAGATTTGCCCTACCATCTCCTCCAACAATCTGCACCAAGTTGCTGTCCGGGTCCTTGAAACGCTTGAAATGGCAAGAGGTGAGAACAGCTCCCTTAGTGTTGAACACCAAACGGAAGAGCGGTGTCTCCACGAGCACCTCTTCTCCGTGACTGGCCTGGGTTGCCTCGGTCAGCACCACCTCAGCTGGGCGAACGGCGGGCGCAGGCACCATAGTGGTGTCAACCTTAGGCACGGCCTCCGTGGGGGCTTCTGTTGGCGGCTGCTTCAACCGCTGGCTTTCCCAATATTGCTGGGGAAAGAAGGTCCTCTTATAGATTGGGGTATTCACCAAGATGAGCATGAGAATAATAAGCAGTACCCCAATCAGCGTGTTCTTGTCCCAGTTCATGCCACGTTTTGCCTTTCTCTGGTCAATGCGCACCGGCATTTACAATAGTGGATCGTACCCTCCTGGGGAAAATGGGTGACATCTGAGAATGCGCCGCAACCCCAGGTACAGACCCTTTGCTACCCCATACCGCAGCAACGCTTGTTCGGTGTAGCGCGAGCATGTGGGCTCAAATCGGCAGTTGGCTCCCAACAGCGGTGAGAGAACAATGCGATAGAGGCGAATGATGCCAACCAGGAGGGCTCGAACCATCAACTCCCCCTCTGCCGCAATGCTACAAGGGTGCGCTCAAACTGGTGCACAAGCCGAGGGAACGGAACGTCGATCACTTCCGGCTGAAGCAACCAGACGATTTCCATTTCCTCGGGGATTTGGTCCAGGTGCTGTCTCAACACTTCCCGGAGACGCCGTCGCGCCCTATTTCTCTGTACGGCAGTTCGGACCTTGCTTGACACAGCGATCCCCACGGCGCGGCGCGGGGCAGGGCGCCAGAAGACCGTAAAAAGACGAAACCGAAGCCTCCCGCCCTGCGCGAGCACTTCTGAAAACGCTCTCCTCTTTAAGGTAGGGATAGTCGCTCTCGCCATCCACGATTCTTGGCGACGAGTTAGTCACGGTCACTCACACTCAGACTGTATCTCCCCTTGGCACGCCGCCTGCGCAGAACCTCCCTACCCGTCTTACTCCTCATACGCGCCCGAAAACCGTGCGTGCTCCGTCTGCGCCTATTGCTTGGTTGGTACGTCCTTTTCATCGCTCCTCCTCACGTCGATTCTACTCTTGCTCCCGCTAAGTGCTAATTATAGCAATTATTTTCCTCAGGGTCAAGCACTTTTGTGGCGGTGGCCATTTCGTTGCGTCCCCCGAGTGAAGCCGTGCCCGTGCCCCCCGCTATGACCCACAACCACCCTCTCACCTGAGGACCGCGCAACAAAAAAAGCTATTGACAAATTTCCCCGGTTTGTTAGATTACGCACTGGCGAAGGAGGACTGTATGCCGATAACTTGTGGATAACCAACCCAACGGCTTTAGCTCACCACAGAAGCCGATAAGAGTAGGGATCTTTGGCAACTATTGGGGTACATAACCACAATAGATTAGGAGGTTTTAGTTCTTTAAATAACAAACTCTTACTAATTATTACCTTATGTTGATATCTTGTGGATATCTATACATATTTTCTTGTGACCTAGGGGGATTACGCTATTGACGTGTCCTGGGGAGAGGGATAATTGTGGATAACTTTGCTAGGAGGCGAGACTGACCGGAGCTGCCATGGAAACGACTGCGCAAGGAGTCTGGGCAGACTGCTTATCGTTGATACGCAGCCGCGTCAATCCTCAAAGCTTCACGACATGGTTCAAACCCATTGAACCTGTCAAACTAGAGGGGCGACAGCTCACTATCCAAGTGCCGAGCCAATTCTTCTACGAGTGGATCGACCAGCACTACCGCATGGTGATCGAGTCCGCCCTTGCGGAGACACTCGGTGAGGGGGCGCGCATCCAGTACGCGGTGGTTGTGAGCGACAAGGAGGACCTTTTCCAAACCGCTGCCCCCCGTGAATCGGTCAAACCGGTTTCAACCAACGGCCAGCTCAGCGAACAGTACACGTTCAGCAACTTTATCGAGGGACCATGTAACCAGTTTGCCCGGGCAGCAGCTCTGGCGGTGTCCGAGTCGCCCGGTAACACCGCATTCAATCCTCTCATCATCTACGGTGGTGCGGGCCTCGGCAAAACACACCTCATCCAGGCAATTGGCAATCACGCAATTTCCATCGGCAGCGTACGCAGACTCGCGTACGTCTCCAGCGAAAAGTTCACACTCGAGTTCATCAACTCGATACAACACAACAAGACCACGGAGTTCAGCGCCACCTACCGAAACGTCGATCTGTTGTTGGTAGACGACATCCAATTTTTCTCCAACAAGGAGCGCACACTGGAGGAGTTCTTTCACACCTTCAACTCCCTCTATCACGCCGGAAAGCAGATTGTTCTAACCTGCGATCGTCCGCCGCGAGACCTGAAGGGAATGGAGGAGAGGCTCATTTCTCGCTTTCAGTGGGGGCTCATTGTGGACATCCAGGTACCCGACTATGAGACTCGCCTGGCGATACTCCACAAAAAGGCGGAGCAGAACGGCCTCGAGCTCGCACAGGAAATATTCGACTTTATCGCGGCCAACGTCACCATGAATATCCGCGAACTTGAGGGATCCCTGATCAAGCTCCTCGCGTACTCCTCGCTCACCAGAACCGAAATCACACTCGAGGTTGCCAAGCGGGTACTGCGCGACATCTGTGTGCAAAAGAAACAAAGCCTAACCGTGGAACAGGTGCAGCGCGTGGTCGCCCAGCATTTTGGTATACCCGAGGATATGATGCGCGCAAAGACTCGGCGCAAGGAGATTGCCCTAGCCCGCCAAGTGGCTATGTACTTAGCAAAGGTCTACACTAATAACTCGCTAAAAACCATAGGACTGCACTTTGGAGGAAGAGATCACAGTACCGTTATTCATGCTCTTAATCTCGTTGAGAAACTCCGGGCGAGAGATGAGCGCTTCAGGGAGACCATCGACGAAATCGCCCAACAAATCAGGCTCTCCTCAGCATAGATGGGAGCAAGCACGCGCACAAAGGTGGGAAGGCGCTGTGGATAGGCCGTTGGCAGCGGACGGCGGTTTTTCTAACTTTTCACCTATCTACCTACCACCCTAGTAGGCCAACCAATATTCACACCTCAGTCACATACAATGTTAATATCCAGTCCAAAAGCCCTTCTTACAAAACAATACTATAGGCAGAAGGAAATACCCCTGTCAACATACCCACAGCATTTACAATAACAGTTATAAATTTCTTCTTGAAAACTACCTAAATATTATTTACCTTTGGCCAACGTGTAGCACAACACATTTGTCTCGGAGGGAAAGATGGAAATAGCAGTTAATCGCCACGAGCTTCACAAAGCTCTGCAGAAGGTCATCACCGCTGTGCCTTCAAAGACTACCCTTCCTATACTGACGAATGTTTTGCTAAAAGTCGAAGGCAAGAAAGTGTCGATTACCGGCACTGATTTGGAAATATCTGTTGAAACTATGGTTACCGCTGACGTGATTGAAGAAGGTTCAACCACGGTCTCAGCGCGTACGTTCAACGATATTGTGAGAGAGCTTCCAGATGTTGGACTGCGCCTTACTTCTGATGAACATCACAAAGTCACAATTACAACCGATAGAGGTACGTACTCTCTTGTAGGACAATCTCCTGATGATTATCCGACGGTAACTGTTGAGGAGTATGAAAATAGATTTGAAATTGAGGCTGACATATTCAACCGTTTGGTACAGAGGAGTTCCTTTGCTGTATCTACTGATGCACTCCGACCGGCGCTTTCAGGGGTGTATTTTGAGCTATTCCCGTCTGAATTAAGGATGGTGGCTACGGACGGGCATCGCCTTTCCAAAGTGGTGTATCGGAAAGAAAATCTAAGCGGCGGTGAAAGCAAAGTAATTGTTCCACCAAAGGCGTTGGTGGCGGTGCAACGGGCCATAGAGGATGGTATAAATGTGGTAGGAGTGGCGGTTGCAAAAAACCATATCCTTTTCAAGTCTGATAGAACGGAAATATGTGCCAAACTTATCGATCAGCAGTACCCGAGCTATGAGCGGGTTATTCCTACCAACAACGACAAAATCCTTATTGCTGATCGCGAGGGGCTTATTTCCGCGCTTCGCAGGGTGGCCATCTTCTCAAGTTCCATGACGCGCCAGGTTAGGTTTGATCTGCAAGAAAACACCTTAATAATTAGCTCTGAGGATGTGGAATTGGGAGGTGAGGGGAGAGAGGTGCTTTCGGTTGAATACGTGGGAACTCCTCTGAAGATCGGATACAACGCCAACTACTTAGTGGAAATACTTCGGTACGTTGACACAGATTTTGCTCGATTTGAGCTTCGGGATCCGGTCAGCGCGGCTATCATTCGGCCCACGGAACATAAGGAGAATGAGGAGTTTCTGGCGCTTGTGATGCCGATCAGGCTCACCGAAGAATAATGTGGTTGGGCCTGCTGAACGTCGTCTAATGTGGTTAAGGGAGCTATTCCTTGAAAACTTTTGTAACTTTGCGAGTGCGTCCATTGCGTTTGGGCGAGGAATAAACGTACTGTTCGGTGAAAATGCGCAGGGTAAGAGCAACCTTGTAGATGCAATCTCGTACCTGGCTCTAATGCGTGGTGTAAGGGGCCTCTCGGACGTAAGTGTGGTGAGGTTTGGGACGCGGGGGTTCGTAGTTCGGGGGGTTTTTGCTTTTGGGGCCGGAGTAGAACGAGAGTGTCGCATCGAGTATACTCTGGAGGCAGGTAAACGGTGCGCGATAGATGGTGACACTTCAGTCCGGAGGGCCGAGCTTCTTGGGCATTTTCCAATTGTCGTTATGTCTGGGGATGACTACCGAATAACCTGGGGTGGGCCATGCGAGCGTCGCCGTTTTATGGATCTCTTCTTGTGCCAAGCCAGCATGCGCTATCTGGACGATTTGCGCCGATATACTGCGACGCTGAGGCAACGAAATGCGCTCCTCCGAGGGCAGGTGGAGCATGGCTCCGGTCAGATGTCCGCGTGGACGGAGCAACTTGTGGAGTACGGAACCAGACTTATGGCGGCACGATCCAACTTTGTAGCTGCCATTGGTAAGCTCTTGAATTCGTATTTCAGCACAATAGTCGGCACGGACCGTGCAATCACGGTCACCTACGTGCCCAGCGTGCGCCAGGATCAGACCAAGACCATCCGAGAGGCGTTCTTGCATCGTCTCAACGGCATGGCTGCTCGGGAGAAGGAACTCGGGGTGACTCTGGTGGGTCCCCACCGGGACGACATAGCAATAAAGGTAGACGGGCGGGACCTTCGCCAGTTTGGCTCACGGGGTGACCACAAGGCGGTGCTCATCTCTCTGCGTTTGGCAGAGCACGCGCTCCTGCGAGAACTTCGAGGTGAAATTCCTCTTTTTCTCATGGATGACCTCCTTGTGGATCTCGATCATAAGCGAAGCGCAAACCTTGCGAGGCTGTTCCCCGAGGCCACTCAGGTTATTTTCACGACCACGGGACCAGAAGCGTGGCGCATAATGGGCTTGGAAGCAGGATCTTTTCAATACTTTGTTGTTCACGAAGGCCAAGTAGCAGAGGCGAGGGTCTAGCGATGCGGCACCCGGCTCCGATGGCTAAGGTCTTGGACCAGTTGCTCCGAAATCTGGGAATTGAGCATCGGGTTAAGGAGCACATGGCTCTCGCCGTTTGGCAAGAGGCGGTGGGAGCACAGATTGCTGCTGTGGCGACCCCGACGCGCATCCGCGATGGGGTCCTGTTCGTGCGCGTGAGGAGCAGCGTCTGGCGCAACGAACTCCTGTTTCACAAAGGGGCAATTCTCGCAAAGCTGAACGGGCTCATCGGGAAGTCGGTGGTAGAAGATATTCGCTTCCAATAGGAGAGGGTAGTGGAGGGTAACAGTACGGTGGTGGACAGTGCGGTGGAGAATGGGGAGCGGTATGACGCCAGCCAGATCCAGGTATTGCGCGGTCTGGAGGCAGTGCGTCGGCGGCCGGCGATGTATATCGGCGATGTCTCCGTCCGCGGCTTACACCACCTCATCTACGAGGTGGTCGACAACAGTGTGGACGAGGCACTGGCAGGCTATTGCACGCAGATCGATGTGACCCTCAACAGAGACGGCAGTGTTACGATTGAGGATGATGGGCGCGGCATTCCCGTAGATACCCACCCCACGCAAGGCAAGTCGGCGCTGGAAGTGGTAATGACGATGCTGCACGCCGGCGGCAAGTTTGACAGAAAGGTCTACAAGGTCTCAGGGGGCTTGCACGGCGTCGGCGTGTCAGTGGTCAATGCGCTTTCCGAGTGGTGCGAAGTGGAAGTGCGCCGGGACGGCCGCGTGTACGTGCAGCGTTATGAGCGGGGTGTGGCGGTCACCCCGGTGCGCGTGAAGGGCAGACGGAAGGGGACCGGCACCAAGACGACCTTTATGCCTGACCGGGAGATATTCCGCAAGAGGAATTTTAGTTTTGAAATTGTCGCCGAGCGCCTGCGGGAATTGGCCTTTCTCAACAAGGACTTGAAGCTCACCTTAACGGAGGAGCGGACCGGTAGGAAGGAGGTCTTTAGGTACAAGGGCGGCCTGGTGGCATTTGTGGAGTACCTCGATCAGTCCCGGGACCCTATCCATCCGCGGCCGATCTACATCTGTGACCAGCGGAACGGGGTGCCCATCGAGGCGGCCATTCAGTACAATACCTCCTACATGGAGAATATCTACACCTACGTTAACAATATTCACACCACCGAGGGTGGGACCCACCTGGTGGGGTTTAAGACAGCGTTGACCCGCACGTTAAACAATTATGCCAGCAGGCACAACCTCCTCAAAAACCTCGAGAACAGCCTAAGTGGCGAGGATGTCCGCGAGGGTCTCACGGCAGTCCTCAGCATCAAGGTGTTGGAGCCGCAGTTCGAGGGGCAGACGAAAACGCGCCTGGGTAACAGCGAGGTACGCGGCCTGGTGGAATCGGCTGTGGGGGAGGCGCTGAATGAGTACCTGGAGGCCAACCCCAGTGTAGCGCGGAAGATTCTGGAAAAGTGTATCAGTGCCGCGCGCTCCCGCGAGGCGGCCCGCAAGGCAAAAGAGCTCACGCGCCGCAAGACGGCCCTGGAAGGGGGCACGTTGCCCGGCAAACTTGCCGACTGTGCCAGTCGCGAACCGGCTGAGTGCGAGCTCTTTCTGGTGGAAGGAGATTCGGCCGGAGGGTCCGCCAAACAAGGACGGGATCGTCGGTTTCAGGCAATCCTGCCGCTCAAAGGGAAGATCCTCAACGTGGAAAAGGCCCGCATCGACAAGATTCTTGCCAACGAGGAGATCAAGACCATCGTTTCGGCTATCGGCGCTGGTATTGGCAATGATGAAGTGGATCCAGCCAAGAGCCGGTACGGCAAGATTATCATCATGACCGATGCCGACGTGGATGGCGCGCACATTCGGACTCTGTTGTTGACCTTCTTCTTCCGGTACTTGCGGCCGCTTATCGAGCAAGGAATGGTGTACATTGCGCAGCCGCCCCTCTACCGCGTGGTGAAAGGCAAACAGGAACAGTATGTGTACGACGAGGAGGACCTGGACAAGGTGCTCGAGAGCCTTGGGCGCGACGGCGTTGAAGTGCAACGGTACAAGGGGCTTGGGGAGATGAGCCCGCAGCAGCTCTGGAGCACGACCATGGATCCAGCCGCGCGCACGATGCTCCAGGTGACCATAGAGGAAGCCTATGACGCCGACCGCATCTTCTCGGTGTTGATGGGCGACAAGGTGGAACCGCGCCGCAAGTTCATCGAAGAAAACGCACGCTACGTGCGCAACCTGGACGTCTAGCACTTCTCGACCGGGACTGAGCAATCATGGCGACCGCGCAACAGGAAAAGGTTTACCCGATCTTCATTGAAGAGGAGATGAAGGACTCGTACATCGATTATTCGATGTCGGTCATCGTCTCCCGGGCGCTGCCGGATGTGCGAGATGGCCTCAAACCGGTGCACCGGCGCGTGTTGTTTGGCATGCGCGAGTTGAATCTGGGCCCAAACGCGCCTTACAAAAAGAGCGCCAGGATCGTGGGTGAAGTGCTGGGCAAGTACCATCCCCATGGCGATGCCGCCGTCTACGAGACGCTGGTGAGAATGGCGCAGGACTTTTCGCTGCGCTACCCGCTGGTGGACGGGCAGGGGAACTTTGGCTCCATTGACGGGGATGCACCGGCGGCCATGCGCTACACCGAAGCGCGCCTGGCACCGATCGCCGAGGAAGTGCTCCGGGACCTGGACAAGGACACGGTCGACTTTGTCCCCAACTTTGACGAGTCCCTGCGCGAACCGTCGGTGTTGCCTTCTCTTCTGCCCAATCTGCTGGTGAATGGCGCATCGGGCATTGCGGTCGGGATGGCAACCAACATCCCTCCGCACAACTTGCGCGAGGTAGTGGAGGCGCTCCTGCACCTGATCGACCGGCCCTCGGCGACGGTAGAGGAGTTGATGCAGTTCATTCAGGGGCCGGATTTTCCCACCGGGGCCATCATTGTTGGCAGTGAGGGGATCAGAGAAGCCTATACCACGGGCCGCGGGCGCATCATAGTGCGAGCCAGGGCCAGCATCGAGACGCAGCGGGGTGGGCGCGAGAGCATCGTCATCTCCGAGATTCCCTATCAGGTCAACAAGACCACCTTGATCGAGGCAATTGCAGAGCTGGTGCGCACGCGCAAAGTGGAAGGGATCAGCGACGTCCGGGACGAATCAGATCGCGAAGGGCTGCGCATCGTGCTGGAATTGCGGCGGGAGGCGCCAGCAAAACAGATCCTCGAGTACCTTTACCGCCATACCCAAATGCAGAGCACCTTTGGCGTTATCATGCTGGCGCTGGTGGACGGTGTTCCCCGGGTCCTGGACTTGCGGCAATTGCTCCAACACTTTCTTGAGTTTCGCCATGAGGTGGTGGTGCGCCGCACAAAATTCGAGCTGGACAAGGCGGAGAAGCGGGCGCACGTGCTGGAAGGGCTCAAGATCGCACTGGACAACCTGGATGCAGTGATCGCCCTCATCAGGCGGTCGCGCGACCCGGAGAGCGCCGCCGCCGGGCTGATGAAGCAGTTTCGCCTCAGCGAAATTCAGGCGCAGGCCATCCTTGATATGCGCCTGCAGCGCCTCACCAGCTTAGAACGGAAGAAGATCGAAGAAGAATACCGGCAGATTCTCAAGAAGATCGCCTATTTGAAGAGCCTCCTGGCCAGTAAGGCACGGCGTATGCAGCTCATCAAAGAGGAGCTGGCAGAGCTCCGGGACCGTTACGGCGACCGACGCCGCACAGAGGTGGTGCAGAGCGCCGCGGAATTCTCCATCGAGGAGATGGTGGCGGAAGAGGCGATGGTGGTCGTGGTCTCCCAGCGCGGCTTTGCGAAACGGATGCCGGGGTCCGCCTTTACGAGGGAGATGGCAGCAGCGTGGCCCTCGATTGTGCCGGAAGGGGCGGACGACGCCCCCGCCCAGTTCTTGACCACTGGTACGCAAGGGCATCTCCTCTGTTTTACCAGTGGAGGGCGTTGCTACTCGCTTAAGGTTGTGGATATCCCGGTAGGGGGAAAGCTGGCGCAAGGCAAGCTCCTCCGCCATCTGCTGGGCGTGGGCAAGCAAGAGCACGTCGTCGGCTGCGTGGCGCCACAAGATTCCGACCAGAAGCAGAGCATAGTGCTGGTCACTGCGCATGGGCAGGTGAAGAGGGTTGCAGTGGCGGCTTTTGCCGGCCTGCGGCGGAGCGGAGCGGTGGCGGTGAGTCTCCGCCAAGGGGATGAGCTCCTTGCGGCGCATCTCTGCCAAGGCAACGAGCACCTATTCCTGCTCACCGCCCAGGGGCGCGTGCTCCGTTTCCCGGTGGCCGGGGTGCGCGAAATGGGCCGCGGCGCTACTGGGGTGCGGGGAATTTCATTAGGGACTGACGACGTGGTGGTGTCCAGCTTTCTGGCTACCGGTGAGCCGCAGGTGCTGATGGTGACCGAGCGGGGTTATGCCCGGGTCCTGAAGGGCAAGGAAATCCGGCCCATGAATCGTGCGACCAAGGGGGTCTCAGCCATGAAAACTTCCCCACGCACAGGGCAGGTGCGAGCAGGTGGGTGTATCCGCGAGCAGACCGACTTGATTGTAGTGAGGGGTGAGGAGAATCACGTACTCTGGCGCACTGCGGCTGAGCTGAAGCAGCAAGGGAGGCTCATCGACCTGAAGGGCGAGGAGCGCGTGCAGGGAGTATCGGTGCTTTCGCTCCCTCGCGGAGTAGCTTGAGCACCCGGCGGCGGTACAGCGGAGAACAGACGTGGACTCAGGACTTTGGCAGCAAGAAAAAGCGTTGATCTCCGACCTGCTGGTGCGGCGCATCATTGGCCAAGAGGACAAGGAGACCTTTACCTATGATGAGCTGCTCCGCAGACCGCTGCCGGAGTTCTTGCGCCTGCACCTCAAGAGCCAGGCCCGCCGCTTCCTGCAGGAAGAAAAGCCCGTGTCATGGAACCCCTCCGCGCGGTATAGGTTTGACGAGCCGGAGGTGCGGGAAGCCATCGAGCGGGTGCTGGGCTTGCTCCTGTTGAAGACGCGTTTCAGTCGTGCCGAGATCAAGCGCTGGGTAGAGCTCGGGGTCAACTTCCAGGTGGACATCCTCGTTCGGCCGCGCCAGGCGCTGCTGAACCTCTTTTTCCGGCGGCAGCAGGTGCGGAGCAGAGAGGAAATTGTCCACACCCTCGAACAACTGGCCGAGGGGCGCCCCTACCTGACTGCGCTGGCACAGTTGGTCATGCAGGGACCAGAAACCATAGACGCTCCCACCTTTGAGCGATTGACCGCCAGGGCGGAGGAACAGACGTACGGCTCCCGGCCTCTGGCGTCCTTCATGAGCGATGTGGCCAAGCTGGAGGACTTTTTTCGTCTGTCAGGGCAGACCAACGGCGAGGTAGTACGTACCGAGCAGCTGATGAGTATGCTGCGCGAGCGCAATTTGCCCGACATCGCCGAGGGGATCGCAGAGTTGGCAGCTGCCCGCAAGACGAGCCATTGGACGCTAGCCGAAATCGAGACGGCCCTGGAACGGCAATTGCTGCTCCGCGGTCTGCGCGAGGAGGACAACGGCAGCGACGAGGAGGCCGCCCCGGCGGGAAACGGCCGCGCAGAGGTGCACGGGGAGAGCAGGCCAGACCAGCTCCTCATGGAGGCCATCCACGATGCGCGCGCCGCCATGGGCGACGGTGGCCTGCTCGAGGGCCTCTTCACATCTCCTGCTCCGCCCCAACCCAGGCGTGAACCACCCCCGCGACGGGCCACGGCGCCTCGTCTCACCTTCGCCGGAGTGGAAGAGGAAGACAGGTTTGTCATCGACCGCGCCACGATCGAACGTCAGCCTCCTGGGCCATACCCCCCTCTGCGCAGCTTGATCAGCAACAAAGAGCGCAAGATGTTCATAAAGAAGTTGTTCAACAACGACCGTGGCGCCTACCACGCCTTCATCGACAGGCTGGAGGCCATCGAGCGGTGGAAAGAAGCCAAAGCGGTGATCGATGCTGAACTGGCGCGGCGGCAGATTAGCCCGTTCTGCCGCGAGGCAATGCGCCTCGGAGACATTGTCTTTAGCCGCTACTTTTCCAAGAAGCCATAGTTGACCCACCGTCACTGGAGGGAGTCAGTCATGCAAAAGAGGTCCGCAGGGAGGATCATCGCCCTCTCTATTATACTCGCGATGGGGACAGGGGTGATCGCTCTCGTCGCCAGGGCGCCGGTGCCCGAGGAAGTGAGTACCAAGGGGCGCGTGGCGCATGTGGAGGGGATGGCCAAGCGCCGTGGGCTGCAGTCGGAGGACTGGGAGAACGCCTACCAGAACACCGCGGTGATCGACGGGGACAAAGTGCGTACCTTCCGCCAGTCGCGTGCGGAGCTGGAGCTAACGGAGCTGGACCTGGTGCGCATGGCGCCACAGACTACCATCGACATTCTCCGCTTGTATGAGGAGAAGAAGGCGCAAAAGCGTACGGTGGCTATTGCGGTCCAAGAGGGGGACATTTGGGCAAGCGTGGATGGGGAAGTGGGGGAGGTGGACTTTAAGATCAAGACGCCCAAGGCGGCCGCGGCCATTACCGGGACCACGGTGCGGGTGGGGGTGGCCAGCGATTCCACCACCGAGCTGCGGGTCTACAAAGGCCAGGTGAGCGTGACCAACGCTCCTGAGCGCACTGACCTGAAGCCGCAGTTCATTCTGCCGCCGCAGGAGGTGCCTGCCCCTTATGAAGTTCCTGGCCCGCATGAGGTTTCGCTGGAGGAGTGGTTTTACATCGTCAAGAGCATGCAGAAGATAAAGATCGACCGCGCAGGGCGGGTAGTCGCGGCGGGCAGCTTCAGTTCCAGTGACCCTGAAGAGCAGAGCGAATGGGTGCGGTGGAACCTCCGTCGCGACCGCCAGCGAGGTATGCAGCCGCAGCGGTAAGGGGGGCCCGGGCGGCTGCAGGAGGTACTACAGGGGTAGGGGCTTCGCTACTCGTTACTGCAGTGGCGGGCTCTGTTTCATCGGCCCAGCCAGGTCGAATCCAGGCGCATAGCCGTGTGGGTCCTCCTGCATTTCAAGAGTCATGTTTTCGGCACTCTCCAAGCTCGGGGATAGATTCTGGCCGAGCGGCGGCAAGCGGGCAGGTGCAGCGAATGCGCCCGTGGAGAGGCGCATCTGCCGAGAGCCAGAAAAGTAGCCAAAGCCCCGCCTGGGTTCGGAATTCAGCCTGAGCGCTCACCCCTGTGGTCGGATGTTTCCAGGAGGGCGCTGACGGGCTGTGCCGAGTGTCTACTCGTGGACGGCGAATGGTGCGCAAATCCCGCGTTCTTCGCAGACCAGACCTCGAGGGTTGGGGAGCCCACGGCGGACCCCCCTATGAAAGTCCCCATTGCGTCAAGGAGCTACAGGGCGTAGCCGAGCCTTCCCCAAGTGCCCCGCAGAGAAAGGGCATTTTCCCTATTGACAATGATGATGCCGAGATGTTACATTAGGCACAGTCGGATCCGCTGCGTCGACCCCGCCCAAGGGCCGGGGGAAAACGGGAGGTGACCCTTCAGGAGATGGACACATGGCCGGCGGCGTGATTCGGGTAGGTACGATCGTCCAGGGCCCATGTTGGCCTGAGCCTGTGCAGGTGGACCTGGTCGAGGACCTGGGCGATTACATTCGCGTCGTAGGGGCGATGGTGCAGTCGCGCACGCATGTGGACCAGGTCCTGCCCAGATCCCAGTTGGGTACCATCGTTGAGCGGACGCTGGAGAGCCGATTTGGGGCCCAACCCCGCCATTTCTTCTTGGCGCTGGAGGCGCACCGCTATCGACTGGCCTCGCTCTACGACCCGCTGCTGGCGATGAACACCTCCAAGGTGGACCCGCTACCCCACCAGATCGAAGCGGTGTACGGTTATGTCTTGAAACTGCCCCGCATCCGCTTTCTCATTGCCGACGACCCCGGTGCCGGCAAGACCATCATGGCCGGCCTGATCATCAAGGAACTGAAGCTGCGCCACCTGGCGAAGCGTATTCTGATCGTTGCCCCCGGCCACCTCAAAGACCAGTGGCGCCGCGAGATGAAGGACCGCTTCGACGAGCACTTTGTGGTCGCGGACCGCAGCACCATAGGTGCCTTCTACGGCCAGAACGTGTGGGAGCGCGAGCAGCAGGTAATCACCTCCTTGGACTTTGTCAAGCAGGAGGAGATCCTGGCGGGCCTGTCGGCAGTGCACTACGACCTGATCGTGGTCGACGAGGCGCACAAGATGTCCGCCTACCGCTACGGGGAAAAGCTCGACAAGACCATACGCTATCGCCTGGGTGAGCGCCTCTCCGCAATCAGCACCCACCTATTGTTCCTGACGGCCACTCCCCACCGCGGCGACCCAGAAAATTTCCGTCTGTTCCTCGATCTGCTCGAGCCAGGCTTCTTTGCGACGGCGGAGATGGTGTCCGAATCCATTCGCCGGCAGGAAAACCCCCTTTTCATTCGCCGGATCAAGGAAGACCTAAAAGATTTCGAGGGACGGCCCCTTTTCTTGCCGCGGCATGTGGAGACCAAGGGCTTCCACCTGGGGGTGGAGAGCCAGGCCGAGAAGGAACTCTACAACGCCCTTTCGCGCTACGTCCACGAGCAATATAACAAGGCCCTGATGCGGGACAAGAAACGCAACGTGGCGTTCGCCTTGGTCATCCTGCAGCGGCGACTGGCCTCCAGCACCTATGCGTTGCTGCGTTCCCTGGAACGGCGCAAGAGACGACTGGAAGAGTTGCTCCAGGGCGCGGAGCAGAAGAGCCGCGTCATCGAAGCGTACGATATGGAGGAAGCGGAGGAGTTGCGCGAGGAAGAGCGCTGGCGCCAGGAAGAGATCTGGGAGACGCTCAGTGTGGCGGAAAATCGCCAGGAGCTGGAGGGGGAGCTCTCTACGCTAGATCAACTGATTGCCCAGGCGCGAGCCATCACCAACGCCGATCCTCCGGGCGAGGCCAAACTAAGGCATTTTCGAGAGGCGCTCGAGCGGCTCAACCGCCAACACCCCGGCGAAAAGGTACTGGTGTTCACCGAGTCCAAGGACACGCTGGAGTACCTAGAAAGGCACCTCAGGCGGTGGGGCTATAGGGTGTGCACTATTCACGGCGGCATGGATTTGGACACCCGCATCCGCGCCGAAAAGGTGTTTCAGCATGAAGCGCAGATCTTGGTGGCCACCGAAGCGGCAGGGGAGGGCATTAACCTGCAATTCTGCCACCTGATGGTCAACTATGATATTCCCTGGAACCCTAACCGGCTGGAACAGCGCATGGGCCGCATCCACCGCTACGGGCAGACCCACGAGGTCTTTATCTTCAATCTCGTGGCGGTGGACACGCGCGAGGGCCGGGTGTGGGAGGCGGTCTTTCGCAAGTTAGAAGAAATTCGCGCAGCCTTGGGCAGCGACAAGGTCTTTGACGTGCTGGGCGAAATTATCCACGGTAAAGACCTCGGGCAGCTGCCGGTGGAAGCCGCTGCTGGCGCACGGAGCATGGACGAAATCTTAGCGGATGTCGAAGTCCGTGTGGACCACGACTACCTCCGCCGGGTGCGCGAAGAGTTGGGCGAAAGCCTCGCCACGCGTTTCATTGACTACACTCGCATCCACGAAATGGCCGCGAAGGCCCGCGAGTATCGCTTGATCCCAGAGTACACTGAAGCCTTCTTCAGGCGGGCCATGGAAGTCTTAGGGGGCAAGCTCTCCGTGCGCAGGGACGCCAGGCTTTCAGGCACGTTTTTGGCCCTGGAAAGCGTGCCGCTGCCCTTGCGCCAGATAGCAGAGGAGGAAGGTTTCAAGAGGCGATTCGGGCCGCTGCTCAGACGCTATCCCCTCATGACTTTCGACAAAGAGAGCGCCATGCGTCACCCCGAGGCGGAGCTGGTCACCTTTGGCGACCCGCTCTTTGAGGCTGTGCTCGTCTGGGCGGAGCGCAATCTGAGCGGAGCGCTGCAAGAGGGGGCGGTGTTCACCGACCCCGACGGTAGACTGGACGGTACCCTGCTCTTGTACCGGGGGGAGATCCGTGACGGGAAGGGAGATATCGCTGGCGTACGTCTTTTTGGCTTGTTCGCCGACCGCCGCTGCGGCCTCGTCCAGCCGGTCAACCCCGCAATTCTGTGGGATCTGCAGGATGGGGGCACGGTTGCCGGCGAGCCTCAGGCGTTGCAGGAGCTACAACGGCAGACCATGAGTGTTCTGCTGGCAGAGTTGGAGAATTACCGCTCTGGCCTGCTGGCAGAACGCGAGCGGCAGGCGGCCATAAAGGAGAAGTATGGGCTTCATTCGCTGGAGACGCTGATTCTGAAATTGGATGGCGAGCTCATCGCCCTGTATGACCGCCGCGAGCAGGGCGAGAACGTAGACCTCGCCATCCGCAACAAGGAGGAGCAGAAGCGGCGCTACGAGCAGGCAATTGTGGAGCTGAAGGATTCGCTGGAGCGAGAGCGCAACCTGACGCTCTCCACCCCACGCTTTTTGGGTGCGGCGCGCATTGTGCCAGCCCCGGTTGCCGGCGCCATGGCTTCCCACCCGGAGGTGGAACGCATCGCCATGCAGATCGCCATGGACTACGAACTGCGCCACGGCCGCACTCCCGAAGACGTTTCTGCGGACAACCTCGGGTTCGACATCCGCTCGCAGGACCCCCATGGCCAGCGGCGCTACATCGAGGTAAAAGGGCGCGCTGACACCGGCGCGGTGGCCCTCACCCAGAACGAGTGGTTCAAGGCCAAGCGTTTGGCCGATGACTATTACCTGTATGCGGTCATGAATGCGGTTTCCGGGCGGCCCGATCTGTATGTGGTGCGCAACCCCGCCGCCTGTCTCCGCCCCGAAGAGCAGCACGAGGTACGCTATCTTGTGGACGCCAAGACGCTGTTGGCGGTAGCAGAAAAGGCAGCCCAGTAGCACAGGCTTGAACCTATACTACAAGGAGCATAACCTATGACGTCAACCGATCGCCGTTTCATCGAAGCAAGTTTTCCGGTTAAGGATGTGAGCCAGCACTCGGCGAAGGAGAAAAACATCCGCCACGGCCACATCA
>JBBIKH010000003.1:0-39290 GCA_037445575.1 bacterium
CGCCACCAGGAGTAAACCCGTCCACATTCGCGTACATGGCGAAAAAGTTGTACACGTTGACCAGGGTATCGAGGAACTTGTTTTGCGCCTCCACCACGCCTGCAGGGTCGAAGCGGGTGGGCAGCCATGGCGCGCTCACGGTGAGCAGATACCAGCGCAGGGCGTCTGCTCCCTCACGGTTAAGGTGGTCAAACGGGTCGACAGTGTTGCCGCGGCTCTTGGACATCTTCTGGCCCTCTTTGTCCAGAATCAGTCCCAGTGACACGCAGCTCTTGTACGCCGGCTTGTCGAAAAGAAGGGTGCTGAGCACCAAAAGGGAGTAAAACCACCCTCTCGTCTGATCGATGCCCTCCGAGATAAAGTCGGCAGGAAAGTGCTCTTTGAACACCTCTACGTTCTCGAAGGGGTAGTGGAACTGGGCGTAAGGCATGGCCCCTGAGTCGAACCAGCAGTCCAAGACCTCCGGGGTGCGCTCCATGCGCCCTTGGCAGTCCGGACAGGTAATGGTCACTTCGTCGATGTACGGCCTATGGAGGTCAATGGGCTCTTTGAGCCTGCCGCGTTCCATAAGGGCAGCGATGCTCCCGATGCACTCTTGCTTGCCGCATTCGGAGCAGATCCAGATGTTCAGCGGCGTGCCCCAGAAGCGGTCGCGCGACAAAGCCCAGTCGACGTTGTTCTCCAGCCACTCGCCGAACCGTCCCTCGCCCACATCTGGCGGATACCATTTGATCGCGCGGTTGTGCCGGAGCAAGGCCTCCTTGAACGCCGTGGTGCGCAGATACCAGGACTTGCGCGCGTAGTAGAGGAGTGGCGATGAGCAGCGCCAACAGAAGGGGTAGCTGTGCGTGATCCGCTCCGCCTTGTAGAGCAAGTGGCGCTGCTTGAGGTGCTCGATGATGAGCGGGTCTGCTTCCTTGACGAACATGCCCTGCCACGGAGTGATCTCCGCGGTGAAGCGACCGCTCTTGTCCACCGGCTGTAGCACGGGCAGGTCGTACTTCTCCCCCATCTGGTAATCCTCTTCGCCAAAGGCGGGCGCGATGTGGACGATGCCTGTGCCTTCGTCGATGGTAACAAAATCGGCCAGGATGGTGTAGAAGGCCTTTTTGTTTGGAGTCAGATAGGTGAACAGAGGTTCATAGCTGACGCCGGCCAGCTGTTCGCCTCGCAGCTTCTCCTCAATCTCGTATTCTCCATCCAGGCAGGACAGGCGATCAAGGGCAAGCACCAGGTGGACACCCTGGTGGCGCACCTTCACGTACGAAAGGTCAGGGTGCAAGGCCAGGGCCACGTTGGAAAGCAGCGTCCATGGGGTCGTGGTCCACACCAAGAAGTAGGTGTCCTTCTGCCCGGCCACAGGCACTTTGACATAGATGGAGGGGTCTTCCACCTCCTCGTAGCCCTGCGATACCTCGTGGCTGGAGAGCGGTGTCTCGCAACGAGGGCAGTAAGGGAGGATCTTCCGTCCCTGATAGAGCAGACCCCTGTCCCAGAACTGCTGGAGGATCCACCACACCGTCTCGATGTACTCGTTGGTGTAGGTGATGTAGGGATGTTCGAGATCGACCCAGAAACCGATGCGGCGGGTCATCTCATCCCAATCTTCCTTGTAGGCAAAGACTGACTTGCGGCACTCCTCGTTGAAGCGGGCAATGCCATAGGCCAGGACCTGGTCCTTGCGTCGGATGCCGAGTTTCTTCTCGACCTCGATTTCCACCGGCAGGCCGTGCGTATCCCACCCCGCCTTGCGTTCAACGCGGTAACCCTGCATCGTCCGCCACCGGCAGACAAAGTCTTTCACGGTGCGCGAAATCACATGGTGGATGCCAGGGCGACCATTAGCGGTGGGCGGACCCTCGTAGAAGACGAACTTGTGAGCCGGGTCGCGCGAGGCAACACTCTTCTGGAAAATGCGCTGCTCTTCCCAAAACTCCAGAATCTTCTTTTCCAGTTCGGGGTAATCGACCCGGCCTGAGAACTCCCGATACATGCTCACGTAGCCCACTGTTTATGGGGATGATTCATAGGCCCCATTCACATCCTTTCAATCACCTTGCGCATGAGAATCGTCAGCTTCGGCTCAGCCTGCTTGGCAAAATGCAGGATCTCTTTAATGTCCGCCGGCTTGAGGCAGTCGGCAAAACAGGCGTCGGTGATCACCGACAACCCCAAGACGCGCATCCCGGAGTGCACCGCCACTATCACTTCCGGCACCGTGGACATACCCACCGCATCGGCGCCGATGGCGCGGAGAAAGCGGTACTCCGCGGCAGTCTCCAGCGACGGGCCGGTCATGGCCACATACACGCCCTTTTGCACCCAAATCTTCTCCTCCATCGCCACCTGCTCGGCCAAACTAATGAGGGTGCGGCTGTATGGCTCCGACATGTCCGGAAAGCGCGGCCCGAACGAATCATCGTTCACCCCGATCAGAGGGTTGTCGCCCAGGAGGTTGATGTGATCGGTGATGATCATGATCTGTCCCGGCCGGAACAGCGGGTTCAGGCAGCCGCAGGCGGACGAGACCACCATCGTGTGGGCGCCCAGGTGCTTCATCAGGCGCACCGGATAGGTGATCTGCTTCATGGTGTAGCCTTCGTAGTAGTGAAAGCGGCCCTGCATGGCCATCACCCTCTTGCCACCCAAGGTGCCGAACAGCAGCTTGCCGGGGTGAAACTCCACGGTGGAGCGCGCAAAGTGAGGAATCTCCTCGTACGGAAGCACCACTTCCTTGTCGATTTCGTTGGCAAGGCCGTCGAGACCCGTGCCCAGAATGATGCCCACCTCGGGCTGCATGGGGGTGTGCCTGCGAATAAAAGCGGTGGTCTCTTCCAGCTGCTGGCGTAGTTCCTGCATGGAGACAGTCCCTTTGCTCAACGTGGTGGTTGTGGCTTGGCTTGTTGCTTGGCCTCAAGCTGTTTCTGCAACGCCTCGATCTCGCGCTCTTGGGCTTGCTGCTGCTTGCGCAGCTTTTCTAGCTCTGCTTCTATGCGCGCCTTGCGGGCTCTTTCCGCCTCGAGTTCCGCCTCCGAGGCGCGGCGGCGCTCGGCCATGAGCTGCTGGATAGCGTACTGCCGGTCCTTCCTGTCACCCTTCAGGGCAAAAAAGATCGCGCCCAGAGCAGTGCCCGCCGCTGTGGTGGCCACGGTCAGGGTGTTGTCCGTCTGGTGCTCTTGCAGACCGCGCTTTGCCATGGACCCAAGATAAAAGCTTACGCCGAAGCTCAGCGCTGTCCCGCCCAGGCTGTACAAGAACAGTTGGCGGTGCTTCTTGGTGGCCGCGATCTCTCGCTCCGAAATCGGTGCGCCGCTGTCATCGTAGGCGCCATCCTTGCGCTTGAGGTCGCTGATGTCGGCGGCCATGATCCGGTAGGCGCGCCCTGCCTCGTCTTGCACCACCAGCTGCGAGGCGTCGATAGCTATGACTTCCCCAGTAACCTTGTTCCCGGACCTCAGGGTGAGCTGCACGGTCTCCTTGGGTTGTAGCTCTTCCCTGGTGACCGGCCTCCAGTGTGCACATCCATTGAGTGCACTGAGCAGAACGACCACACCGACCCACCTCACACCCTTCATCGCGTGTTCTCCCTTGTTGTGCGATAGTCCCGTCGCCCCTGCGCTGTTCAGACGATGAATTCGTCGCTCAACCGGCCAGGAGGAGGTGGAGATGGTTTGTGTGGGCTGCTGTCGGAGCTCCCCGTTGCGGGTGGTGATTGCAGGGGCTCTTCATCCAGCCCGACGATACGT
Source organism: bacterium (assembly GCA_037445575.1). GTDB lineage: Bacteria > Zhuqueibacterota > Zhuqueibacteria > JANLFK01 > Oleimicrobiaceae > Oleimicrobium. The sequence goes on from JBBIKH010000003.1 coordinate 3,747, forward strand.
GGTTCGCTCTGCGGCTCTGCCACCTCGTCCTCCTCTTCGGCCTCTGCTTCAGGCCGAGTACCCGCCCGGAAGCGCCCGAGGTCGAGATCCTCGTTGCTGAGCACCTCCAACAACTCCACCTGCGATTGCAGAAGCTGTTTCAGCCGGTTGACAAATGAAGCTTTTTCGGCACGCAACAGCAGCAACTCGCTCTTCAGCTGCTGCAGCTGGCTGCGCGCCTCCTCGATGATCTCCTCGGCCCGGAGTTCGGCCTCGCGCACGATGAGCTCAGCTTCCCTGCGTGAGGATTCGCGGGAGTCGGTGATGTTCTGCTGGGCGTTCATCAGGGTTTCCTGCAGGGTCTTTTCCACCTGCTGGTAGTCCCGGAGTTGTGTGCGCAGCCGGAGAACCTCTTCGTTAAGCGTATTGCGTTCACGCAGCAGAGTTTCGAACTGTTCGGCGACCATATCGAGAAAGGTCTCGACTTCGTCGACGTCGAACCCTCGCATGGAACGCCGAAACTCCTGCTTGCGGATGTCCAGCGGTGTGAGCCTCACTGTCATACCCTCCGGTCAACCACCTGTGCGCCAAGCCCCGCCCGGTGTGTCGCCTTGCCGCGGGCCGAAGATTGCTCTGCCGATGCGAACGATGGTGGCCCCCTCCTCGACGGCCACTTCAAAATCGTCAGTCATGCCCATGGACAGGTGTTTGAGGTGCACCTCATTGAGCCCCAGGCGGTCGATCTCTTCCTTTAGTTGGCGCAAGGTGACAAAACAGGGGCGCACCAGCTCTGGGTCAGGGAGGAAGGCACCCACGGTCATCAGCCCCAGCACCCGTACCCCTGGTAGAGCGGCAATGCGTGTCACCAGCTGGGGTGCCCGTTCTGGGACAACGCCGAACTTGGACGCTTCCCCTGAGGTGTTGACTTCCACAAAGATATCCACTCGGCGCCCACAGGCAATCGCGCGGCGACTGATCTCCTCGGCCAGGTGGAGACTGTCAACCGATTGAATGAGGTCGAAGCACTCCAGGGCGCGCTTGACCTTGTTGGTCTGCAAGTGCCCCACCATGTGCCACGCCACCTCCCTGCCAATAGCCTGCACCTTTGGCCAGGCTTCCTGCACCCTGTTTTCCCCGATGATGGTGATTCCTGCGGCGATGGCCTGGCGGATGCGCTCCACGTCCACGGTCTTGCTTACCGCGACGATCTCCACCTCGCGCGGGTCGCGATGTGCGCGCGCACAGGCAGCAGCGATGCGTGCCCGTACCTGGCGGACGTTATCCTCTATCGCCATAGTCTCATGCCCATGAGGGCCTTAAATATACGCCAATCGCCCAGGAAAAACAACCGGAAAAATCGAGGCGCGCTCCTGCGCGATGGTAGGCTCCGTTAAGGGAGGGCGACGTGAGCCAGCCGCTGGCGCAGCTCCTCCGGGCTTTGTCGCGCCCACCTGGCCATCTCCGCAAGAAACGTTGCGTCGTCTAGGTCGCGCTGGCGCAGGCGCACCATGTACTCTACTGCTACCTGGTATGACTCGGTGGTGACGTCCACCAGTCGGAGCCGGGCCTTTCCCGTGGTTGGGTCCAAGACATCCTCAAATCTGACCGGAAGTAGCTTGCCGCCGTCCACACAGATCAGGGCGCTCGGCCGATGCTCAGGTTTGGTGCTCAGGAGGTAGCGCACGGCGCTGTACCCCAGGTCGCGTACGTACTCGCAGTCGAAGGGGATAGGGTCTGCGCAGCGGAGCACGTAGCCGATGTTGATCTCCACAATCTCCAACCTATCCCCACGTGCCGCAAAACGGCTCTCCAGCTGCAACTTCAGGATCTTCCCCAGCTCAACCTCTCCCAGGCGGATGTTGCCGTAGGGGTCGTATTCGATGACCACCCCGGGAATGGCCTGCAGCTCAGTGGGCGTGAATCGCTCGGCGAGCCCTTCGGCAATGACTGCCACACCGTGTTCGTGACCCATGGCTCGGCGCTTGAGGATGGCCCCCTCCAGCACGTCGCATACCGCCTGGATGGTGATCGGGCCACTGGGGAACTCCTCAGCGATAATGGCCAAGGTTGCACCAGCGGCCTTGGCCATTCCCAGCGCCAGGTGGCCAGCCTTGCGCCCCATGGCCACGATGATGTACCATCGGTTGGTGGTGCGCGCGTCTTCCATCAGATTCTTCACGAGCTCTGCCCCCAAGTGTCGGGCAGTTTGAAAGCCGAAGGTGGGCAGGTTGTCGGGCAGCGGCAGGTCGTTGTCGATGGTCTTGGGCACGTGGGCGAACTTGATCTTCCCCTTGGCAGCGGCCGCAAGTCTGCTCGTGGCATAGATGGTGTCGTCCCCACCGATAGTGATGACATAGTTGACGCCAAGGTGAGCCAACGCCCGCAGGCAGTTCCTCAGGGAACGCTCGTCCTTGGTGGGGTTGACCCGCGAGGTCCGCAAAATGGAGCCGCCGGTAAAATGGATCCGGGACACATCGCGCATATGCAGCTCACAGACGTGGCCCCGCACCACCTCGAGGTCGTCCTGCACGAGCCATTTGAAGCCGTCCATGATCCCAAGTACTTCCACATCCCACTTGCGAGCCTCGATGGTTGCCGCACTGATCACGCCATTGATGCCAGGCGCAGGGCCGCCACCGACGAGGATTGCCAATCGCTTCTTGGCAGGTGTCGACATAGATGTTCCACCTCCCTCCAGGGGATGGTTCTCGGCTACCATCTCACTACCGCCGACGCCCAAGTGAACCCCGAGCCGAAGGCGACCAGCACCACATAGTCGCCACGGCGCACACGCTGCTCCGCTACCGCTCCGTGCAAGGCAATGGGGATCGACGCGGCGGTGGTGTTGCCGTACTTGTGGATGTTGGAATAGACCTTGTGCATCCCCCCAAATCGCTCCGCTACCGCTTCGGTGATGCGCAAATTGGCCTGATGGGGAATGATCATCGCCACATCGTCGATGCTCAGGCCGTTGGCCTGCAGGGCCTCCTCGATGGCCTCGCAGAACCGGGTCACGGCATGCTTGAACACCGCTCGACCGTTCATTTTGGGGTCGATGCTTCCGTCGGTAAGCATTTCCGGCGTCAGGCGGGGGCGGCGCAGACAGCCCGGATGCTCCATCCACAGCTCCTTTGCATAGCGGCCGTCGGCATGCAGGTGCGTGGAGAGAATGCCGGCGCCGTTGTCGCTGGGCGTCACCACTACTGCTCCTGCACCGTCGCCAAACAGCACGGCGGTGTCCCTCCCGGCTGTGCTCAAGTTGAGGCCGATGGATTGTACCTCCGCGCCAACGACCAGTACGCACCGGTACATCCCGGTGCGCACGTACTGATCCGCAATGGAAAGGGCGTAAAGAAAGCCACTGCACTGATTGCGCACATCCAAGGCGCCGACATCGCGCAGGCCCAACTTTGCCTGGAGGAGGCAACCGGAGCCGGGGAATGGGTACTCCGGGCTAAGCGTGGCAAAGATGATAAAATCCACGTCCTCGGGGTTTCTGCCCGCATTCTCAAGAGCCATCAGGCTTGCGCCAAGCCCCAGGTCAGCGGAGCCCACCCCCGGCTCCACAAATCGCCGCTCCACAATACCGGTGCGCTCGCGGATCCACTGGTCGCTGGTATCCATGAGCCTTTCCAGGTCGAAGTTGGTGACCACGCGCTCAGGCAAGCAGATGCCCGTGCCGGCGATGCGTGCTCGTATCATGTCTTATCCGTTCCTGTCTGATGAATTGGTCCCTGCCTCGTCGGGTGCAACGCCAGGACCCAGCCGTGCAAGACGGGGCTCGATAACCCTGGGCATCAAGAACCGCGACACGACGCTGTAGGCCACCACCACATACCCGGTGCCGATGAGCAAATCGATGATGTAGTGCTGGTTGAGATACACCGCCGAAAACCACACGCCCAGGGGGTAGAGAGCCACAAGCGGTGCTGGCCACCGGAGACCTTTGCGGGCAAAGAGCGCGATGACCACCGGATAGGCGCCATGCAAAGACGGGATGGCGGCAAAGTGATTGGGGTTGAACCCTCCCCACAGCGTGGTGAAGAACTTGGTGCCGAGCATGCGGTCCACGTTGATGAGCCCACCGGCACCCATGCCCCAGAAGGAGGTCCTGGCGGGCTGGCCGAAGCCGTGCGCATAGACGTACCACGGCGGCGCTGCGGGGTAAGCAGCGAAGGTAGCCAGGGCTGAAAAGTTGAGCAGCGTCAAGGTGCCAACAAAGCTGTAGAAGAGGCGTCGGTCCTCCTTGGTGTGCCAAAAGTACCATCCCAAAACGAGTGGCAACCCGAAGTGGAGCGTGTAGAACAGCCCGCCAGAGGCATCCAAGAGCTGGCGGAGCGGCGACGAGCCCAAGCTCTTCTGCCACTGTTGGAAGAAGAAGCAGGGGATCTGGCCGCCAAACAAGGGGCCAAAGAGCGCCAGTTCGACCCGATAGGGGAGGGCGACGTTAATGACCCCTCGCACCGAGTCCGCCACGCCGCGCATCATGTCGTAGGCAGTCCAGAACAGAATGAACGGGCTCCAATCGATAAGGAAACGCTTGCCCTTCTCCTTGCCCAGGAGCGTGGCCAGCACGAGCAACGCCACAAAGGCATGGTCAGGGCGCACACGGATCACCTGGTTGATGGCAACGAAATAGAGCACGACTGCCAGCAGCACATACGCGCGCCAGCGCCGGGTAGGCTTGTTGAAGTACCGGCGAAGCCAATTGACGGGTCTCTTCATAACGGTCCAGATATGTCGTCCAGCTCAGATGCGACTGTTAGAAAATCTACAACTGCCCTTTCACAAAAACAAGTAATCAATTAGCCCATATCCTTTGGTCTCAGCGCCCGCCACTTTCTGCGAATCTAGGAGCGGGTTCCCTGACCTTTCACCTGATGCACGGTGATCAACTTGGTGGTGCCCCGCCGTGGGATCGGAAACCCCATTACCACCACTAACAGGTCCCCTGGGGAGGCCAGACCGGCGGTGCACATGTCCTCATCGATGGCCTGAAGAAGCTGCCGCAGGTCATCACCGAACTTGAGGAGGCGAGGGTGGACGCCCCAGATCAGGTGCGTCTGGAGTTGCACGGATAGGTTTTGTTTAAAGGCGACGATGGGTACGGCGGGGCGGTACTTGGCAATCATCCGCGCGGTGTAGCCCGATTGGGTGAGGGTGACAATGGCAGTTGCCTTGAGGTCGCTGGCGGCCCGGCATGCCGAATCGGCCACCGCGTCAGCTACTGTTGGTGTTGGCGCCGGCCGTGGGAGCGCCTCCGTTCGAATATAGCGCTCTGCTGCCTCCACGGCGCGGACAATGCGGGCCAGCGTCCTGGTCACTTGCACCGGGCGCTGACCGGTGGCGGTCTCCGCAGTGAGCATCACCGCATCCGTCCCCTCCTGGATGGCATTGGCCACGTCGGTGACCTCGGCACGGGTTGGGCGAGGTTGGGTGCGCATGGATTCCAGCATCTGCGTGGCGACGATGCACGGCACGCCGGCCTGCCGGCAGCGGAGCACAATCTGTTGCTGTACCACGGGCACCTTCTCCAATGGAAGCTCAACGCCCAGGTCACCCCGGGCGACTATCACCGCGTCGCTGGCCTGGAGGATGGCGTCCAGATCTGCCAGCGCCTGGGGCTTTTCGATTTTTGCCACCACCCGCGCCGAGGCCTGTTGCTGAGCAATCATCTCCCGCACCGCCAGCACGTCCGCAGCCCGCCGCACGAACGAGACTGCCACACAGTCCACGCCCTGCGCCAGGCCAAAAAGAAGATCCTTGCGGTCTTTTTCGGTGAGCGCAGGTGAGGAGATATCCACCCCCGGAAGGTTGATCCCCTTGAGACTGGTTACTATGCCACCTTCGATTACTCGGCAGGTTACGGCGTCCTCGCCCGTGGTCAGGACTTTCAGCTGAATGAGCCCGTCGTCGATCAGGATCTTGTCCCCCGAATGGACGTCTTTCGCCAAGTTCCGGTAGGAGGTGGTGAGGACGCCCGGGCCGGTGCTTTCTCGCTGGGCGACGATGGTGACCTGCTGGCCGCGGCGCAGCGTCACCGTCCCACCGGGGATCTCGCCAATGCGCAATTTGGGACCTTGTAAATCCTGCATGATCGCCACCTCCATCCCTAGCCGCTCTGCGGCTTTGCGAATCATGGCAATAGCTTCCCCATGCTCCTCGTGCGTGCCATGGGAAAAGTTCAAACGCGCCGTGTCCATGCCGGCGCGAATGAGGTCCTCGATCGTCCTCTGACAAGCGCTTGCCGGCCCGATGGTGCAGCAGATCTTTGTCCTTCTCATCGTTTTCTCCGCGTGTTCGTCACCTGCCATCTACCAGGAAAGCAGCTCCCCCAGGGTGGGAACCCTGCGTTTCCACCGGATCAGGTGCCACTGTTGGCCGTTGCTCCTCAGCACGGCGGCGCCTTGACGGTCGGTTCGCCAGAGGCGGGCGCCCTGTTTCGCAAGGCGCGCCAGTGCCTCGGGTGAGGGAAGACCGTGGGGATTCCATGCGCCCACGGAGATAACGGCCAGCTCTGGTGCCACCTCAGCCAGGAATGTCTCCCCCGAAGAAGTCCGGCTCCCATGGTGCCCCACCTTCAGAACCTGGCTCCGCAATAGGGGGCCAAACCGCAATATCGCCTGCTCGGCCTCACTTTCTGCATCTCCCGTAAGCAGGAGGCGTGTCCTGCCGTAGACCAGAAGGAGCACGACCGAGGTGTTATTGAGCCCGTACGGGGGTGCCCCTTCTTGTCGGACGAATTGGGGCGGAGGGTGGAGCACAAAAAGCGCAGCTGGATCGAACCCAAGAAGTTCCTCACCCGCGTGCACCACTCGCCAGGGCACTGCTAAGCTGTCCGCCACGCGACACAGGGTAAGGTAGAGGGGCTCATCTTGGGTTTGGCCTGGTGCCAAGATCTCGCCCACCGGCAGGGAGCGCAAGAGGTGCGTGGCCCCGCCGTAGTGGTCATTGTGCGGGTGGGTAATCACCAATGCGTCCAGCCGGCGCACGCCCCGATAACGAAGGAACGGCTCGACCACGTGCCTGCCAGCATCGTAGGTCGAATCGGCCGGCCCGGCGTCCAGCAGGAGGCATCGTCCGTTGGGAAAACGGACAAAGATGGCGTCGCCTTGGCCCACGTCCAGGACGGTTGCCTCCAACATGGCCCTTGGTCGAAACGCATCCCCCAGAAGCGCTGCGGTGGCCAGAAGTGAGACGAACACCAGGGTTCGCAGCCGCCAGCGTGCTTCCCTCAGATGAGGAGTGCACACCAGCAGGCCGTAGTAGGCCACCGCATGCAGCAGCCGCGGCCGCACATAGGAAACCGAGGCAAAGGGGAGATCTCCCATCCACTCCACGCCGCGGATGAGCGCCGTGAGCAGCAGCCAGTTGCTCGCCGCAAACAGTTTTGCCACTTGCCACGAGAGCAGGCTGGCGATCACGGTGGTGTAACCCAGGGCGACAATCATCCCGACGGTCGGCACTACCAAGAGGTTCGCGACCAACGACACGATCGGCACGCGCCCGAAGTAGTAGGCGGTCAATGGCAGAGTGCCCAACTGCGCGGCGAGTGACACAGACAGCAGAGGCAACACAGAAGTCCCGAAGAGACTATCCCGCTCAACCGCCCTCATCAAGACCGGCGCCATCGAGCTTTGCACCAAGCGGTGCAGGGATACGATGGATACGACGGCTGCGAATGACAACTGACACCCCGCCTGGAAGAGTTCGAACGGATTGATGAGCAGCACCACCAGCCCGGCCACCGCGAGCGAATTGTACACATTGCTCCGGCGATGCAGGGCTGCACTGCCCAACAGCACGGCCGCCATAATAGAGGCGCGCACCACTGGCGGCCGGGCCTCGGTGATCAGCACAAAGAGCACCAGCACAGCGTAAGTGGCGGCGAGCCTCACTCCGGAGGGCATCCGCAGCACGCTACAGAGCGAGCTGACGATCAAAAGGACAAAACCCACATGCAGCCCGCTCACCGCCAGCACATGGACAACCCCCGTATTGGCGAACGCCTGGCGAAGCTCCGCAGGTATCTCTCCCCTTTCTCCGACGAGAAGACCCTTGAGAAAGGAGGCCTGCTCCCCTTGCAGCGAGCGGTCGATAGTGCGGGTTATGCGCTCCCGCAGCGGATACACCACCTTTGCAAGCAACCAGCAGCCGTGACTTCCTTCCACATAATGCACGCACTCCATGTCCCGACAGGAGATCGTGGCGTAAACGCCGCGCGCCCGCAAATACTCGCGGTGGTCGAATTCGCCAGGATTGCGCTGATCGCGGGGCAGGCGCAAAAAGCCCTCAACCTGCAGGGAATCCCCGTAGCGGATCGGGCAACGGTCGGTTCGCACCGAAAGGAGCACCTTGCCGCGTACGTCCGCAGTCTGGGCAGGCAGCACCACCTGCCCGGCCCTGAGGGTCACAAGCGCACGGCCAGGGCGTTGATCGGGGGAGGTGATGGCAACCCCTCGGAGTACCACCGGCACTTCCTGCTCAGCGTAGTGGACAATGTGCCTTGGGTCATGCGTTACCGCCGTTGCCAGGAGGTACCGGAGCGCCCCGGCCAAGGTCAGGCCGACCAACAAGAGAAAAGTGGTGAGTGGGCGCCTCTGCCACAGCAGGGCAGCAATTGCTGCTCCCACTAAGAGAAAAGCCACAACCAGGAACGTCGCCTGAAAGGGGACGTGGCCCTCCAAGAGGTAGCGGCCGATTGCCACCCCGATGCAAAAAGAAATGCAGCAAGGCGCTGCCGGTTTTCCCCTCATAGCGCCCCTCAGCGCCCGGTTCTTGTGCCTTTGACAAAAGACCTGCGGACGTCAAGCGCGCGCCCGCCACCGTTCCAGAAGCCACGAGTAGAGCGCGCGTACTTTTCTGCGCAAGGCCAGGAGCGAGCCTGTGTTCTCGATCACATAGTCTGCCAGCCGCATCTTCTCCTCCAACGGCATCTGGGCATTGATGCGCATCAGCGCCTCCTCCGCACTCAAGCCGTTCCGCCGGCGAATCCGCTTTATCCGCTCAGCCAAAGGTGCGTATACTACCACGAGCACGTCCATGTGGCTGACGAGCGTGGCCTCACCCAGTAAAGCCGCGTCGACCACCACAATCGGGTGGCCGGCGGCACGATAGGCGGAAACCTGTTGGTCGATGTGGGTGCGCATCAGCGGGTGAACGAGGTCATTGAGGCGCTGGCGCGCCCTGGGGTCGGCAAAGACGATCGCTGCCAGGCGCTCCCTCAAGAGTTCACCGTTTGGCGCAAAGATCTCCCTGCCAAAGGCATTCTCCAACGCTGCCCGCACCGTCGCGTCTGAGGTCACCTCGTGCCCCACAGCGTCCGCATCGATAACCGGCACCCCGAAGCGCGCGAGCAGGCGCGCCACTGCGGATTTGCCGCTGCCAATGCCGCCGGTGAGCCCGACTACTAGGCCCGAGGCCCCATTCTTGTGCATCGCCTGCCCCAACTCAACGCACCACCGCCAGCTTTCCTAGCACTTGTTCTCGGCCATTGGTGACCAAGTAGAGATACACCCCCGAGCCGACCAGCTGTCCATTGGCGTCCTTGCCGTCCCAAAACATGCCGCCATTGCCGTCCGTCTCCTCGAGCACGCGGATCACGCGCCCCTCAACGGTGGCGATGGAGATAGTGGCCTTCTCGGTCAGGTTGGCAAAGGTGACGCGAGCGGTGCCGCCCGTCAGGCGGAAGGGATTGGGGTAGGTGAAGACCCGCGACAGGTCAGTCTGGGCCAGACGCAGGGCCAGCCGGTCACCGCGGCCCGGGACCAGGGCTGTGCCGTCCTGGGCACGGATGCCGGACACATAGACGATGTGGTGCTCGTTCTGACCTCCCAGCGGAGCAATATGCGCCACCTGGAGCATAACCTGCCGTGCATCCTCGGGGTCCAGACTACACCCCGTGATCCGCACTTCAGGCTCAATGCGATAGTTGCTCGCCAGCGAAGCCGTCGCCCTGTCAAGAGGCCGACTAAAGGTGAGCAGGACCTGGCGGAGGTCCTTCACGCACGCGGCTGTCAGGTAGGGCGGCTCAGGTGCATGTGTGAAGGAAAACCGCGCACTGTTGCGCATCGTGTCTATGGGCGTGCGGTCGCAGTCAAACACGTTCGTGACGCGGAGGGTAAGCGTGTCCGCGTCCGGAAGCGGCCGGGACAGAGTGAGGACCATCTCCTCTCCAGAGCGGTTGTAGAGTACGGAGTGGACCTCCCCTTCGTACGCCCAGATCGCATAGCGAGCCGGGTCCTTTGCCGACACGTCCATCGTCTCGCTGAAGCGCACGCGCACGACCGTCTCACTCAAAGCTTGCGCCTCCACCAGCCATGGGGGACGGTTAGGCCTGGTGGCTACGGGCTGTGAGGGGAGACTCTCCGGTGGGTGTCTGCTCGAGTCCACTGCGGTCACTGCCAGCCAGTACCATTGGTCCTGCTGCAACCCGCTCAGTAGGCAGGAGGTGCCCGTCGTCCAGAGGTATGGGATGAGGCTGTCGGGATGGCTGCCCAACAAGACCCAGTAGCCGTTTACCGGCTCGACGGAACTCCAGCTGACAGAGACCCGCGTCGTATCCAAGGGGAAGGCTTCAACGCTCTTTGGCCGTGGAGGTCGCCCCTGGGCGAGCAGGCACTGGTGCCCAATGGTGGCCACCCCGTCGTTGAAGTAGAGCTCCTTGAGCCCATCGCCGTCGGTATCAGCTACCACTGCCGCGTTGCTCCTATTTGGCCGGTAGTGCCAGACGGGGTGGTACTCCCTCGTCCCAGGGTCCCACTCTACCAGATAGAAATCGGGAAAGACGTTGAGGAAAATCTCGTCGCGGTGGTCACCGTCCACGTCCCCCGAGGAGACGCCTGCGTCAAAGTCCTTGGGCGAAGCAAAGCCGAAGAAGCGCCACTCCGCCTGGGGGAAGTACGCGTTATCACCGGCGGCCTTGTAGACCCGATAGAGCCAATGGCGTGCATCATACTCGTGTTCGGCATCAAGGCTGGGGTCGGAGTGACAGCCGACGACGAACTCGGGTTGCCCGTCGCCGTCATAGTCCCCGCTGCTCAGAAAGTCGATCGCATCGATGAGCGGCAGATGTTGCACCCAAGTTGCGCGGAAGTGGCCGTTATGGGCCTGCTCGTAAATGTAGACATCCCCGTCATAATCGCCGATGAGGATCTCTTTCAGGCCGTCTCCATCAAAGTCGGCCACCTCCACATGCGGCACGCCCGTGATGTTGCTACCGGCGGTGGGATTGGGCAAAGAGTCCCAGAAGGCGAATGCGTTGCCGGGGAGGGAGCGCCACACGTGGAATGTGGCATCCACCCGCAGGATGAGGTCATCCCTGCCGTCGCTGTCGAGATCGACCAGACGTGCTCCCCATGCATTGTTCGCATTGCGCCATACCGGCTGAAAGTGCAACGCGCGCGACCCCGTCTGCTCAAAGAGCACGGAGGTCCCGCCATAGCCGGCGAGGATCTCCACCAGGCCGTCGCCATCCGAATCCCCGAGGTCGCGGGGGATAGCGGGCTCCTGGCTCTCCCACGCCGCTGAGAATCCGCCCTCGGTGCGGCGCCATACCACCAACGGCCCGAACGAAAAGCCATTAGTGTACCGGCAGCCGATCAGCTCCTCCTTTCCGTCGCCGTCAAAGTCGTAAGCCTTTGACAACAGGTAGGCTGAAGGAAGAGAGACCGGCAGGAAGACCATGTCCACCGTCGACACAGGAGTGGCGGCCAGCGCGAAGGGGTAGAGGGTGCCGGCGTTGTCGTCGACGGAGGTGAGGCCCGCCCGGTTGGTAACGGCTATGCGAAAGCCCGTATACCCGGCCGCCAGTCTGGGAGTCACCAGGAGCCGGTGCTGCGTTGTCTGGTAAGCGAGGCGTATCTCCTGCCACATCCCCTCCGTGGCCAGGCACTGCAACCGTGCGTCACAAAGGTCATCTGTAGCGAACGACAGGAGCGTGGCGAAATAGCCCTCCTCGATCATCGGTGTCTGGACCACGTTGGTGATGCGAGGTGGGGTGCGGTCCACAAATACCCGCACCGATTGCGCCACCACGGCCCCGTCGGCATTTTCCACCGAAAGGCGTAACGTGTACTGCGTGTCCGGCAGGGCGGCGACGTCCCACAACCCGAGGGTGTCGTCGATCACCTGACGATTCTGCACCCTGACGAGAGTCCGCCACGAAGTGGGGTCCACACCTGCGCCGTAGGCGAGCTCATAGGCGCGCATGAACACACCAGCGGCAGTGCCTATGACTGGGACGCTGCCGCTCGGAAGCCCTTGGTCCAAGCGAGGCCATGTGATGCGCACAACGGTAAAGTTGGGACTGCGCAGGGCGGTGGCAGCATTGATCCGACCTGCGCCGTAATAGCGGTCCCACCCTGCACTTCCCAGGTCGTCTGCGGTTGCCAGAACAACGCCGCGCACGTTGTCAGCGCGGTAGTCAAGATGCTGACTGATGACCAGGGCTGCGACGGCGCTGACAAACGGTGCTGCAGCCGAGGTGCCACTGAAGGTCGTGTAGCCATTGCCCATGTACGTGGTCAAAACATTGGCGCCAGGCGCGACGAGGTCAACGGTGGGGCCGTAGTTGGAAAATCCGGCCAGGTAGTCGGTGGAGTCGGTGGCGCCTACCGCCAACACTTCATCAAAGCCCGAGGGGTAGTGCACGTCGGGACTGGCACTGTTGCCGGCAGAGGCCACCAGCACCACCCCGCAGGCGTGTGCGTAGGCGACTGCGTCGCGGAGCAGAGGGGTGCAGACGACATCGCCGAAGCTCATGTTCACCACGTGCGCACCGTTGTCGGCGGCGTAGGCCAAGGCCGATGCTACATCATCCTCCTCCAGCAATCCGCCGCTGGTGCCGGCGCGAAGGTTCATTATCAGGCAGCCGTAAGCCAGGCCGGCGATGCCCACCCCATTGTCGGCCACCGCGGCGATGATCCCTGCCACGCAGGTGCCGTGCCCGTGCTCGTCCATGGGGTCGTTGTCTCGATCGAGGTAGTCCCCGCCATCGGGGAAGTACGGAGCGTCGGTAAAGTCCCAGCCCTGCACGTCGTCCACAAAGCCGTTGTCGTCATCGTCTACGCCGTTAAAGTCGGTGGAATCCACCTTGCCATTTGCGTTGAGGTCTTCTCCTGGGTTGACCCAGATGTTGCCAGCAAGGTCCTCATGGGCGTAATCGATGCCGGTGTCGATGACGCCCACCACCACATCGCGGGAGCCGTGGTTCACATCCCAGGCCGCGCCCACCTGGACCCGATGCAACGCCCACTGCGTCGGAAGGAGAGGATCGTTCGGCAGGTAATGGAGAGTGAACGCGCGGTTGACCTGCACGTACTCCACGTCGGGGTCAGCAGCCAGGGTGGCGACGAATTCGGCGGCGCGGTCAGCAGGCAGACGCAGCTGATAGATGCGGTCCAGGCCGATCCTGCGGCGCAGTTCTGCGTGCTGGGTCGCGCCGGAGCGGACGAAGGTGGCTTGCAGCTGGTGCACGCTAAATGCTGCGCAGAGCTCATCCAGAGATGAGAGCCCTGTGTGCACTTCGCCTGTAGCGGTCTTGCCCAGGGCCCGTAGGGGCTGGCGGGTCTTGACAATGATCTCCTGCAGGTGCTCACCTTGGCCAAATGCGGCCAGCGGTCCGGCGAGGGCAAATGCACAGAGCACAGCGCATGAATGGGCCAACTTCCTCATTCCCTACCCTTCCCTCTGTTGTCTGCTGCCGGTGCAGTTGGCCCACGCCAGGCGTGGCCAGAGGCTTGCGAGCAGCAGCCACGTGGTGCATGCGCCAAATAGGGAGCAGCGTGCCGTATATTTCTGGAAATACCTGGCAAAGTCCTTGTGCGAGGCGATGAGCGCTGGTGCACGGTGCGCATACACGCTTGCCCCCTTGTGGTGGACAGCGTACACCTCCGGCACGAATACGACCCGCCACCCCTTATCCCAGAAGCGGCGGCACCAATCCACATCGCTGAAAAACATGACGAACCGCTCATCCAGCAGGCCCACCGAGCGGACCGCCTCTCGGCGCGCCAGGAGAAACGCTCCCTGGGGCTGATCAACATCCCGTCGCGTCAGATGGTCGAAATCGCCCATCTTCCAGCCGTTGAACAGGGGACTCCTGGCGAAAAGCCGCGAGAGGCCGGTCATTTCGAAGCACAGGTAACGGCGCCTTGGAAAACGCCGGCAAGAGGGTTGCACTTGCCCATCGGGGAAACGCAACTGCGGTGCCACTATGCCCACCGATGGCTCACACTCCAGAAAACGCACCAGATAGCGAATCGTCTCACGAGGCACCTGCACGTCTGGATTCAGCAGGAGCACGTAGCCGCCGGACCCCCGCACAAGCCCTTGGTTTGTGGCGCGGGTAAAACCCAAGTTCCGCTGGTTGCGCAACAGATGCACCGGCATGGGAGCTGTCGCTCCAATCTCCTCCACGATGGCGCAGGTGTCGTCCGCTGAGCCGTTGTCAATCACCCACACCTCTGCGTGCATGCCATCGAGAGCGGTCAGCAAAGAGGACAGGCAGGTGCGAATGTATCGCTCACTGTTGTAGGTGACCACAATGGCCGAGATGCCGCCTGAGGCCAGGCCTTCCACGTTTCGCCTCGTGCTAGTTCTGCGCCATCGCCTGCGCAAGAGCTGAGTCGACGAGAAGGTAGCAAAACCGCAAAAAAATAGCAACCGCTTTCTCTCCCTCCGGGCGGTGCCCTCCAGGGCCGGCCACGAGAACGCAACTTTATCCTTGACGCCTGGAGGCGAATTGGCTATATTAGGACGCCGCATGCTGTCCAGGGAAATGAGGACGCTAGCGCGGGGGGATACTCGGCACCGGCGGCCCAGGTTCGCAGGGACGGGAGAGGCTGCCCGCCAGCCCACCTCTTGCGTCCGGTAAGCAAAGCAGAGGCTCCGCTGGGCCTGCCTTGCTGGCCGGATACTTCCCCGTCTGCTGGCGCCGGCTCTACCCGCAGAGGCGCTCCTTGATTCTGAGGTGCGTGCTCCTTACCCTTCTGGGGTGAGCAAGCGACCGGCAGCTGGGTTGGGTTTGACGGAAATGTGCGGAAGGAGTGGAGATGATCGACTTTAAGGAGCATCTATACGACGATGACCCTTCACAGGGGCACCCGGATGTACGTACCCGTTTGCGCGACGCGTACTACTTCTTGCTCGGCAACGGTCGCATCCAGGCGGCCGTGCAAATCTCCCCGGCCGGGGAAGGCACGCCGCTAGGGCTGCTGGTGATGGATCCTGAGCGTCTCGGCAAGAAGCGTGAGGCACTCACCTTTGAGGACGGCTCCGGACTGGAGGGGACCATGCTGGGGCTGCACACAGGAGGCCAAACCTGGCACCCAGATGGCCGACTCTTGCAGGCGCACTGGATCACGAGGGAGGGAGTGCCGGCGGTGGAGGTGAGTTGGCCAGCAGGCGACGCTCAGGTGACGGAGTGCTTCTTCTGTCCATGGCCCGATCGACCGATGCTTGTGCGGGAGGTCAAAGTGCGGAGCCCGCAAGGGATGCCCCACGCCGTCCTGACCACTGCCCTGCGCGGTCAGCATCTGCGCAAGGAACTTGCTCTCTTCGACAATACCGCAAGCTGGAACCTCTGTTACCGCCTCGAAGATGGTCGGGTGCTTCTGGAGGAGGGCGTAACCGATGAGTTGACGCGCCCGCATGCAGAAAGACTGACGACCCCTTCCAGCCTCTCCTTTGCGGAGCCGCTCTTGGACCACTACTTCAACGCCGCCCGGGTGCAGCTGCCGGCAGCCATCTCCGCTTCAGGTCGCATGGACGGCAGTATCTGGCAGTACAATCGCGAATGGGTGCGGGACCAATCTATGGTGGTGCTGGGCCTGCTCATGGCCGGTCATCACCAGTTGGCTCGCACCATGCTAGCGCGCCTGTTTGCGGAGTTTGTGACTCCGGAGGGGGACACGGTGGACTCCAGTGTGCGGCGCGACCCAGACGAGGTAGAGCTCGACCAAGGGGGTGCGCTGTTGAGTGCGCTTGCCGCCTACTGCCGCTGGACCGGTGAGCTCAGCTTCGCAGATCAATTGTGGCAGCGGGTGGTGGCCGTGGCGGAGTTCCCGCTGCAGCCAGTGTTTCGTCACCCGGGTTCAGGGTTGTTGGCGAACAGCCGCGAGTACTGGGAGCGCCATCGCCTGTACGGAATACTGCCTGGAATGGAACTCACCTATCAGCTCTACGCTGCGGTGGGTTTGCACGCAGCGGCTGAAATGGCCAGGGCCCTTGGGCATGCCAACGAGGCGGAACGTTGGACTAGGGAGGCGACCTCGCTGTGGGGCGCTGCTCTTCATCACCCAACCCATAGTCTGGTGGAGGGCGGCCGGCTCATCAAAAGGAGGGGGCTGGACGGCCAGGTGCAGCGCACCATTACAGCCTCAGCCGAAGCTCAGCTCCACCCGAGCGTGCCCTTGGCAGGGCCAGGGCCGCACTACCTCAACCCGGATACCTCCTGTGTGCTGCCCATCGCGCTGGAGATGCTGCATCCGACCTTGCCGATAGCGCAGGCTACCTTGGCCGATATGGAGCAGCTGTGGAACCAGCAGTGGGACATCGGAGGCTATGGGCGCTATCACGTATCTTCGGAGCCGGACTCGCCGGGCCCCTGGCCGTTTGCTTCCTTGTTCGTTGCGCGCGCTCTGGCTGAGGCCGGCGATGGGGAGAAGGTGTGGCGAGTGTTGCGTTGGCTCAACTCTGTGCCTGGAGGGGTATCTGGCGCCTGGTTCGAATTCTACGGGCCGAGGCCGTGCCCACCATGTCCACAGGTCGGCATCATCCCGTGGACCTGGGCCGAGATGTTGGGGCTGTTGGTGGAGCACGTTGCCGGCGTGCGGCCGCGAGGGGACGGTCTGCACATCCGTCCCCAGCTGCTCCCTGGCGTGAATCGCATTCAAGGGGACTTTCCCTTCCGCGGCGGCCGCCTGTGCATCGACATCAAGAGGGCTGAATCCCCTGAGCAATGCCGCTTGCATACCGATGGGCAGATGCTGCGCTCCACGGCCAAAGAGGCCGTCATCTCATATCAGGAGGGAGACCTGCACGTGGAAGCGGTAGTAGCCTAGACCGTATGTGGCTTTGTACAGGTTTGGCGAGGAGAAAAATGACCAGTCGAGAGCGGGTTCGTACAGCCTTGGCGCACCGCAGTCCTGACAAGGTGCCTGTGGACTTTGGAAGCACCGGCGTGACCGGCATGCACGTGACGTGTGTGGAGAAATTGCGGGGGTACTACGGCTTAGAACGGCGACCGGTGAAGGTTCACGAGCCTTACCAGATGCTTGGCTGGATTGACGAAGACCTGCAGCAGGTGCTGGGCATCGACGTGGAGGGGCTCTACGCCCGCACCACGATGTTCGGCTTCCCCAATGAGAACTGGCGCGAGTTCCGACTGCCCTGGGGACAGGTCGTATTGGTCTCAGAGCACTTTCGCACTACCGTGGACAAGAACGGGGACCTGCTCATCTATCCAGAAGGGGACACCTCAGCGCCCCCAAGCGGACGAATGCCGGTTGGGGGGTTTTTCTTTGACACCATTGTGCGTCAGCCTCCCCTTGCCGAAGCGCACCTCAACCCGCAGGACAACTTGGAGGAGTTTGTCCCTCTCTCCGACCGCGACCTGGAACACTACCGGGGAGAGGTGCGGCGGCTCAGCGCTTCCACAAGGGCGGTGGTTGCCAGCTTCGGCGGCACCGCCTTCGGCGATATCGCTCTGGTGCCCGCTCCCTTCCTCAAGCACCCCAAGGGCATACGCGATATTGAGGAATGGTACATCTCCACCGTCACCCGCCAGGACTACTTGCATCGGGTGTTCTCTGCTCAGACCGAGGTGGCGTTGGCCAACCTGGAGCGGATTCACGCCATTGTCGGGGACCTCGTGGATGTGGTCTTTGTCTGCGGCACAGACTTTGGCACGCAAAGCTCGAGCTTTTGCTCGGTTGAGACCTTTCGGTCGCTCTACGCACCTTATTACAAGCGGGTCAACGACTGGATCCACCAACACACCTCCTGGAAGACCTTTAAACATTCCTGCGGGGCGGTGGAGCCGTTCATTGAGGCATTTATCGAGGTTGGCTTCGACATCATTAATCCTGTGCAGTGCTCGGCAGCAGGCATGGACCCCGAACACCTGAAGCGCACGTACGGCGAGCGGATCGTATTCTGGGGCGGTGGAGTCGATACGCAAAAGACGTTACCCTTTGGAACTCCCGCCCAGGTGCGCGACGAAGTGCTGCGGCGCTGCGAGATCTTTGCGCGTGATGGGGGCTTTGTTTTCAACGCGGTGCACAACGTGCAGGCGAATACGCCGGTGCAGAACCTGGTCGCCATGTTCGAGGCAGTGCATGAGTTCAACGGCGACCGTTAGGCCTGCGCCACGAGGCGAGAGATAACCTTGGGAGTAACAGAAGGAGGTGGGCGATGAGAAGATTTTGGCAACTGCCCGTGGCGGCGCTGGTGCTGCTGTTGTCTGCCGCTGTGGCGAGAGGGCAATCATCGCTGCCTTTCTACGGGGCCTATGACGAGCTGCTGTCTGCCCCACCGGGAGCGCTTGCCAACGGCCTCTTGGGGTTCGTGAATCCGGCCGTCCTTCCGCACGTACACGGCCCCGAGCTGCGGGCGTCGTTTGTGACGCGCCAGGGGGACCTTGTTAAGTGGGGGCTGTTCAGCGCAGGACCGCATATGGGCTTCGGGATGGTGGAGGACCGTTCCGGGCCACGCAGCGTGCGTTGGTACCGTGCCTCCCTGGCTGCAGGGGGAGGGGCTATGTCGGCGGGACTGGGATATGGGTGGTCCAACAACGGCAATGGGGAGATCTGGTATGGGGGTCTACTGGCACGTCCCCTGCGACATGCCTCGTTGGGCGTGAGTGCATGGCACGCGCCCCGACGGGACCGCAGTGAGGTGGTGATTGAGCTTGGCCTACGTCCGCTGGGAAGCGACGTGCTCACCCTTTTTGGGGACCTCAGTGCGCATGACCAGCAGCACCTTACCGATGGCCGCTGGAGCGTGGGCCTGGCCCTCCAACCTCTCCCTGGCATCCATCTTGTAGGCCGGTACTTCCGCGACGAGGTCTTTACCGTCGGCCTGAGTGCGAGTCTGGGCAAAGCCGGCTTTGCCGTACAGCGCCGGGGCGACAAAGGAGCAGGACCGGATCATCTTGCCTACCATGCCCGCCTCGGCAGGGCCACACCCAACGTGGTGGACTCGTACCTCTTGCGTGGCAAATGTTCCTTGATCATGGAGCTCAAGGGTCAGGTAAGGTACCAGCGCTATAGGCTCTTGGATGTGCCTGGTCACCAGCTCAGCGACCTGCTCTTCACCTTGCGACACGCGGCAGAAGATCCGCGAGTGGCCGCCGTAGCGCTGAATCTGTCAGGTGTCAGTCTCACCCCACAGCTGGCATGGGAAATCAGGCGGCAACTGGCAGAGGTGCGGAGCGCCGGGAAGAAGATCGTCGTCTACCTTGATCGCGGCGGCATGACCGAGTACCACCTAGCCAGTGTTGCGGACCGACTGGTCATGGACCCTGAGGGAATGCTTACTCTCCCGGGCTACGTCTCCGGGCGCACCTTCCTGAAAGGCACCTTGGACAAAATGGGCATCGGCTACGAGGAATGGCGCTACTTCCGCTACAAGTCCGCCTCTGAGGTGCTGAGCAGGGAGCAGATGTCGGAAGCAGACCGGGAACAAAGGCTTGCCTGGCTCCAGGACCAATATGCCTTGGTGAAAGAAGAGGTGTCGACGTCGCGGGGCTTTTCCCCAGTGTACTTTGATTCGTTGATCAATGCTGGGGTTCTCTTCCTGCCGGAGCAGGCGATGCGCGCGCAACTTGTGGACACCGTGGGCAGGTGGAAGGACATCGACCAGCTCATCGCTGCCACCACGGGAGGCAAGAAGCGAGCGCTCTCCCCGGCAGGGCTTGCTGGTCGTCAGTACCCACCTCGCGACTGGGGCAGCAGGCCGCAGGTGGCGGTGGTCTATGCCATCGGTGAGTGCGCCATGGACGAAGGGATCAGGGCGCGGAAGCTGGAGAAAGTGTTGTTGAAGCTGGCGAACCGGCGCCGGGTCAAAGCGGTGGTCCTCCGTGTCGACTCACCGGGAGGCGATGCCCTCGCCTCGGACCTTGTGGCTGAGGCGGTGCGCAAGTGCCAAGAGAAGAAACCGGTAATCGTGAGTCAGGGCAGCGTCGCTGGCTCCGGCGGGTATTGGCTCTCGATGTACGGGGATGCAATAGTCTCTACCCCGGCCACCATCACCGGCTCTATTGGCGTAATCGGTGGCTGGCTCTGGAACAAGGGGATAGGTGAGCAGCTGGGGATGACCAGCGACCACGTACAGGTGGGGGATCATGCCGATCTGGGCTTTGGCATCACCCTTCCCGTGCTGGGGGTGCAAATACCCGACAGAAACCTGACCGCGGAGGAACGGGCACGCACCGAGGAGTTGATCCGCGCCATGTACCGGGGGTTTGTGAACAAGGTGGCCCAGGGGCGGAAGATGACCCCGGCCGAGGTGGAGGAAATCGCCCAAGGTCGCATTTGGTCCGGTGCGGCGGCAAAAGCCAGGCGCCTGGTTGACAACCTTGGAGGGCTGCAGCATGCCCTCCAGTTGGCCAGAGAGCGCGCACACCTACCGGCTGGCCGCGTGGATGTGGTCGAGTTTCCGCAGCCTGAGCTGGTCAACCCGGAGGTGTTGGTGCCCAGAGTGGCCCCCGTCAGCAGTGCGGCTGCCTTGCCACCAGCAGGGCTCCGGTATCTGCGGTTTGTCGCGCGCCATCCCGCGCAACCGCTGCCGCTACTCCCGCTTGATCTGTGGCCGGGGCAATGAGAAGGCGTTCCGGCGGAGACGATGAGGGATCAGGGGAGGAGGTGCCATCTCCGGGCCTGAAGAGTGTTCGGTTCGATGCTTCGTCATCGCGAAGGAGCCATTTTTCGGCTGCGCGCGGGCAAGGAGGCGTGTGAAACGGAAAGGAGGGGTACCTCAGCCGGTGCCATAACGGGAGGCGCCTCGGTGGGGCCCGGACGCTGAGGGTAGCTGGCGGTGACTGCTAGGCCCTGCTGGTGGTTAGGGCAGAAGTAAGCCATCGTGCAGGTGAGACCAGGAGGTTGTGCTGTCATTGCCGCGGGGACCATGGCCGGTGGGATCCTCCGCGGATGTGTAGCGCGGGGCGCTCTCGTTGCGCCCCATGGGCGACGGTATGACCCTGCGGGGGTCTGACCAGGCCCCTTGGCGGCGGCGGATTCGCATCGCAAGAGTGTTCTCGGCCTAACGACCGGTCCGCACATTTTACTTGACATTGTCCCAGGATTTGCTACATTTGAGGGCAGTTGATAGCCCCACCCTCAGGCCCGGAAGGAGGTGAGCCCCGTGGCAGACCAGGCGTTTTGTGTCAAGTGCCGTAAGACCGTGGACATCGCTAACGCGCAGCGCGTGACGATGAAAAACGGTCGCCCCGCACTGAAGGGCAAATGCCCCCACTGTGGGACAGGAGTCTACAAAATTTTGTCAACCAAGTAGCTTGACCGTTGGAGCCCCGGCATCGCGGGGCTGGCAAGAGACGTGTACGCATCCAGGGCGGGCCAGGTGGTCCGCCCTTCTACCGGGCGGACGCCTTCTTTCCGCTTGACAGTGATTACAATTTTCTGTATATTTGGCCTGCCGATATGAAGAAGGAAGCGAGCAGACATAGAGCAGGGCGCACCGACGCGCACGCAAGGCGACAGGGGATCGCGCTCAGCAAGACGAACTATATCCTTGCGGCGATTGGTCTGGTGGTGATCATTGTCGGCTATGTCTGCCTTGCGCAGCCGCCGGTCAATGGCTTTCTCACCCTCACGGTGGCCCCCATTCTGTTGGTAACGGGCTACTGTGTGATCATGCCCTTAGCTATCTTGTGGAGGGGCAAGAACCAAGGGGAGCGAAGCGGCGAGCAGCAATAGTGGGGACGAGGTCCTCCTCCCCGGTGGCATAGAGCCGGGCGGTTAGCTCAGGTGGTTCAGAGCGCCTGCCTTACAAGCAGGAGGTCACTGGTTCGAGTCCAGTATCGCCCACCTGAACGGGGTCGTGGTGCAGCTTGGTTAGCACACTGGCCTGTCAAGCCAGAGGTCGCGGGTTCGAGTCCCGTCGGCCCCGCCACACAATGAGGCGCGATTCAGTACCCGACAAACGCACTTTTTTCCGTTTCCACCTTCCATCCGCACAGTTGCGTTGCCCCTGGGGTGCTGCGTCGCGCTTTCTCATGCCCTGCCGAGACCATAACTCTCGCCGTGCACCGCACTAGTATCCGAACATCTCTCATGATTGTGTGCACGCTATCTTCCGTCGCAGGCACGGCCCTGAGGGCTTGGTAAAGGGGCACGCGCATGCGCTTCCGCCAGGCCTTGGAGACTGGGCGGTTGGCTCCCGGCTCACGGCATGGGCGCGCTGTCCTCCGTGAGCGGCACTGGTCAGCCGGCAAGGCTACTCGATACCCAATCGCTTGCGGGTGAATGGGATCAGCCCGCCGGCCTCGAAGATGCCGATGACCTCCGGTGGCAGGGGTGGGAAGGAAAAGGAGTGTGAGCCTACCAGCACCCTCCCTGCCGTGAGATCGATTTCCACCGTCTGACCGTCCTCAATGGCTTCAACAGCTTCTGGACATTGAATGACTGGCAGGCCGGCGTTGATGCAATTGCGAAAGTACAGGCGCGAAAACGATTTGGCGATGACGGCACCAACTCCGGCGTACTTGAGGCAGAAGGCAGCCTGTTCCCGCGAACTCCCGCAACCAAAGTTCTTACCCCCTACGACCACGTCACCAGGCTTTACTTCCTTCGCAAAGCGGGGATCGAGGTCTTCCATGGCAACTGTGGCCATCTCGGCCGGGTCGGTCACTGTGTAGGTGTACTTGCCCGGGAAGATCACGTCCGTGTTAACGTCGTCGCCGTATTTCCAGGCTCGTCCTCGGATGGTGCTCATTGCTGCTGCTTCTCCTTTCGGTCTTTACATGAGGTCGCGAAAGTCGGTGATGGTGCCGGTGAGGGCTGTGGCTGCCGCCGTGCGCGGGCTGGCAAGGTAAATCTCGGCTTCCTTGCACCCAAAACGCCCCTTGAAGTTACGGTTGGACGTGCTGAGGGTGACCTCCCCCGGCGCCATGATCCCTTCGTGGTTGCCCATGCAGGGGCCACACCCTGGGTTGACAATCACGGCCCCTGCCTCCACCAGCTCGGCGATGTACCCTGCCGCCAGTGCCTCCTTGAGCACCTGCTGCGAGGCCGGAATCACCACCATGCGCGTGCGCGGGTGGATGCGCTTGCCACGGAGCACACTTACAACCTCGGCAAAGTCCTCCAGCCGACCGTTGGTGCAGGAGCCGAAGAAGACCTGGTCCACCTTCACCCCCTTTACCTCGCGCACCGGTTTGACGTTGTCAACGGCATGCGGGCAGGCGACCATGGGTTCGAGGTTGCTGACGTCAAAGACCATTTCCTCCATGGCGGCGTCCGGGTCTGACCTCACTACTTGGAAGGGGCGACGCGCCCGACCTTCGAGCCATGCCAGGGTCTTGTCGTCGGGCTCCACATAGCCGATCTTTGCGCCCATCTCCACCGCCATGTTGGTTAGAACCATCCTACTGGCGATGCTCATTCCCTGCACGGTGGGGCCGGTGAACTCCACAGCTTTGTACAACGCGCCGTCGGCCGTCACCTTGCCAATGATGTACAGGATGACATCCTTGGCTGAGATCCCCTCCGGGAGGGTGCCGGTGATTACCACGCGCATGGTTTCTGGCACGCGCAGCCAAATTTTGCCGGTGGCGAAGATAACCGCCATCTCGCTACGACCGATCCCCGTGGCAAAGGCCCCGAAGGCGCCGTAGGTGGTGGAGTGGGAGTCACTCCCCACGATGAGCTCGCCAGGAAGGGCAAAGCCCTCCTCCGGAAGCACCTGGTGGCAGATGCCGCGATGAATATCGTAAAAGTGTTTGATCCCCTGTTTAGCCACGAACTCGCGCGCCTCTTTGTGGTTCTGAGCGAACTTTTCGTTGGCAGCAGGCACGCAGTGGTCCAGGATGACCACGTGCATGTCCGGATTGAACACCTTGTCCACGCCGATGCTATAGAACGTCTTGGCGATGGCCGCGGTGTTGTCGTGACTCATGGCCACGTCGGGCTGGACCTCCACGATCTCGCCAGCCACGACCTCCTTGCCCGCCTTGCGGGCGAGCACCTTTTCCGCAAACGTCTTGCCCATAATCCTCCTCGCTCTTGCCAGCTACTGGTTGCTTGCCGCCCACATAGCGCGTAGATGTGCGACAAACTCAGCGCGACGCTCCGGTTCGCCGCGCAGCTCCTCCTTTATCTTCTTCCACGCTGCCGAACAGTCCTTGTAGGGCACTCCCACAAGTTGGTGGAGCAGTTGGTCCACCTGCCGGCGGTTGGCGGAGGTCAACTGGATATTGGCCGCCGCCAGTTCTTCCTTCAAGTGGCGTAGGTAGCAGGACATTCTGCCCTCCAGCTTTGGTGCATGCCGCTACTCTGCGTTGGCCTTTTGCTTTTGGCGCGGTGAGGCAAACAGGTGGCCGACCGCCTCTGCGGTGAGCACGCGGTAGGCGGGCGCGTTGGCGCGCCGGTAGGCATCGGAGTGGTGCATAGCGGCCACGCCACCTGCCCTCAGCAAGGCGTCTATTTCCTCCACCTCAGCGAAGGCAAAAGGGAGTTCTCCTTGCCGCACACAGTGCGCGAACTGGTCCCAGAGGGCCAAGAGCTCCTCCTTGCTGCCGCTAAGCCCTCTGGCCGACTGCAGAAGCGCCTGCCACAGAGCGGTCAGATCGCCACCCCGTTGCTTGTACGGGCGCAGGTTGAGGCGCAACGCTGTTCCGGACGGCGAGATAGGTTCTAGCAAAAGCTCGCCAGCGTCCGGCTTGAGGTGGGCAAACTCTTCCGCGAGCGCGGAAAAAGCCTCCTCCGGGTGTGCCAGCACATGCCCCGGGCCGAACACCGCCTGGTAGAGCATTTTGTACACGTCTTGCACCTGCAGATTGCGGTGATGCGCCAAGTGCCAGCGCACGAGCTCCTGCACGGTCATGTTGATCTGCCTTGACGATGGTGGCGGCGCAAACGGGTTCGGCTCATCGCCGGCGGTTCCTGGCACAGGGGGCAGACAAAGCACCGCTGCCTCCCGCACAGTATGCTTGCCACGGGGCTCCCGCATCGCCAGCATGTGCGGTTGCGAGCATCCCAGCCGATGGCGCGAAATCTGCCGGCTTTGCCGTACACGTCGACAAAGCCCGTGGTCGCCGTTCCCCCTTTTTCCAGCACCTTGTGGAGCACAACCCTGGTTGCTTCCAACAGGGCCCGCTGTTGCGGCAGGGTGAGGCAGCCTGCCTTCGTCCGCGGGTGGAGACGGGCGTGCAGGAGGATCTCGTCGGCGGTCGGGCCATCGAGCCCTGCGATGCGCCGCGGGTCGAGCAGTAGGGTACGCACCAGCCTCCCCGCACTGCGCGCGAGGGTGGCACGGAGCACCTCCATGTCAAAGTCAGCCGAAAGCACGTCGGGTCCCAATCCCTTGAGCGGAGGCTGACGATGGACGTTGGCGGTTGGCACTAACCTCGCCGCTTCCGGTGCAGGCAACCCCACCAGCAAGCAGGTGTTCTCCTGGAAGCGAACTACGATCCCGTCATGACGGCAGTCCGTTCCTTGTTGCTCTAGCCAGCGAATGCTTCCTCCACCGGCGAACTGGAGCGCCAGTGAGAGCCTCGTGTCCATGTCAATGAGCAGGCAAGCGGCGACGCGTCGGACTCCAGCCACGCGTGAGCCCCACAGGAGGGCTTGCGGATGTGGGGGTAGATGCGGAGCATACGCTCCAGGGAAGTCGGCGTTCACTATCTTTTTGCCGACAGCGCATGCGCGCAGCTGCTCGCACCAGATTGCCACTTCCGCGGCGTTCCTGGTTTGTTGCAAGGCCTCACGCGGGGCGGCCATAGCTCACCTGCTCGCGGTCTCTCTCCAACGCAAGCCTTCCTTCAGCGCACAGGGCATACCCACGTTCTGCACATTGCAAAGATAGCAAAGATACATCACAAATGCACGTCGCAAATGCGGGCTCCCAGCTGCGCATTCAGCTGGCCGTCAGGCTAGACATCGCTGCCTGGACTTCCTCAAAATAGGAGCTGGACAGAAACTTTGTCAGTCCTTCCCTCCGGTAGATCGATAGTACCTTGTGGGCGTAGTTCATCCGGTCAACGAGCACCTCGTCGACGAGTCCTTGCAGCATTGCTGCCAGGCGTTGCGGGTTCATGGGGAGGGCCGGCCCGACAAAGGCGTAGGTGCGCACGCCTGCGGCCTTGAGGGCAGCTAGCGCCGTGAGCCGTTCGGCGATGGGTGGCGCATGGGGCTCAAACAGGCGGCGCATTCGCTCGTCGTCGGTGGTGATGGTCAACCCCACTTCGCATTCCGGGAGTGCACGCAGCACATCAAGATCGCGCGTGACAAGCGGCGACTTGGTAAGGATGGAGACCGGAAACAGCGTGCGCGCCAACACCTCGAGACAGCGACGGGAAACGGCGTAGCGTCGCTCCAGCGGCTGATATGGGTCGGTCACCGTGCCCAGCGAGACGACGCCTGGGCGGAGCCGCGCCACATCCCTCTCCAGCTGGTCCGCTGCATTTACCCTCACGTCGACGAACCTCCCCCACGGCTCCCGGTGATTGGTGAAGCGCCGCATAAAGTCTGCGTAGCAGTAGCGACACCCGTGCGCACACCCGACGTAAGGGTTCAGCGCGTAATCGATGCCGGCGATGCGAGAAGGGGTCAAAGCGGACTTGCAGCGAATCTCCTTGATCAGGACGGCGGGCATATCCCTACCGCACCTCTTCCAGCCACTCAGGCCTCCTCCTCGGGCGGCAGCGGGTGCTTTTGCTTCCGGGAGTAGCGCTTCCGGTCGCGGTGGACAACCGTAGGCTTGGGCAGCGGCTTGCGCAGGGACTTGTACAACTCGTCCACCTTGATGCGCGTCGTGGTCTTTTTCTTGTGGGTGGCAGCTCCCACCGACGCCGAGCTATCGGTTGGAGGGCGTTGCCGATGCTCTCGGGAACGGGGG
Source organism: bacterium (assembly GCA_037445575.1). Lineage (GTDB taxonomy): Bacteria > Zhuqueibacterota > Zhuqueibacteria > JANLFK01 > Oleimicrobiaceae > Oleimicrobium. Next base: position 30,801 of record JBBIKH010000003.1, read on the forward strand.
GCGCAGATGAGGCTTTCCTTGGCTGTCCTGGAAAGGCGCTTCAGGGCCTGCTCACGACGCCGTGCTTCTGTGAGGGAAGCGCATTCCTCCCAATGGACGAGGACAACGGGTCGGCGCGTGCGCGTGTAGCGCGCGCCGCCGGGTAGCTCGCCGTTATGCCGGCGCAAACGCTCGGCGACATCCTTGGTGCAGCCGGTGTAGTACGACCCGTCCCTGCAGCGGACGATGTAGACGTAATGCCTACTCTCTTTCCCCTGACGCGCGCTATCTGCCCCTCGATTCATGCTACATTTGCTCCAAGAAATGGTGCCGGGTCACACGCGCGACCACCCCAGAAAGTAGCAACAGCCCCACGAGATTGGGGAAGGCCATGATGGCATTCGCGGTATCGCCAATGTACCACACGATGTTCAGGTATTTGCCGGTCATAAGCGCGCCAAGGAAGAGCAAAGTGATGTACACGAAGCGGTAGGGCATGGTGGACTTTACGCCCCAGATGTACTCGATGCACTGTTCCCCATAGTATGCCCAACCGATCAGCGTGGTGTAGCCGAACAGGAACGAGCCAATAGCAACGATCCAACCGCCGAAGGGGATGACCGAATTGAAGGCCGTGGTGGTGAGGGCCGTGCTTGACAGCCCGCCGTTCGAAAGGTCGTACCCGATGCGGGTTGCAAACTCCTGGGCAGCCTTGGGCAGGGTAGCTAGAACCTCCGGGGCCAGGCGACTTCCCTCTCGCAGCAACTCCACCCCCGCCGCCGGTGTGAGCACCCACACCCCCGTAACCACGATGGTCAAGGTGGTTAGGGTGTTCACGAGCAGAGTATCGATGAATACGCCGGTCATGGCGACGAGCCCATTGTAGGTGGGATCAGGCGACTTGGCAGCCGCTTGGGCGATGGCCGCCGATCCGAGGCCCGCCTCGTTGGAAAGGACCCCGCGTCGTACGCCCAGACTGATCGCCTTTTGCACGCTGGTGCCGAGCAAGGCGCCGCCCGCCGCTTGCAGGGAAAAGGCCGAGCGCACGATCAAGACAAAGGCATCATCGATAGCCGTCGCCCTCGCAATGAGAATAATGAGCGCCCCTGCGAGATAGAACAGGATCATAGCGGGGACTAAGCGCTCAGCCACTGCCCCGATCCGTTTGATGCCGCCGATGATCACCAACCCCACAAGCAGGGTGATCACCACCGCGCTCACCAGCGTGGGCACCTGAAACTGCGTTTTGAAGGCCAGGGCCATGGAATTGGACTGCATCATGTTGCCGGTGCCGAACAGAGCCGTAAAGGCGCCGCACACAGCAAATACCATCCCCAGCGTCTTTGCCAGAGGCTGCCATTTGATGCCGTAGCGGCAGTAATACATGGGCCCGCCGGCCATGGAGCCGTCTTCTGCCACTTTGCGGTATTTGACGCCCAGGAACCCTTCCGCGTACTTGGTGGCCATGCCGAAGATGGCGGAGACCCACATCCAGAATGGCGCGCCTGGGCCACCGGTGGCGATGGCCGTAGCCACACCGGCGATGTTACCGTTCCCCACGGTGGCCGCCAAGGCAGTCATCAAGGCGGCAAACGGCGAAATGTCCCCCTGCTTCTCGTGTACGGAGCTTTTTTTTGAAGCTCCGCTCAGGGCAAACTTCAAGGACAGAAAGAATTTGCGCACCTGGATGCCCCGCGTCACCACCGTCAGCACTACGCCAGTGCCGCAGAGGAGGATGACCATCCAGTTGCCCCACATAAAGTCGGCAAGTGTCTGGGAGATGCGCAGAAGCTGTTCGAGAAAGGCCGTCATTTCCGCTCCCTTCCAACGGTACGGTCATTACCTCGCACTGCACTATGATAAGAAAAAATCCCACGATTGTCAACACCTATTTGCGCCCAGGACCTTTTCTCCTTGACTTTCAACAGCGGTTGTTGTACACTTCGCAAGACCATGTTGCAGCCTCGGCGCCCGCTTGGAGGAATGTGGACCATGGACTTCCAGGAGCAGATCGATCGCAGGCTGGCTAAGGTGAGCCTGGCGGAAATTGACCTCCACGACCCCTACTACCAGATCAGCTACGGGGCGGTGCCATCGACTTTAATCGATTCCTTGCGCACCGCCGGCGTGATCAATCCCCCCACTCTCCAGCGGAAGCAGGACGGACGGTGGCGCATCGTGGCCGGTTTTCGCCGCTGTGCCTTCTGCCAAGAGCAAGGGGCAAAGAAGATCACGGCCTGGTGTGTGGAGAATGTTGCCCCAGAGCTATCCCTCTTCATCTGGGCCGTGTGCGACAACCTCGGAGTGCGCCAACTCAATACCGTGGAGTGCGCCATCGTGCTTGCCAAGCTTCATGGGCAGTTTCGCATCCCGAAAGGGGACCTGGCGCGTCGTTACATGCCCCTGTTGGGCCTTGGCAGTAGCACCGAGCTGGTGGAACGGTATCTACGCCTTGCGGCCCTTGAAGAGCCGATGCGCGAGTGGCTGGCGGAGGAGTGGCTTTCACAGGAGGCGGCGTTTCAGCTCGTGGAGATGGCACCTGACGAGGCGCGCGCCCTGTTTGCCGTCATCGCAGCGCTGCGTTTGGGCAAGAACTACCAGCGGGAGTTGATCCGTCTTGCATACGATGTGGCGCGAAGGGAGGCGCTCAGCATCAGAGAACTGGTTGCCTCTCCGGAACTGCGGGCAGCTATGCAGGAGCAAGAGCTGAGCCCTGCTCACAAGGCCGAGCGGGTGCTGGGCTGGCTGCGAGAGCGGCGTTTCCCCCGTCTGGCGCTCGCCCGGAGGCGGTATGCAGAACTGGTGCGGCAATTGTCCCTGCCGGCCAACATTCGCCTCTCGCCTCCCCCTTACTTCGAAGGGGCTGAATGGTATTGTCAGCTGCAGTTCGCAAGCCAGGAGGAACTGCGGCAGATGGCAGAGCGCTTGCAGAAAATTGCACAATGCGCAGAGCTGCAGCAGCTCCTCCTTCTGCCATAAGATGGAGGGGAACTCACCATGCCCGCGGAACCGTTTGCCCCTAGGCATGTCTTCGTCGAGGAGGAGGTGGCGGACCTGCCTCTGACCAAGCGAGTGCTCAGTCGCTTGCCAGGGGTTCGCCCGGTCGTCCTGGCTGAAGGGGAGGGTCCTCCGCAGCTTATGGAGGTGGAAGCGCACAACGCCTTGGTCTTGGCCAGGCAGCGCGGTCGATTCGTGAAGCGCTGTCCCGGCACCAGAGGGTACCTGTGTTGCGGCTATCTGAACCTTAATGTCGCCATGGGTTGTGACATGGCCTGCGAGTACTGTATCCTCCAGGGCTACTTGTCCAGGCCAATGATCACCCTGTTCGTCAACACCGATGACCTTTGGCGTGAGCTGGATGAATTGCTGCAGCAGACAAGGCGAGTGGTCAGGATTGGGAGCGGGGAACTGGCAGACAGCCTAGTCTGCGATCACCTCACCGACCTCAATGGGGAACTCGTGCGCTATTTCGCCGATCAAAAGCAGGCGTTGCTCGAGCTCAAAACCAAGAGTGACCGCATAGAGTCGTTGCTGGGAATTGATCACGGGCGGCGGACTGTGCTCTCCTGGTCATTGAACAGCGAGGCAATGCGCACGGCCCATGAGGCAAGGACTGCCCCCCTGATGCGGCGTCTGGAAGCGGCTCGCCTGGCCCAGGGGGCAGGGTACCGCCTTGGTTTCCACTTTGACCCGCTCATCTGGTACGAAGGATGGCAGCAGGATTATCAGGATGTGGTTGACCAACTTTTCAGCTTGGTGCGGCCGGAGAACATCGTCTGGATCAGCCTGGGGGCCCTGCGTTACCCGGCGCAGATGGACCGCCTCATCCGCACGCGCTACCCACGGAGCGCCCTTCCTCTTGGTGAGCTCGTCCCGGGGGAGGACGGCAAATGGCGTTACTTCCGTCCACTTCGTGAGGAGATGTTCCGCTGGCTGTATCAACGCATCAAGCGGTACGCGCCGCAAGTTGCCGTCTATCTGTGCATGGAGAGTGACCAGGTCTGGCGTCGTTCCTTCGGCTGGTCGCCCAAGGACAGCGCAGGTCTTGCCCGCCTGCTTGATCAGCGCGTGCTTATGCCCTAGTCCACTCTGATGAGACTACGCTCTCGGGCTTACCCGCAAAGCCACCTTCACTCCCCGCTTTCTTGCCTGAGCAAGCCCAGTCGACCCCAGCGAGGGGGCAATCGCGGTAGCCGGACCGTGTTCCGCCGGCAATACGACACGTGCCATTTCCCTCGTCGAAAGGGGGTGCCCACGTGCGTGGGTTGCTACGACCTTTAGGCCCTGCTTGCCGCGGCACACAGCACTAGGCGTTTGCCAGAGGATTGAGCTTTACATGGATGCACAACCTCACGCCTTCAGCATGCTGCAGGCACCGTCGGGGTGGGCTGTCCACACCCACGGTGTGATGGCGCCAAAGGGCCGGCTATGAGTCTCTGGGAACGCTGAATCGCATCTTCTCCAGTTTGCACTGCAGGGTGGTGCGCGGCACCCTCAGGAGACGGGCTGCCCGGCTGATGTTGTTGCGTGCTAGGCGCATGGCCTTGGAGATAAGTTCGTACTCCTGCGCCTTCAGGAATTGCTGCAGCGGCGGCAGTTCCTCAGGTTGCTCATCCGCGGGCGCCAGCCCTTGAGGCAGGGGAGCTGCGGGCGCGGAAGGGGCTTCTAGGTCGAGCAGATCCACACCTTGCGGCAAGGCCAGCATGCGCTGCACCACGTTCTCCAATTCCCGCACATTGCCCGGCCAAGGGTAGGCCATCATTTGCTCGAGTTGGGCGCGCGTGAGGCTGGGTTGCCCCTTGCCGTGGTGGTATTTCCTGACGAAGTAGTCGATCAGCACAGGGATGTCTTCGCGGCGATCGCGCAGAGGGGGCATGACCACGGTGATAATGTTGAGGCGGTAGTAGAGATCCTCCCGAAAGGCGCCAGAGGCAACCATCTGCCGCAAGTCAGACTTGCTTGCCGCCACGAGCCGGAAATCCACCGGAATGGGGTGGTCCCCGCCCAGGCGCTGGATTTCCCTTTCTTGGAGCACACGCAGCAGCTTGACCTGCAGACGCAAAGGGAGGTCATCCACATCGTCTACGAACAACGTCCCCCCTTGCGAACGCTCAATGTAGCCCTGATGGCGGCGGAGCGCTCCGGTGAAAGCCCCCTTTTCATAGCCAAAGAGCTCGCTTTCCAATAAGCTTTCTGGTAAAGCAGCACAATTGACGGCGACGAAGGGTCCTTGCCGCCGTTCGCTGCAGCGGTGCAGGAAGCGTGCTGCCACCTCCTTGCCGGTGCCACTTTCCCCCTGAATGAGCACGGTGTAGTCGGTAGGTGCTACTGTCCGCAAGACCTCCACCACCTTGCGGATGGCAGGGGAGTTGCCGACAATCTCCTGCTCCTGATAGCTCCTCATCCACTTCTTCAGCTGGATGTTTTCGCGGAGCAGCTCGTGGAGCTGCCGGATGTTCTTCAGCATGGTAAGGAGCTTGTCTGTGGCGAATGGTTTGGTCAGATAGTCGTAGGCACCCAGCTTCAGAGCCTCAACGGCAGTTTCCACCGTCCCATAGGCGGTGACGACAATTACTGCACATTCCTTTTCCTTCTGCTTTGCAGCCTTCAGGATCTCTATGCCATCCACATCCGGCAGGCGCAGGTCGGTGATGACCGCCTCGAAGCGGTCTTCCTCAATCCATTCCAGGCCCTCGTTACCAGTCTCACAGGCAACCACCTCGTACCCCGCCTTCCTCAGCGCCTCGGCTAGAGCAATGCGCGAGACGTTCTCGTCTTCGACGAGCAGTACTTTCATGGCTCAGCTCCGATGGGAAGGGTGACCAGAAAGGTTGTGCCCACCCCCACTTGGCTGCTCACGTGGATGCTTCCTCCGTGTGCCTCGACAATCCCCAAGCTCACTGACAACCCTAGTCCGGTGCCGCGGCCATCCTCCTTGGTGGTGAAAAAGGGATCAAATATCTTGTCCAGGTGCTCTTCCGGGATGCCGCAACCGGTGTCGGCAATGAGGATGCGGACGTGGGCGTTGTCAGATAGGCTTGTGCTGATGCGGATCTCGCCCCCCTCCTGCATGCTGTCACAACTGTTGATGAGCATGTTCACGACCACCTGGCCGAGGAGCTCTGCATCGGCGTAGATGGTAGGCAGGGCGGGGTCCAGCTCCTTGACAATAGTGATCTTCTCTTTGTCTATTCGGTAGGCCAGAAGGGCCAAGGCTTTGTCGACGACCTCATTGAGGTCCATAGCCGACCTCTGCTGCGCCTTCTGGCGGGAGAAGTTGAGCAGCTTTTCCACTACGTTGGAGATACGGGTGGCGGCCTCGTCGGCAAGGGAGGCGAATCTTCTCACCTCCTCTGCGTTGTGTGCCTCCTCTTGTATGGTGAACAGGCAACTCTTCAGGCCGTGCAGTGGGTTGTTGATTTCATGCGCCACTCCTGCCGCAAGGCGGCCAATCGAAGCCAATTTCTCGGCATGGTAGATCTGGCGTTGCGCGTCCAGCAGTTGCCGTCGCGATTGGACGAGGCGGTCCTTGAGCGTGTTGAAACTGCTGGCCAACTGGCCGACCTCGTCGTCCCCTGGCTTGAGTTTTGTTGGTAAGGGGCGCTCGAGGTCGAATTGTTGCATCTCCTCCACCAGCTGCCGGAGGGACCGGGTCAGACGATCGACGATCAGATACGCGGCCCCCAAGAGGACAAGGACGAAGCCGACGCCGAGCCCATAGAAAAGAAAGAAAAGGGCGCGCAACTGAGTGCGAACCGGCTCGGCATCAAAGGCCATTCTCAGCCAGCCCCATTCCCTGTTGTGGATCCTCAAGAACAACGTAGTTTCAATGACCCAGCCCAGAGCTTGCGAGCGATAGATCCGGATCAGAGGTTCCTCCAAGGGCGAGACGTGACCAAATGGCTCGGGCAGGTCGGCGGTCTCGGCCAGTTGACTTCGGAAAATGGGGGTGCCGCGTGGGTCGTACAAGGCCAGGCTCTTGATGTCCGGATTCACCACGAGAAATCTGTGGATGTGGTTGGCTAAGAACTCTTCGTCGCGCAGCGGCCTGCTCTCTTGGTAGATCAGAGCATCGAGCAACGAAGACGCGAAGGTCTGGGCCACGGCCAAGGCCTTCTGGCGATGAGTGTCCAAGACAAGGGTGCGCCAGCGCAACAGGACGCTCACGAGCATGACCATCATGAGAACCGCAGTCAGCCCTCCCAGGAAGAGCAAGATGCGCGTCTTCAGGCTCCTGCCCGCCCTCATAGGTCATCCCTGCCCGTGACCAGGACGCGATCGGCGCCGTCGTAGTCACTGTCTTCGGCCGGAGCGAATCCATGGATGAACTCGGGATCCCAATCGTGGAGGAGCCGTCGGTACTCGGGTCTGCGAGCGTCTATCCGCAGCAGTGCTTCGCGGACTGCGGAGACCAGCGCCGAGTCCAGGTCGCTCCTCACAATGAGGGGCGAGCCGGGAATCGGCGGGGAAGCGGAGACAATGCGGATCCCCTTGTCCAGAAACTCCTCCGCCACCCGATCTTTCACCACGCCCGCGTCGAATCGCCCGCTCAGGATCTCATAGATAACGGTGTGATGAAAATCAAAGTGGCGCACCGCCCCAAGGTCCTGCGGCCGCAAACCGTGCGCGGGCAGTTCGGCCCGCAGCATCCAGTTGGCAGAAAAGGACAGAGGCGACGGCAGAGCAAGGCGTTTCCCTCCAAGGTCGCCCGGGCCGGCGATGGGGCTGTCCGCCCGGGTGACGAGCACGGAACGAAAATAGGGCTGGTGCTGCCTGTTGCGAGGCCTCAGGATGCAGCGGATGGGGTAGTGTTGGCGCTCCTTTACGTACACATAGGTGCCCACAAAGGCCAGATGGATCTCCCCGCGGTCTAGTTGCTTTATCGTTTCCTCATAGGACCTGCCCAAGCGGAGGGCGAAATGATAAGGGGTGGAGGCATTGAGGTAGTCGATGGTAGGTTGGTATCCCTCGTAGATGAGGCTTGGTGCAAAGCGCGAGACCACCCCCACAAAGATGGTGTCTCGCTTGGCAGTGGCCATGTCCGGAGGCTCCGTCCTTGCCGGGCGGGACGTGGTGCGGATGTCCATGACGACCGCGTATAGAACTAAGGAGATCGCGGCCAAGAGGAGAAAAGGGATCACGGCATACGCCCACCTGCGCAGCATCTTTCCTCCCGATGCTCGACAGCGGAGCAGGACACCTGGTGAGGGGTTCCCCCAGCTCAGTGCGCACCCCACCATCTTGGGGCCACAGCTCAGGTACAATGCAGCGGTGTGCACAGTGGCCAAGTCTATGCCCTGTGAACCACATACTAATTTAGATCTTGCGCAACGAAAAAGCAAGCTCTTTGTCGAATTCTCGGCAGAAGGGCGTCGAAATTTCAGCAGGTGCCGACTTCGCGTTGCCCTCATCGCCGGTAACTTCTTGATTTCCCGATGGGCGCGGCTGGCATCTTGCTTGCATGAAGAAACAATATAGCCCGGGCGGTGGCTAGCTCCCTTTCCACCGCTG
>JBBIKH010000003.1:39308-66952 GCA_037445575.1 bacterium
AAGCGCCACGGAAGTAGGCAGCAGCCGGCACGTGATGAGGGCACCCCCCACGACAGAAGCGGTGTAAGGTCAGCAAGAAAAGTACACGAGGAGCGCGGAGGACAATCGATGGCAGAAGTGAGACCAAGATTCGAGTTTCGGGCGTTTGCGCAGAACTTTGGCCTGATAGAGGAGAGGATGCGGACACTGAGCCCGGTGGAACAGATCCGTGAAAGCCTGGAGATCTATATCGTCTCTTCTGAGAACAATGACAACAATACCAAGATCCGTGACCAGTTGATGGACATCAAGGTCTTGGTGCAGAAGAAGCTTGGCCTTGAGCAGTGGAACCCGCGCATGAAGGGTCAGTTCCCGATGGCTGCGGAGGTCATACGCGAGCAGGTGTTCCCCGCCTTTGGTGTGGCCAGTCCAGAGTTCAAACGCCAGTCCTACACCTTGCCTCAGTTCCTCCGAGAGCTGATACTTCCCCACCCTTCCTTGGTGGCGGTACACGTCTTCAAGCGTCGTTTTGGCTTTACCATCAACGGTTGTATTGCCGAGCTGGCCGATGTCTATGTAAACGGTGCAAAGATCATGACTGCCAGCATCGAGTCCGAGTCCGCGGAAGCAATTCTGCAGGCGAAGGAGATGGTCGGCCTCACTGGCTATGAGAATGTGAACTATCTGCTGGCCATCAAGCGCATCATTGGCATGGCGCCGCTTCCCGAGTCCTCGGTGTTCCGGGTGCGCTTCTGAAGCTTGAGGCCGAAACAAAGGAGTTGCCGCATGGGCCGGGAGATAGAGCGCAAGTTCTTGGTGAAAGGTCCCTTCAAACATCTGGCGAAAAAGCAGACGCGCATCGTTCAAGGGTATTTGTCCTCTGTGCCGGAGAGGACCGTGCGGGTGCGCATCAAGGGGGACAAGGGCTATCTCACCATCAAAGGCATTGGGGGAGCGTCCGGGGCCAGTCGCCTCGAATGGGAACAGGAGATCCCCCTGCGGGTGGCAGAGGATCTCCTGAAGATCTGTGAACCGGGAGTCATTGATAAGTGTCGCTACGAGGTGGAGGTCGGGGACAAGACCTTCGAAGTGGACGAGTTTTATGGGGAGAACGAAGGCCTGATACTGGCAGAGGTCGAGTTAGAGTCGGAGGACGAGGAGTTTCAACGGCCGGATTGGCTGGGTGAGGAAGTGACGGGGGACGTGCGCTACTACAATGCGATGCTCATGAAGAACCCTTACAAAAAGTGGTGAGCGATGGCATCGTTTGATCCCCTGGATATGGGCAACTACCGCATCGACCGGTTGCCAAAACGCGAAAAGAGCTCCGTGGAACGGTGGTTGGCGCTGGTCGGCCCGGTGATAGCAGTGGTGGCCTTCGTGGTCATCGGCTACTTGGTCAAGCTTCCCTTCCTTCAGCATATTGAGGCCACGCAGCTGGTGTCAAACTCCGCAAAGGCGGCGTACCAGAAATTGGGCCCGGAGGGTTTTGCCCGCAGCAGCCATCTGATGCTGGCCATATTCTTGGCAGGCATCATCCTTTGGGCCACTGACGCCATCCCTAACTACCTGACTTCCCTTATCCTCATTGTCGCCTTGGTGTTGACGAAAGTTCTCCCCGAGAAGGAGGTATACGCTCAACTGGGCCACGAGGTGATGTGGCTCAACATCATGTCGTTTGTCCTGGCGAGCATGCTAGTAGCCACTGGGGCGGCCAAGCGCTTCGCCCTTTGGTTCATACTCAGGTTTGGGGGCAAACCGAGCTACATCTTTCTCAGCTTTCTGTTGATCAATCTGATACTTTCGGCCCTAATCTCGGCCACCACTGCCAAGGCAGCCATCCTGCTACCCATATTCATGGTCATTGCTGCGGTATACGGGGCACAGGGAGGGGAGAAGCGCAACAACTTTGGGCGTAGCATCGTGCTGCAGAACCTGTTTCAGAATTGCGTGGGGGCGGGCGCGTTCATGACCGGTTCTGCCGCCAACCTGCTGGCGGTGGCGATCATCAGCGACGCCACGGGAAAAAGGATATTCTTCTCTGACTGGATGGTGGCCATGTTGCCGGTGACATTGGTGGTGCTATTGATCGGCTTTTTCCTGGCGACCAAGGTCTTTTTCCCGTTATCCCCGCAGGAGCGGCACCCACAGATTCCCGGTGGCATGGATCGCCTCCGGGAGGAGTATCGAAAGCTGGGGGCAGTCACCGGCCGGGAGGTGCGCGCGGTGGTTATCCTCGTGGCGATCCTGGGCATGTGGGCCACCGACCGCCTGCACGGGATCAGCCCGACCGCGGTGGCGTTTGTGGGGGGCATTGTTGCCCTGTTGCCCGGCATCGGCATTGTCAAGTGGAACGATGTGGACGTCCCCTGGCACCTGATGCTCTTTTCGGCTGGGGCGTATGCCCTGGGCGCCGGTCTGTCCATCACAGATCTGCCTTCGCTTCTGGTCAATGCCTTCTTTGACCACGTCGGCATTGGCCCGGGAACGCCTTACTGGCTCCTTTATGTGCTCTTGACCATCGTGATGCTCTTCAGCGCCCTGGTCTTCCAGTCCAAGACCATGCGGGCGATGATCTTCGTTCCCCTGGCCATTGGCACGGCATCCCGATTCGGGTACCCCATCGTGAGCCTTGCACTTCCGGTGGCCTTTCTCATCGAACATGTCTATGTGTTGCCGTTCAACAGTAAGCCGGCTCTCCTCCTGTATGAAACCGATCACTATAGCCTTGGCGAGGCGTTCCGCTACGGCTTTACCATGCTTGTGGTCACCTGGGTGGTTACGCTCCTCGCCAGCGAAACGTGGTTTCGGTTACTCGGCATAACCACTGGGGGGGTGTTCGGCATCTTTTGATGAGCAAGGTGAGGGCGCATGGACCTTCTCATTCGCAGGACAAAGCCGCTTGAGGTACAGATTGATGAGTACCTCGACATCATCGTGAAAGGGGGGTTGGTCTTCAAAGAGGGCGTGAAGTGTTATTTGAAGCGCCGGTTGGCCGACTTTGAATCGCATCTGGAGCAACTGTCCGACATGGAGGATACCGGTGACCGGCTGCGGCGGGAAATAGAGACTAACCTTTACTCCCATACCCTTATCCCGGAATCCAGGGGAGATGTGCTGGGTCTGTTGGAAAACGCCGACAGGGTCCTCAACCGCATGGCGGAGACGCTGCTGCAGTTTTCCGTGGAAAGTCCTGAGGTATGCGAAGAGTTTAGCCCCTTTTTCGTTGACCTTGCCGATTTTGCCATCTTGGCAGCAGAAGGGATGGTCAAAGCAATTCGCGCCTATTTCACCGATCTGACCTCTGTCCGCGACCATATCAACCAAGTGCAATTCTATCGCAAAGAGACCAACAAAATGGCCGAGAAGCTGAAGCGCCAGGTCTTTGCGCACCAGTTGCGGCTGAGCCATAAGATCCACCTCCGCTACTTTGCGTACCATGTGGAGTTGATCGCCGAGGAGGCAGAGGACGTATGCGACAGGTTGTCCATTGCCACCATCAAGCGGTACGTGTGAGAACGCGAACATGACCTCGTTCTACCTACTGGGCGGGCTCTTTTTGGGATGGTCACTCGGGGCCAATGACGCGGCGAATGTGTTCGGCACCGCTGTCGGGGCAAGAATGGTACGCTTTAAGACGGCAGCTCTCGTGGCGAGTGTCTTCGTGGTTCTGGGAGCTGTGCTAGGCGGGTCGGGGACCACGGAGACGTTGGTGGCCCTCGGCGCGGTCAATGCCCCGGCTGCCTCGTTCACCCTCACCGTGGTGGCAGGATTGACTGTCTTCTGGATGACGAAAGCCACGCTCCCGGTGTCCACTACCCAGGCGATCGTCGGCGCCATTGTGGGATGGAATTGGTTCACAAGCTCGCCTACGGACCGGGGCACCTTGGTCAAGATAGTTGCAAGCTGGGTCTTGTCCCCGGTGTTGGCAGCTCTGTTTGCTGTGGCGCTTTATTACATTTTCAAGGGCTATCTCAACAGGAGGCACATCCACCTGCTTCGCCTTGATGCATACACCAGAGCCGGACTCATCGCCGTTGGGGCCATCGGGGCGTACAGCCTGGGAGCCAACAATATCGCAAACGTGGTGGGAGTGTTCGTGCGGTCCTCGCCCTTTGTCGACATTAGCATCTCCGGGCCTCTTCACCTCTCAGGTGTGCAGCAGCTTTTCTTCCTGGGCGGCCTGGCCATTTCTCTCGGCATTTTTAGCTATTCGTATCGCATGATGACTGCGGTGGGCAATGAGATCGTCAAGCTGACCCCTCTGCTGGCAATGATTGCGGTGTTGGCGCACGCTTTGGTGTTGTTGGTCTTTGCCTCCAAGGGATTGAAAGGCGCCCTCATGAGCCTTGGTCTGCCGTCTCTGCCGCTTGTGCCGGTCTCCAGCTCGCAGGCGATTGTGGGCGCCATCTCAGGGATTGGCATGCTCAAGAGTGCGCGTGTGGTCAACTACCGGTACCTTGGCAAGATCGTCATGGGTTGGGTGCTCACACCAGCGATAGCAGCAGCGGTAAGCCTTGTCGCCTTGTTCTTTGTGCAGAATGTGTTCCAACAGACCGTCGTGCGATAGTGGGCAGGACGAGCGCGGTGCCCATGGCCTGCGCGCCCCACACGTGAGAGGGTGACGAGGGCAGAGTACCGAAGACAGGGGCTGCACGAACAGGCGTTGCCAACGGATGAGGCAGGTGGGCAACGAACGGGCGATTGGAGGGGGTAAGACGTTGCTTGGGCAGGGATTCCTTTTCAGGAGAGCGCCGCCAGAAGCCGCGGGATGGTGCTGTGCGGCAGTGATGAGTTTACCACAGCAAAGGAGGAAAGCAAGATGAGACAGCAATGGCTTGTTGGACTCGTGGTGCTGCTCTTGGGCGCCGGGCATGCATTTGCCCAGGCTCCGGGTGTCCCAGGCGGAGACTACTCTGTGCCCCTGGGCTCTGAAGCCAGAAACGGGAGGTTGGTGTTCCAGACGGCTGACGGCTCCTTCCGCTGGTGGTTTGATGCCCGGATTCAAGTGGACGCCGCCTTCTACTTTAACAGCAAGAACCCAATGAGCGATGGGACGGTCTTTAGACGACTGACCTACGCCATGAAGACGGTCCTGTGGAAGAACTGGGAGACCGAACTCGACGTGGACTTTGCCGAGGCGGTGCTGGACCTACGTGACATGTGGGTGAAGTACCGTGTGCCTGGCACGCACCTGTCGTTGCAGGCGGGCAATTTCAAAGAGCCATTTGGTCTGGAGCGGCTCACCAGTTCCCGTTTGCTGACCTTTCTCGAGCGTGCTTCGGTCTCGAATGCCTTCCCGCTGGGCAGAAGAATGGGGGCAGCAGCGCGCTATTGGACTCGCTACGGCCAGATCACAGGCGCTATCATCGGGCACGAGGCCGGCACGCGCATCGACAAGGGCACCCGCGACGAGGGGTACTCCACCAACCTGCGCCTGACCCTCGCTCCGATGAATAGGTACGGCAGGAACCTGCATCTTGGGGCAGCCTTTGCCTACAAGATCCCGGACGCCGTATCGGACCTTCCGGAGAATGCCATCGAGATCAATGCGCGGCATGAAACGTACGTGTCCGACCCGAAGCTACTCCACACCGGGGACATTCGCGACGTCAACTACTATCTCCGCTACGGCTCCGAGCTTATGGCGGTCTACGGTCCCCTCTTCCTGCAGGCGGAGGCGATGTGGACGACCGTGGAGCGTTGGTACAACAAGCCGCAAGTGGACCTGAAAGGAGGGTACGCTTTCGTGTCGTGGATGGTCACCGGGGAGACGCGTGAGTACTACGTGGACGATGGTGAGCCAGGACCGGTGGAGGCGCCCAAACACGCTTGGGGAGCGTTGGAACTGGCCGCCCGCGCCAGCTTCCTGGACCTGAATGACCTCGGTGCGGGGATCCACGGGGGATCCTCCAAGCAACTGATGCTGGGCATGAATTACTATCCGAATCAGAGCATCAAGCTGCAGTTCAACTACTCGGTTGTCGACTTGGACGAATACGCGACGCGAAAGGGCAATCTGCTTGGCAATGACGACCATTGGTTCGTGCAGTTTCGCGTTCAGGCAACCTTCTAGCAAGAGGAGGTGGCAGCATGAGGAGAAAAGCAAACATGCTTCTTATGGGCCTTTGGATCGGCCTGCTTTTCCTGGCCTGTTCTCGTGAGGCTCCACCGATTCAGGCCCCGGAGCCCCCGCCGCCGGAAGCCACTTATGTGGTCCTGAATGAGATCTACTCCCGCGGCACAGCCTCGGACCCGGATTGGGTGGAGGTCTACAACCCATTCGATTCCGCGGTCAACCTGACCGGGTATCGGATCTACGACAACGCCGGCCAGAGCGGTACAAAGCCGAAGAAGGTCTTCCCCGCCGGGGTCGTGGTGCCGGCTCATGGATTTTATGTCATCGTAACCGACAACACAGGCGACCCCTCAGATTTCGGCCTGTCAAGCGGCGGCGAGCAAATATGGCTGGAGGACAGCACCGGCACGATAGTTGACCAGGTGGGCTTCCCCGCCATGGAGGAGACGCAGTCCTACTCGCGTATTCCGGACGGTGGTACCAACTGGCAACTGGCCACCATTACCCGGGGTGGCCCCAATAGACCATAACGGGGCCAACTCGGAGCTCTCGGAATGACATTCGGCAAGGGCGCGGTGCTAGGTCCTCGGACGACAGAGGCTCGTCTCGTGGCAATTCTGGTTGGGGGCCTGGCGGTGCTCTCGTGTGCACGCGAGGAGCCCACCTCGCTCCCCCCCCAGGGGGACATCGCCACGCTGCACCCCGTGGCGACAATCGACGTCAGTCCGCCCATTGCCGAGGCTTCGGGCATCTGTTTTGACAAGAGGACCGGTTTGTTCTTGGTGGTGTCTGATGACCGCCCCGACATCTTTGCAGTGGACCTCAACGGGAGGGTGATCCGATCCATAGCCACGGCTTCTTCGGACCTGGAGGGGATCGCGACGAGCAAGGGGGGAGACACCCTCTTCGTGGTGGAGGAACGGCCCCAGCTCGTGGTGGGCCTGTCAAGAGAAGGAGAGCGGCTTTTCGCCTTTCCTGTCCGGGTGGCGACCGCCGAGAACCACGCCCTGGAGGGCATGACCCAGGATGCGTTTGGGAACCTGTTCATAGTCAACGAAAAGGATCCGCGGCTACTCCTCCTTTACCGTGGGTCGTCAGAAGTCAGGCGGGTGGAAATCCAGGCCTTTGCCGATCTCTCAGACGTTTGCTACGATGAGGAGGAGGACTGCCTGTGGCTCATCAGCGACGAATCGCTAAAGATCGGCAAGTTCACCACCGAAGGCGTGCTGTTACAAGAGTGGTTCATACCCTTCTCCAAGGGGGAAGGCATTGCCGTAGTGGGGCGTACCATCTGTGTGGTGAGAGACGGTGAGCCCAAGCTTTATCTGTTTGAGAAGCCCTCAGGGAGCTGATCGGCATACGGTCTGCAATACGCCGAGGTAGCAGACCGCAATTGGTCGCGCCGGGCCGGCAGGGGGCGAAATATCTGCCCTGCAATGCGGGCTGGCCTCCGGCGAGCGCGGGCAACAACGGAGTCTGGCTGGCAAGTGTCCTGCGCAGCTGGCGGGGCAGAGACTAGCAAGCGGGGTGCGATTTCCTTGATTGGCGAGGGGCACCGGAGAACGGCCGTCTGTTGAGGCATAAGGGAGCCGAAGTAGGCCCTTGAAACGAGGGCACGCAAGCTTATCAGCGCAAACAAACGTGCCAGCATAATGTTTGGCACGTGGAATCACCACAATTCATGGAGGAGGTAGCAATGGGAAAGCTATGGTGTTGTGCAGCGGTTCTCCTGATAGGAGGTCTGCTGACCGGCGTGGTGCTGGCGCAGTCGGCGATCGTGCTTAACGAGGTGTACTCACGGGGCACCAACGAGAACCCTGACTGGATTGAGCTCTACAACACCGATGTGCAGCCCGTGGATATTGCGGGGTTCAAGATCTACGACAGCGGCGGCAAAGGGGGCACTAAGCCGAAGAAGGAGTTCCCCGCTGGGACCCTTGTGCCTGCCCTGGGCGTGCTGGTGGTCGTCACCGAGGACGGGACGGCCAGCGCCTTTGGCCTTTCCAGCAGTGGCGAGACGGTGTGGCTGGAGGACGCCACCGGTACAGTCATCGACTCCGTTGCCTTCCCCGCCCTGGCGACGACCGAGTCGTATGCCCGCTACCCTGACGGCGGAGCGTGGCAGACGGTGGCGCGGGTGACGCAAGGTGCCTTGAACGGAGCTATCCGCATGAACGAAATCTACTCCCGAGGCACGACCACAGACCCGGATTGGATCGAGGTGTATAACGATCTTCCGGACAGTGTGGACATCAGCGGCTACAAGATCTACGACAACGCTGGGCAGGCGGGAACCAAGCCCAAGAAGGAGTTTCCGGCGGGGACCAAGATCCCGGGTAAGGGGGTCTTTGTCATCGTGACCGACAATACCGGTGCCGCCTCCGACTTTGGGCTCTCCAGCGGTGGCGAAAAGGTATGGTTGGAGGATGCGGCCGGAGCCGTGATCGACTCGGTGGCCTTCCCGGCCATGGAAACCACCCAATCCTACAGCCGCGTCCCGGATGGCGGGCCATGGCAGTTGGTCTCCACCATTACCCGTGGCACCAGCAACGGGTCGCCGGTGAAAGTGTGGGACCGGCCGACAGCACCCACCGCGTATCACTTGGAGCAGAACTACCCCAACCCGTTCAATCCCACCACTTACATTGCGCTGCATCTGCCCAAGTCCACGCACGTGAACCTGAGCCTCTTCAACGTGATTGGCCAAAAAGTGCTGGAGGTCGTAGACGCTGAGATGGCCGCGGGCGATCACCTATTGACCGTGGATGGGTCCCAGCTTCCGTCCGGCGTGTACCTGTACATGCTCCGCACGCAGGACTACACTGCCACCAGGCGGATGGTGCTCCTCAAGTAGATAGGGGGACTACGACAAACCCCCAGTGTTCTTGCCCCTGGAGATGGAAAGGCCGCGCGGCAGTCTCGCCTGCGGCCTTTTCCTTTTCGCACAAGGCGAAGCGGCGCAATCGGTTGTGGACCGAGACCGCCGGGGCTTTCTAAAAAATGCCCCCAAACGCACCCGACCAGCTGCCCACCGCACCTCCGTGCGTGAGCGATGATGGTGCCCTGCGTTCCCGACTAGCGCTTGTCGAGATGGTGCGGCCGGCAAGCCGCTATCTTCCGGCGGAGCTGGTGAGCGAAGGCTTTCCTTTGGCGCACGTGGATAGCCAGGGTAATGCGCTCTTGTGGCGCAAGGTCGGTGGCATCGCAGGGAGGCCCAGGGCGAGGCGCCTTCCGAAGGGAACGGACAGGGGTGCACGATAGGCCCGATGTTCCGGAAGCATCTGGCCCTCGCAGGCGCAAAAATGCTTTTGTAGATTGCCAAAATAGTAGTATCTTTTCAACCGTGTTGGGAAAAAACGCCGGCCACCGAAAGGGGACTAGCGGAGGGCTGACAGAGGGGGGCGGCAGATGCAGCCCGGAGAAGATGAGGAACATTCGTTTACAAAGCGTCGCTATGCTGGGGCTGTTCTGGCTCGTGGCCAGCTCTGTGGCGAGTGAGCGCCCCCTGCGCATGGTGGAGCGGGGACAGACCTACGCCGTCCTCGAATGGGAAGCCCCGTCCTTGCGCTTTGAGCCCGTCAGTGTGCCGGGGCAGACGGTGTATCTGCCCAAGCTTGGGGATTTGCCACTCCATGTAAGGGAGGGTGGCCTCGTGCTGCCGGTCGCGGGGATCGCAGTGGAGATCCCTGCCGAGGCAACCGTAAGCCTGGTTGTGGAAGACAGCAACTCCGTGCCCGTGCCGGGCCTCTATCACCCGGTGTCTGCGACAGTGGTCCAGGAGCAGGGCCCGGAAGGGATCAGCCGAATGAGCTACCGTTTTGGGGCCTACGCGGAGGGGAGCCAGGGTGCCGGGATGGCTGAGGGAGCCTTTGCGGAGGTCAGCGACAGGGCCAACGTGGCCGGCCACCACTTGGTCAGAGTGGCCCTTTACCCCCTGCGCTACCAGGGAGCCACCGGCAGGAGTCGCTTGGTGGACAGAGCGCGTGTGCGCGTCCGATGGCAGCCGGCAGAGGCTTCGGTAGCACCGCACCCCCCGGGCGACGACGTGCAGCGGCTCATCCGCGAACTCCAGCGCAAGCCAACACCGGCCTATTCCTCACTCCAAAAGTCTTCTTCCGATGTCTATCGCTGGTACGATCCGTCTCAGCCCTATTGCAAACTGCTGCTGGTCGAAGAGGGTCTGTACGCGGTGCATGGGCGCGACCTGTACGATCTGGGCCTGATGCCAGGCGGCGTAATGAGCAGTAGCCTCCGCCTCTACCACCGCGGCGCCGAGGTGGCCATCCACGTCTCTGATGGGGGGGACGGCACGTTTGATGCAGAAGACCTGCTCGTGTTCCCTGCGCAACGGAGAGCTGGGGATAGCACATACTACGCCGCACAGTCTGACACCAACGTCTATTGGCTCACCTGGGGAGGGGAAAGTGGCCGCCGCCTCGTCCTTACGCCTGCGGACCCGACTGGGCAAGGAGGCATGTATTGGTTCCCCGAAACTTTGCACGTGGAGCTTGACCGCCAGTACTACTCCGGTGATAGCGATGCGGATGTGCACAACACTTTTGTCGCTCCAGGAGAGGGGTGGGTCTGGCATTTTTTCCATCCGGGCGATTCCCTCGCCGTGCAGGTGCCACTTCCGGATTTGGCATGGGAGGGGGATAGCCTTCGTTTGACCGTGCTCCTCAGGGGCACCACGCTGGATCCCGTGAACCCTGACCATCATACGCGACTTTGGTGCAACGGGCGCTTGGCAGCTGACGTCTGGTTTGACAATCGCCAGCGCGTCGTGGTCACAGCCAAGCTCCCTGCAGAGGAGTTCCGTAGGCAGAACGAGCTGGCGATTACCTCGGTGGAGAATACCGGCGCCACCATCGACCAGTTCTATTTGGACTGGATCGAATTGATCTATCCGCGCCGGCCACGGGCGATAGACGGGGGGTTTGTGGGCCACATCCCCGTGGACGGATCCACGCAGGACGTGGCGATTACGGGCTTTGCTTCGGACAGTATCCTGGTGGTGGACGTCGGCAAGGGGGCGTTGTTGACCGATCTGAACATTTCCAGCGCCTGGTGGGGGCGGTTTGTCGTGCTCTCTGGTGGCTACCACGACGGCAACCGCGCCGAGATCTGGCTGGACGACCAGCTGTTATGGAGCGGGGGCAGAGGCCATAACCTGGTGGTCATGGACGACCAGACCGGGCAAGTGGTGGGCAAGATGCGCTTTGATACGTACGCCTCCCAGGCAGAGGCCGATAGCATGGCGGCTTACGTGGAACGGTTGCCGGCCGGCGCAGTGGTGCTGGCTGCTATCCGCGACGAGGGAAGCGTGGCCATGACCCCACGCGCGTACAGTGCCTTGGAGAGCCTGGGGAGCGCCTTGTGCCGCCAGGTGGGGGTGCGCGATTCCTGGGCTCTCATCGGGCGCAAAGGCGCCTCGCCAGGTACTGTGCCTGAAGCTTTGCGTCCTGCACACTCGGGGCCGGTGCGCCTCACCCAGGTCATCGCGTTCCAGGAAGGGGGCGCAGGGATCTCCGTAACCTTCGGGGGTGCGGACCGCGGCACAATGTACGTGATGGCTGCCGAGGTCAGTGCACTAAAGAGGCCCGCGCGCCTAGTGCTCGACCAGCCCTCACAACTTCGTTCACCGCACAATGGGGCCGACTACCTGGTGATCACCCATCCCCGCTTTGCCGCTCCTGCCGCGGAACTTGCTGCGTTCCGCCGCCAGCATAACGGGATGGCGACAAGCGTGGCACTCATCGAGGATGTCTACGATGAGTTCACCTACGGCCTGGCCGAGCCTGAGGCCATCCGTCTGTTTGTCAGCTACGCAACCCAGTTCTGGCGGGTGGCTCCCTCGTTTCTTCTGCTTTTCGGCGACGCCTGTTGGGATCCGAAGGGTCTGTTGGCGGAGACGGTGAAAAAGGACTATGTGCCCACCTTTGGCAACCCGGTGAGCGACGCCTGGTTTGCTTGCCTGGACGGACCCGATGACGTGGTGCCGGATCTCTTCGTGGGACGCATCCCGGCGGAGACGCCAGAGCAGGCCGAAAGCATAGTGCAAAAGATCATCGCCTACGAGCAGGACCTTACCCCGGCGGCGTGGAGAAAGCGCGTGCTCCTCATCAACGGCGGCTTTGATACCTGGGAACAGCAACAGTTCGGGCAACAGTCGCGCCTGCTTGCCGATTCGATTATCGCGAAGCCGCCGGCCTCCTGCCTACCCCTGGTCATCAGCAAGACGTCGCAGGGCTATTTCCAGGGTGAGCACCGCGACGACATTCTTGCGGCCATAAATGACGGGGTGCTGTGGACCAACTTTGTTGGGCACGCGGCAACTGGCACCTGGGACCTGATGTTCAACAGCGCCGACTTGTTGGAACTAACCAATGAGGGGCGCCTCCCGTTCGTGACCAGCATGACCTGTCACACTGCGCGCTTTGCCAACCCCCACGGCAGTTGTTTTGGCGAGCAGTTCCTGACACTGCCGCAGAGCGGGGCGATCGCCTTTTGGGGCACGACCGGCTGGGGCTATCTCTTCCATGACCAGGTGGTGATGACCCAGCTCTTCCGCGCCGCGTTGAAGGATACAGTGCACCTCCTGGGCGCAGCCACAACTTTGGCGAAGGTGCGCCTATGGGAAAGCTTGGGCAACAGCCAGTTCACCAGAAACACCATCCTGCAGTATTCGCTGCTCGGGGATCCCGCCACAGACTTGGCCCTTCCCTCGCTCCCTGACCTAGTGGTGGCGTCGTCCGACCTTGTGTGCACGCCGGCGGCACCCAGCGTGGAGGACTCTTTGGTGCAGGTGCGCGTGCGCGTGCACAACTTCGGCCTGTGCGCCCCGACTCCGGTCGGGGTGGAGCTATGGGCCCGTTCGCCGGGCAGCGGGAACTTCCGGGTTGACTCCACCCGCTTCCTCTCCGCCCTTGGATGGCAGGACTCTGCGCACTTTGTCTGGAATCTTGGTGGCAGAAGTGGCGATTTCGAGCTGGAGGTGGTGGTCGATCCGAGCAATACCATCGCGGAGGCAACCGAAACGGATAACCGGGCCGCCATGCGGGTGTCAGTGCACGCCGCGGAGGTGGTACTGCTCAAACCGTTCCCTTACGAGGTTGTGGCCGAAACGCCCACCTTGGAGGTGCTCGTCCCCATCTCGGCCGCGGGTCCACCCGAATACGTGGAATTCGAGCTGGATACGGCGGTGGATTTTTCCTCGGCACAACTGCAGCGCTCGCCGCTTCTTGCTCCTGGAGTGCTTTCCACCAGATGGACGCCTGCGTCGCTCGCGCCGGGAAGGGACTACTTCTGGCGTGCCAGGGCTGCGTACGGCGGGAGGCCAGGGCCGTGGCGAGCTGCCTCCTTTCGTGTGTCCCCCGGCCAGGCGCCATGGGAGTGGCAACAACAGTTCCCCGATCCTCTTCTGCCTGCCGTCGTGGCTGGCGTGGAGCAGACGCCGGCGGGGGTGAAGCTGAGCACGCAGACGCTGACTTTGCGCGCCGAGTCTGCGGGCTACCACGACGGGCAGTACGCCCGACTGTTGGTGGGCGGAGCACCTGCCTTGGCGCAAGGGCGGGGTCACAACCTCGCCGTAGTACATCCGGGAAATGGACAGGTCGTGGAGGCTATGTCGTTCGACACCTACGAAGCACCAAGTGAGAGCCAGAGGATGGCGGATTTTGTCACCCAGATTGCGGAGGGAATGATCGTGCTGGCCGCCATTGCCGACGAAGGGAGCCGCAGCATGACGGAGCAGGCCTACCAAGCGCTGGAGTCCCTCGGGAGCGCCCTCTGCCGGCAGGTGGGGACACGCGACTCGTGGAGTCTCATCGGCCGAAAGGGGGCTCCGCCAGGCAGCGTGCCGGAGCGGCTGGTGCGGAGCGGACAGGGCGTGGCGGTGGTTCAGGACAGCCTCGTCTTCTTCCTCGGGTCGGGGACCATGCGCTCACCCTTGATTGGGCCGGCAAAGCGGTGGCAGAGCGCGCGGTGGCAAGTGGAGCTCCCGCACCCGTTGACCACGGCGACCGTGCATGTTGAAGGCTACGATCGCACCTCCGGCAGCTGGCTCACCCTGCTCAGGAGCAATGGCGCCCAAGGGTCAGTGGACCTCGGCGGGATAGACGCTGACCGCTACAGGTTCCTCAGGTTGGCGGCGGAGCTGGCCACCGAAGATGGTCGCTGGTCGCCGGCCTTGCAGGGATGGCAGCTTTCCTTCGCACCTGTGGCGGAGCTGGCAGCCAGGGCCAGAGCCCTTCGCCCCTCGGAAAGGGTCGTCGCCGGTGACCCCGTCGAGCTGGAGTTGGAGGTGCACAACTTGGGCTATACCCCCGCCCAGACCATCGTCATCTCCTGGGTACAGGTGCAGGAGGGCCAGCAGGTTTTTGCGGTCGACACCGTGCACCACGCCCTTGCGCCCGACAGCGCCGTGCTAGTGCGCCAGCTGTGGCAGACGGCTCGCTTGGCGGGGAACTACACACTTACGGCCACGGTCGATCCAGGCGACAAGGTCGCTGAGGCGGTGGAGTTCAACAACAGCCAATCGTGGCTCGTGCAGGTGGAGAAAGACTCTGTGGCTCCCCGCCTGGAGCTCCTCATCGACGGGAGGGCAATTGCCCAAGGCGAATTTGTGAGTGCCAGGCCGGAGATTCATGTCCGGCTTTACGACAACAGCGGAGGCGCGGTGACGGATACTGCAAGGCTGCGCCTCTTTCTTGACGGGCAGCGGCTTTGGTTCGCCGGTAGCCAACCCACCGTTCGCCTGCGTTCGCCCGATGTGGGCGCCGATCCGCAGCTGAAGGCTACGCTGTTGCTCCAGCCCGTACTCAGCAAAGGGCGACATGAGCTCGAAGTTGACTTTGTGGACATCAATGGCAACGCCGCCTATCTCCGTACCGACTTTCAGGTGGCGGAACGTTTGGAACTGCGGGAGGTAGTGAACTTTCCCAATCCTTTCCGCACAGCTACCGACTTCTGCTATGTACTGACCGCGCCCGCCTCAGAGGTGGAGATTCGCGTGTACACCTTGGCCGGTAGGTTGGTCAAGACGGTGCGCGATGCCCCAGGGGCCGCGGGCTTTAACCGTGTGCACTGGGATGGCAGAGACGATGATGGCGACGAGCTCGCCAACGGCGTCTACCTCTACAAGATTACGGCCACGGCCGAGGACGGCAAGGTGGCGGTGATCGGCAAGGCAGTGGTGGCACGTTAGGACGAGGTGCATACAAGGCTGCTATGCAGGGCAATGGTTGGCACGGAGTGTAGCTGAGCGAACGTGAACGTCCTTTACCTTTCCCAGTACTTTCCCCCGGAGGTTGGGGCCACGCAGAACCGGGCCTATGAGATGGCCACCAACCTGGTGCGGATGGGGCACCGCGTGACAGTGTTGACCGAGATGCCAAACCACCCGAAGGGCATCATTCACCCCAGCTATCGGCGGAGGCTTGTGATGTCGGAGGAGCTGGAGGGGGTGCAGGTGCTCAGGGTGTGGGTGATGGCCTCCCCGCGAAAGACGTTTGTCACGCGGCTGGCCTTCTACCTTTCTTTCGCCTTCATGGCGAGCCTGGTGGGCCTCTTGCATCGGCATCGGTACGACGTCGTGCTTGCCACCTCGCCGCCGCTGTTTGTCGGTGCGGCTGGTCTGCTCATCGCCCGAGCCCGGCGCCTGCCGTTTGTCTTTGAGGTGCGCGATTTGTGGCCACTGTCGGCCGTCGAGCTGGGGGAGATCCGCAGCCACACTTACGCCCGGCTTGCGGAAAGGCTGGAGCTCATGCTCTATCGCCATGCCTTGGCCGTGCCGGTGGTCACCAAGGGGATTTTCGACATCTTGCGCGCACGCGGGGTGCCTGAGCAGAAGCTTGTGTTCATCCCGAACGGTACCAACACCGAGCTATTTTATGATCGCGGCCGCGGGGCGCGGGCCAGCATGGGACTGACCGATGAGTTCGTCGTGATGTACGCGGGCATTTTTGGTATCGCCCAGGGCATGGAGACCCTCTGCGAAGCGGCGCGCCTGCTCAAAGGTCATGTCCAGATCCGCTTTGTGTTCGTGGGCGAGGGGCCGGTCAAAGAGCAGGTGCGTCGCCTCTGCGGCCGGTGGCAATTGCACAACGTGATGCTCCTGGACGAGGTGCCGCGCGACCAAATTCCGCTGCTGTTGTCCGCGGCGGATGCCTGCATTGTGCCGCTGAAGAGGAAGCCGCTCTTCCATGGTGCCTTGCCTTCCAAGATGTTCGACGCCTGGGCTTGCGGCAGGCCGGTGCTCTTGGCCGTGGATGGAGAGGCAAGGCGCGTGATGGAGGAGGCGGAGGCTGGCGTTTTCGTGGAGCCGGAGGACCCCGAGGTCTTAGCAAAGGCGATAATGCAGCTAGCCGGTGACCTCCCCCTAGCGCGGAGGCTAGGTGCAAACGGCCGGCGGTATGTGGAGCGCTACTTTTCGCGGCGCGCCCAAGCGGAGAGACTTGCTCACTTGTTGGAGACCATTGTCGCATGACCTTGCGCCTCAAGGCAGTGCTGTACCTCTATGTTCTCATTAGCTCCCTGCTGCTGTCGTTGGTGCTGGTGCCATGTTGCCGACGATTGGCGGTGTACCTTGGGGTGCTCGATCGGCCGGTGTCGCGTAAGGCCCATGCGCAGCCCATGCCTCTGCTGGGGGGTATCGCTATCTACGCCACCTTCCTGCTGGTTGTAGGCGTGAACCTTGGCCTGTTCCTCTTGCTGCGCACCCACCCGCTTGTGGCCACGTATCTGCCGCAACTGGTGGAGCAAAGCGCGCGGTTGCTGCATGTACTGCCAAAGGTGTTAGGTATCCTGGGCGGCGCTACGGTTGTGACCATGGTGGGCACGGTGGACGACCTGGCCGGCATCCACTTTTCGCCGCGGGTGAAGCTGGCCGGACAGGCGTTGGCGGCAGCGCTCGCCCTGGCCGTGGGCGTACGCACCAGTTTCATGCCCGGCCTGGTGCTGGATTATGTGATCTCGCTGCTCTGGATTGTGGGTATCACGAACTCTTTCAACCTGTTGGACAACACCGACGGCGCCGCGGCGGGCATTGCGGCGATTGCAGGGAGCATCCTATTTGTGGTGGTGGCGCTGCAAGGACAGGTGTTCACTGCATTGATGCTGGCGGCGCTGGTGGGCGCATTGGCGGGATTCCTGCGGTACAACTTTTATCCGGCATCGATATTCATGGGAGATGCAGGAAGCCTCTTTATGGGCTATGTTCTGGCGTGTCTGACCCTGGTGGGCTCCTATGTGGTCCCGGGTAGCCCCAGGGTGCTGCCGGTAATTCTCCCTCTGTTGGTGTTGGGCGTGCCTCTTTTTGACACCATTTCCGTAGTTTTCATCCGCCTGCGGGAACGGCGTCCCATTTGGGTGGGGGACCGCTGCCACTTTTCCCATCGCCTGATGGACCTCGGGATGACCCCCCGCCAGGCAGTGTTGTTCCTGTACCTGGTCACGTTCGGCGTGGGCGTGGGTGCTGCCCTTTTGCCGAGCCTCAACTTGTGGCAAAGCATCCTCGTGCTGGTCAATGAGCTGGTGATTTTCGCCATAATTGTCTTTCTGATGCACATTCGTCGACGCACAACGGATCGGAAAGAGTGACTATGAAAGGAGCGGACATGCGGATACTGGTCACGGGCGGTGCAGGGTTCATCGGCTCGCACCTCTGCGAAGAACTGCTGCGGCGCGGCTATGAGGTGTGGGCCATCGATGACCTGTCCACGGGAACGTTGCAGAACATCCAGCACCTGCGAGACAATCCGCGGTTTCACGTCGCGGTGGAAACGATTCTCAATGAGACGGTTATGGACCGGCTGGTGTCCGAGTGCGACATCATCTACCACTTGGCAGCAGCAGTGGGGGTCGAGTTGATCGTCAGCAACCCGGTGGAGGTCATTGAAACTAACATCTTGGGCACGCACGTGGTGCTGCGGCTGGCCAACCGCTACCTGCGCAAGGTGCTGATCACCTCCACCTCTGAGATCTATGGCAAGAGCGAAGCCGTGCCGTTCAAGGAAGAGGACGACCGGCTCCTTGGCCCCACAACTAAGAGCCGTTGGAGCTACTCGGCCTCCAAGGGGATCGATGAGTTTCTGGCCCTGGCCTATCACAAGCAAAAGGGGTTGCGCACCGTTATCGCGCGCCTGTTCAACACGGTGGGCCCACGACAAACTGGGCGGTACGGCATGGTGATCCCGCGCATGGTGGGACAGGCTTTGCGCGGCGAACCCATCACCGTCTACGGCGATGGGTCGCAGGTGCGCTGCTTCACGTATGTCGCCGACGTGGTGGACGCTCTTATTGCTCTGGCAGAGCACCCGCAGGCGGAGGGGCAGATCTACAACATCGGTAACAATCAGGCCGTCACCATTGCCGAGCTGGCCACGCGCATCAAGGCCCTCTCCGGGTCACCCTCGGAGATCGTCTACATCCCTTACGACCAGGCCTACGAGGCGGGGTTTGAGGACATGCGGGTGCGAGTGCCTGATCTGACCAAGATCAAGCAGCTCATCGGTTATCAGCCAAAGTTCAGCTTGGACGAGATTCTGCAAAAAGTGATCGACTACACGCGGCAGCAGATGAAGCAGCAGAGCGGTCACTGAGCATGGTGGGGGGCTTTGTCGGCACACCTGCCTTACGCGACAGAAGTAGCAGCTCTGATTGGCAGAGGTCTGCCAAAGCAGTTCCTCCTTTTCCCGCCCCCGAAGTTCTGGCGGTCCGTCCCCTGCTGGGCCATGTGTGCGAGGACCTGCAAGAGGAGCGAGAGCAGGGGGTCATTCTTGGTCCAGTCGCTCCTGTCCCCACCGAGGACGCAGAGATTGCCGTCATTCCCGGGAACCTCATTCCTGTTGCGCACGCCAGGGCCATATTCCACGGGGGCAGCGCGCCAGTTCTTGGGCTGTAGACGGGAAAGAGGCCGACCGCCATTAAGAGGCCGTCACGGTCTTTATGCTGGCTGTTTTGCTCTTGATTTTGCAGGGCATTTTTGCTATTTTGCAGGCGTCGTTTGCCCCGGTGCTGCTACCGGGTTTGTGACTTCGCAGAGGTGAGAGAAGTGGAGTCAACGAAAAGTAAGGCCGAGAAGTATGAGCGGGAGCTGGCCGAGTTCGCGGCACGGCTGCGCGATCTTTTCGCAGAGATGACCGCCGACTTGCGCAAATCCGAATACCTTTACCGTTCCATCGTGGACGGCGCGGCCGATGCCATCATGACGATCGACCGCGACAACCGTGTGCTTTCTTGGAACAAGGGCGCCGAGCAGGTGTTCGGCTATCGCGAGCAGGAGGCTGTGGGCAAGTCTCTGGAGGAGCTCATTATCCGCCCCGATGTGGCTCCCTCCAGCGAGTATCTGAACAGTCAGATTCGGGCCGGCAAAACCGTGCGGGTGCACGAGGCGGTGCGTTACACCAAGGAGGGTCAGCCCCGCCATGTGCTCATCTCCGCCACGCCCATCTTCGGCGACGACGGCACGTTGCAGTTTGTGTCGCTCATCTACAAGGACATCACCGAACAGAAGCGGGCGCAGGAGCAGCTCATTCAATCCGAAAAGCAGGCGACCCTCGGCGTGATTGCCGGCAGTATCGGGCACGAGCTCAACAACCTGGTCAGTGGGCTGCTGGTAGAGGCGCAGCTGCTGCTTCGCCGTGCTGAGGATCCCGAAGAGGTCAGGAAAATTGGCCAACGCCTGCTGACCCATTTGGAGAAGGTGGCACTCCATGGGCGCAACCTCCTTTCGTTGAGCAAGCCCGCGCGGCCGCAGCTCCAGAAGATGGACCTCACCGAGGTGCTGGAAGACACCACCGACACGCTGGTGCTAAGCGGTGTGCTCAAGCGCTTCCGCATCGTCAAGAACTTTGCCCCCAAGCTGGCTCCGGTGTGCGGTGACCGCAACCAGATCGAGCAGGTGATTCGCAACTTGGAGATCAATGCTGCCCATGCCATGAAGAACGACGGTGTGCTTACGGTTTCCACGGCGTTAAGCGAGGACGGCAATTTTGTACGAATGGTGATCGAGGACAACGGCGAAGGGATTCCCGAGGAACTTAAGGACAAGATTTTCGAGCCGTTCTTCACCACCAAAGCCGAGGGTGAGGGTACAGGACTGGGTTTGCCCATCGTTAAGCAGATTGTAGAGTCGCACGGCGGGCGGTTCTACTTGGAGAGCCAGGTGGGCGTGGGAACGCGGGCCATTGTGGAGATTCCGGTGGCGAAAAGCGAAGGAGGGGCAGTGCACGACAGGAGGTCTACTTGAGGCCAGAAGGGTTTGCAGCAACGCCTTGCGAGGTCCAAGGTGCGGTACGTGGGTGAATTGGCGGCGCTGGCCACCGCCTCCTGTTGGGCTGTGGGGACCACACTGTTTGGGGAGGCGAGCAAGCGGGTGGGCGCCTTCACCACCAACTTGCTGCGTATTCCCATGGGCGCGTGCTTATTGGTCTTGACGCTGGTCCTCAGTCGCGGGGCCTTGTGGCCTACGTGGGCCACCCCCCGCCAGGTGGCTCTGCTGACGGCAAGCTCATTTCTGGGGCTGGTCATAGGCGATGCCCTCTTCTTCCGCTCGGTGGTGCTTTTGGGGCCACGCGTGGCAGCGCTTCTTAGTACACTGGCTCCGCCTGTTGCCGCGGTGGCCGCAGGTGTGGTGCTCCACGAGCAGCTCACATTGGTTGTGGTGGGCGGCATGATCGGCACGCTTGTGGGTGTGGCGTGGGTGGTGGCCGAGGGGAGTCCTTCAGCAGAAGCGAGCAGAACGAAGATCAGCGTCGAAGGCGTGGCGGCGGGTGTGGGGGCCGCGGCCAGCCAAGGGATTGGCCTGGTGGTGTCCAAGCTCGCCATGGGTGCTGCCCTCGACCCGCTGTCGGCTACCGTCATCAGGGTCACGACCGCGGTGGTGGGAGCATGGATCGTGGCGCTGGCGGCTGGTCGTGCGCAGGCTGGCCTGCGCGCCCTGCGCGACCGACAGGCAGTCGGCTTCATGGTCGGTGGCGCCATCGTGGGTCCCTTTCTGGGCATCTGGCTGATGTTGACCTCGGTCAAACTTACCGCCACCGGTATTGCCTCGACCTTGATGGCCACTACCCCCATCATCATCATCCCGGTGGTGCGGATAGCATACAAGGAACGACCCTCGCCCCGCGCCTGGTCAGGCGCATTGCTGGCGGTGGCCGGCGTCGCGCTCCTGTTCTCCAGCCAAGTCGGCGGCAAGTAGGTGGGCACATGCGCACGCACCTGAAAGCCACGCTGTATCTGGGGATCTTTGTAATCCTCCATTTCCTTCACGACCTCACCCACTGGGCTTTTCTCGCCCCTGTGAGCTGCACGAACGAGTCGGTGTTCCAGCACATGAAGATGGCCTTTTGGGCCTACCTTTGTGCCAGCCTGATCGAGTTCGCGCGGGCAAGGAAGCTGGGAGCTGACAAGGGTCCGTTTTGGTATCCGGTGCTCCTCTCGGCAGTCACCGTACCCTGGTTCGTGGTCCTGGTGTGGTACCTTATGCCAGCCCTGCTGGGAAAGGCCGCACCCCTGGTCGTCGAACTTGTCTGGGCGCCCGTCGTGACCTATACCTCTGGACTCATAGGGGGGACAGTGGAGAAGGCCATCGCGAAGGACAATTTTGACCTGAGTTTCAAAGTTGTGGTGATCGTTTTGTCGGTCGTGTCGGCAATCTTCTATGTCTGGTTCACCTTCAGGCCGCCGTGGATTGACGTGTTTGTCAACCCCGCCCTGCTCTGAGGGCGCGGTGCAAGGAAACGCTCTCCGCCGTAAGCCCGGGTCGGCCGGGGGTGAATCGGCTGCTCAGGCGGGTTCAGGTGGCTGGCAGCGCAAGCCTATGCAGTCGCCGCGGCTGATGTTTTCGGAGAGGGCGAGCTCATCAGAGCCACGGGATTGCAAGTGCCGAAGCCTTCCTGTCTTGAACTCTTCCCTGGGCAAGTGAGGTGCCTCCGTGTATTAGGGCGACCGTGCGCGTGGCATACCTTTTTTCTTGCATGATGCCGGAAATTGTTGTATGTTGTCACTCGCATTCCGGCTTAGGGCGGCCGGTCTGCTGGTCGTCGCCACCCTTACCGGTGGTGTTGGCGCTAGGCGCGGGCACGTATCCCGTTCTCTGCAGCATCGATTGCACCGCCTGCACGGCGGGCCTATCGTCTTAAGGGAAGGAACACGTCGGGCGGATCGGCCAAAACGAGTGACTTTGCTTTCCCCGGCTTTACCGGAAGTACCGATTGCGGGCCGCTTGGAGACACCTCGAAGGTGGGCGAAGGGAGCGCCGCTCAGGTCGGTGGAGGGGGAGTAGGACGGGACAGCTGGGGGACAAGCGCGGACTGGCAATGAATCGGCAGAAATTCTCACTGCGGAATAGGGCGCACGCCTTCCGATATGCGTTTCGCGGTCTGGCCATCGCGCTCCGCGAAGAACACAACATGCGCATCCATCTTGTGGCAGCCGTGGGCGTAGTCGTCGCGGGCGTGGTGTGCCACATTTCGACCTCTGAGTGGGTGGCAGTCTTTGTTGCCATTGGCCTCGTCATCTCCATGGAGCTCATGAATTCAGCGTTGGAGAGGCTTGCCGATGAGGTTCACCCTGAACGCAGTGAGGCTATGGCCAAGATCAAGGACCTGTCGGCAGCGGGGGTGCTGGTGAGCGCGATCACAGCTTTGGCAATCGGAGTGTGGGTGTTTCTGCCGAAAATCCTCGCCTTGCTGTGAGGGAATGTTTGCGCCTGGCCGGCCCATGCCCGTGGCCAGGTGGGTGTCGAGAGGGGAGGGTAGTGTAGACAGGGTCGGGCTCGTTGTTGAAGAGAGGATCTGCCCTGATGGAGCTGTGGACGTTGTTGGCGATGTTGGTGGTGTTTGCAGTAGCCTGCTTCGCGCTGCGCTGGCCCACGGGTGTGGGATTTCTGCTTTCGGCGCTGGCTGGAGCGGTCTTTGCAGGGAAGGGCGTGCCTATTCGCCATCTAGTGGAAGGGACCTTCGCCTACCTGGATGCGATGCTGATCATTGCTACCGCGATGATCTTCATGAACGTGCTGCGCGCTACCGGCGCGCTGGGGTTTCTCAACCGTCTCATCGTGCTCAAACTGGCAGGCCGTCCCTTGCTCTTTCTCATGGTCTCGATGCTGTTTGCCATGTTTCCCGGCTTGCTCACCGGGCTGTCGTCCACTTGTGTGCTGACCACCGGGGCGCTGATTGCCCCGACCCTTGTGGCCATGGGCATGCCGCCGGCCACGGTGGGGGCATTTATTGCCATGGCCGGTGTGTTTGGCATGATCGGCCCGCCCATCAACCTGCCGGTGATGATCATCGGCGCTGGGGTGGATATGCCCTATGTCGGGTTTGACCTGCCGCTGCTCGTCGCCACGTTGCCGTTGGCTTTGGCGACGGCGGTGCTTATGGGGTACCGGTATGTACGGCGGGCGGACGTAGCGGCCCTGGTTGAGTCACTGCCGGCAGCGCCTGCGTCGGGGAAGGTTCGCCTGTTGTTGCCCCTGCTGGTGGTGGCGGTGCTGTTGGTGGCGGCACGGGCGGTGCCGCGGGTGGTTCCTGACCTCGGACTGCCGCTGGTGTTCGTGCTGGGCAGCGTTGTGGGGTCGGCTAGCGGCACAAGGGTCAGTCTCCTGCGCGAGGCCCGTCAGGGGGTGCGCGAGGCAGCAGAGATTATGGCGTTGTTGGCTGGTGTTGGTATGTTTGTGCAGGTGATGGCATTGACAGGCGCGCGTGGGGCGCTGGCAGTGGAAACGCTCCGCCTGCCCACAGTACTGCTCTTTGTGGGCCTGGGGTTGGTAATGCCGGCCTTTGGCTCCGCCTTCGCCTCCGCCACGATCCTGGGTGTGCCGGTGCTCCTGGCCCTGTTGGGGTACAATGAGATCATCGTAGCAGCGGCGCTTTCCCTTATCGGCGGCGTGGGGGACCTGATGCCGCCCCCCATGCTGCTATGTGCCTTCGCTGCGCCGATCGTGGGCGAAAGAGAACGCTTGCGCATTCTTCAGAAGGCGCTGCCCTACCTCTTGCTGACGGTGCTGGTCGGCATCGGCATGTTGGTGGGCGCCAATGGGCTGGCTGTCATACTCCGCGTGCGTTGAGAGCACGATCGATAGGGAGGCATAATGGTATTCGATGTACTGCACTTTGTTTACCTTGGGCTGGCCGGGATGATCGTGGTGCTGCTCGTCGCCGAGCTGATGGAGAATACCAATTGGCGCTTGCAAGTGAGTGCGGCGATCGCTCTGGTTCCGCTCGTGCTCCGGGTCCTGCTGGTTCGATGAGGTGGGAGCGATGAGAGGCTCTACTGGTCATCGTGTATTTGGGGCAGTCCTTCTGCTTGGCGCATTGTGTGGGGCGTGGACAGCAGCACGTGAGTTTCGCCTGATGCGGGTGGAGGAACCGCTTTATCCTGGGCCTGGGGTAACTGCTGTGCGAACGTTGAGCGAGTACGCCCCGAGGCTGTGCGGCAGCGGGTTGGATACCGAAGTCTACGTCTTGGACAGCGGGCGACCAGGGGGCACCGTGTTGGTCATGGGCGGAACCCATCCCAATGAGCCCGCCGGCTTTGTGGCGGCGGTCGTGGTGCTGGAATGCGCACAGGTGAGGCAGGGGCGCCTCTTGGTGGTACCGCGCGCCAACAAGAGCGGTTTCAGCTGCACGGACCCAGGGGAGGGTATGCCAGCACGCTTTGCGGTGGAGACAGAGCACGGTGCCCGCTGGTTCCGATTGGGGTCTCGATTCACCAACTGGGTGCACCAATGGCCTGACCCCTTGGTGTACGTGCACTTTCCCTCTGGGCAGCGCCTCTCCGGTGCCGAAACCCGCAACCTGAATCGGGCCTTTCCGGGGCGACGCCACGGTTCCCCCACGGAGCGGCTCGCGCATGCCCTGGTGCAGCTCGTGCGCGCCGAGGGGGTCGATCTGGTGGTGGACCTTCACGAATCCGCTCCCGAGTACCCGGTGAACAATGCCGTGATTGCCCACGAGCGTGCCAGCGAAGTGGCGGCAATCGCTACGCTTCGCCTGCAAGAGGAGGGGCTCAGCTTCAACCTTGAGCCTTCGCCCTACACCTTCCACGGCCTGACCCACCGCGAGATTGGAGATCACACCGAGGCGTTGGCGCTCCTTTTGGAGACGGCCAACCCTATGCAGGGGAGGTTGCGGGGCGAAGGGGTACCGGAGGTAGTGGTAGGCGGCCTGGACCGCTGCTACCTGCGGGCGGCCACCATTCGCAACAAGACCGTGCTGCGCGTGCCGTACGATGCCGGCGGCCTGCCTTTGGCGGAACGGGTGGGGCGACACACTGCGGCTTTGTTGGCGCTGTTGGGCGCTTTTTCCGAGCTGCACCCCGATCGGCCGGTGGAGGTCAGCGGGCTTCCGGACTACCATGCGCTGCGGGAGCGCGGGCTTGGTGGCTATCTTCGTGGAGAGAGCTACTCAGAGGCGCATGGCCTGACAACGACACCTTTGCACACGGAGGAAACACCATGATGCGAGGTCTTGTCCTGGGAATCATAGCCGTAGGTATCGGGTTTGGGCAGGTGACGGCCCAGGAATTTACTGCCGAACAGCCGATCCTGCTCACCTCCGCTGGTCAGAGCGCAGATGTGTTGATGGTGAAGGTGATGTTGGAGCGAAACAAGCTCCAATTCACGTTTGATAAATTAGCCACCGCAGCGCAGTTGGCGGGTAACAAGACGCTGGTGCTGGTGGCAGGAGGCAGCAGTAAGGGCCTGGGCGCAGCCAAGGTCGACCCAAAGCAGGAGATGGAGCGCATAGCCGCGCTCATCGCAGGCGCCAAAAAGGAGGGCATGAAGATCATTGCCGTGCACGTGGGGGGCGAAGCGCGCCGCGGCAGTATGTCCGACCCGTTCAATAAAACGGCAGCGGAAGGTGCGGACTGCTTGGTTGTACTCAAGAGCGGCGATCAAGATCAGTTTTTCACCAAGATTGCCAATGCGCGCAAGATCCCTTTCTACGGCGTGGACAAAATCACTGACGCTGTGGCCGTGTTTGGACGGCTGTTCGCGGGGCAGCGCCCGCAGTGAAAACAGGAGGCAGTTCGCGACGCTGCATAGGCTGGGAGGGTCAAATCGGTTTGCGCCCCCAGGTGTTCGCCGGTTCTGAAGGGAGAAAGATGCCATCGTGGCCGGGGAGGGTGCGTCTATGAAGAGCAATAGAAGCAGATTGCTCCTCTTGTCGCTGGGTCTGTTGGTGGCGGCGGTGGGCTGTGCGCCGGTGTGGGAGGTCTCTGTGGGGGATCAGGACGTGGTGGCGCCACACGGCATGGTTGCCAGTGCCCACCCTCTCGCCTCGCAGGCCGGAGTGCAGATGCTGCAGCGCGGGGGCAATGCTGTTGATGCGGCGGTGGCGGCAGCCTTCATGTTGGGGGTTGCCGAGCCAAATGCCTCCGGCATCGGCGGGGGTGGCTTTATGCTCATCAAGATGGCAGACAGCGCCTCGGCAGTGGTCGTCGACTACCGCGAAGTCGCTCCGACGTTGGTGGACCCAGCCTATTTCTACCAAGACCCGGCGGAGTTCGACAGGCGGACCAGCTATGGCCATCGTGCGGTGTGCGTACCTGGCACGGTGGCAGGCCTGACCATGGCCCTGCGCCGTTTTGGCAGGCTGTCGTTGGCAGACGTGCTGGAGCCGGCGATCCTCGCCGCGGACACGGGGGTGGTGGTCAACGAGAAGTTGCATCAGATGATAGTGTCCCATCTGGACCGCATCACCAGCCACCCGGAGACAGCGGCTCCTTTTCTCACGGATGGCTTTCCTCCTGAAGTCGGTAGCAAGCTTCGGCGGCCCGACTTGGCTGCCACCTACCGGTTGCTGGCACAGCAGGGCCAAGATGCCTTTTATCGGGGTCCCCTTGCGGCTGCGATCTGCGCGGAGATGAAGGAGCATGACGGTTGGATTGCGGAGCGCGACCTTATGGAGTACCGGCCGCTGTTGCGCACCCCAGTGCGCGGCAAGTACCGGGGCTTTGAGGTGGTGTCGGTGCCGCCGCCCAGCTCGGGTGGGGTACACCTCCTTCAGTTGCTGAACATCGTTGA
The DNA here is from genome assembly GCA_037445575.1 of bacterium. GTDB lineage: Bacteria > Zhuqueibacterota > Zhuqueibacteria > JANLFK01 > Oleimicrobiaceae > Oleimicrobium. The sequence continues at coordinate 66,398 of JBBIKH010000003.1, forward strand.
GGGTTATGACCTGCGCGCCTTGGGGCACAACAGCGCAGACTATGTCCACCTCATGGCGGAGGCCATGAAGCAGGTGTATGCGGATCGGGCCCGGTACACGGCCGATCCGGCATTCACCCCCGTGCCCGTGGGAATTCTCCTTTCCAAAAAGAACGCCAAGGCCGTGCGGAAGCGCATCGATCGCAACCAAGCGCGCTTTGACTACCAACCGACGCCTGTGGGGCCTGGGCATGCTGGTACCAGCCATCTCAGCGTGGTGGACGGTGCAGGAAACGCGGTGGCGCTGACCCAGACTATCAACGACTTTTTCGGCTCAGGGGTGATGGTGCCGGGCACCGGCATCCTCCTTAACGACCAGATGGCTGACTTTTCGGCTGACCCTCAGAGCCCTAACGCTGTTGCCCCTGGCAAGCGACCGCAAAGCAGCATGGCTCCCACCTTGTTGCTACACAAAGGCAAGGTGGTGGCGGTGCTGGGCACGCCTGGAGGACCACGGATTATTTCCGCCTTGGCGCAGATCATTGTGAACATCGTCGATTTTGGCATGAGCATTGA
>JBBIKH010000004.1:0-10463 GCA_037445575.1 bacterium
AGGTGGTGGGTAACTGCAGGCACGTGCTCGCCATTGAGCTTCTGTGTGGATGCCAGGCGCTGGACCTGCGCCTGCCCTTGCGTCCAGGTCCGGCCACTGGTGCGGTCCTTGGGGCTGTGCGCCGCCAGGTGCCCACCTTGGGCAACGACCGCCTGCTCTGTCGCGATATCGAGGCAGTCAAACAGCTGCTGAGCGACGGCAGCGTGGTAAAGGCCGCCGAATCGGTGGTGGGGCAGTTGTAGAGATCGCAATCATCAGGGAGCATTCTATGCCGGACAAAATCCTTTACGAAGGGCTGACCTTTGATGATGTGCTGCTGATTCCCGCCAGCTCTGAGGTGCTGCCGCGGGAAGTGGACACCAGGACGCGCTTTTCCCGCCACCTGGAGCTCAACATCCCTCTGGTGAGCGCGGCCATGGACACAGTCACGGAAGCCGAGATGGCCATCGCCATCGCGCGCGAAGGCGGTCTCGGCATCATTCACAAGAATATGTCCGTCGAAGAGCAGGCGGCCGAAGTGGACAAGGTTAAGCGCTACGAGAGCGGCATGATCCTTCAGCCCATCACCTTGGGCCCTGACCGTCCCATCTCCGAGGCTGTGGAGCTGATGCGCCGCTTCCGCATCTCAGGCGTGCCGATTGTGGAGGGGGACAAGGTCGTGGGCATTCTCACCAACCGCGACCTTCGCTTCGAGAACGACCTGTCGCAGCCCGTGCACCGCGTCATGACCAAGGGACCTTTGGTCACTGCCCCGCCTGGGACCACGCTGGAGGAGGCCGAGCGGATCCTCCGCAAACACAAGGTGGAAAAGCTGCTGATCGTGGACGAGCAGAATCGCCTCAAGGGGCTCATCACGGTCAAAGACATCCTGGGCAGGAAACGCTACCCCAACGCTGCCAAGGATGATCACGGTCGGTTGCGGGTAGGAGCAGCGGTGGGTGTGGCCTCAGACACCATGGAGCGTGCCGCCGCCTTGCTTCAAGCAGGTGCAGATGTGTTGGTCATTGACACGGCCCACGGGCACTCCAAGGGGGTGCTTGCCACCGTGCGGCAGCTGCGCAAAGAGTTCCCCCAGGCGGAGATTGTCGCCGGTAACGTGGCTACTGCCGAAGGGACAGAGGCGCTCATCGCCGCCGGAGTGGACGCCGTCAAGGTGGGCATCGGGCCGGGTTCCATCTGCACCACCCGCGTCGTGGCCGGCGTTGGGGTGCCACAACTGACAGCGATCATGCAATGTGCTGAGGTCTGCCGACGTCATGACGTGCCGCTCATCGCCGATGGTGGCATCAAGCAGACTGGCGATATTGCTAAGGCCATCGGCGCAGGTGCTGACAGTGTGATGCTGGGGAACCTCCTGGCCGGCACCGAAGAGAGCCCTGGGGAAGTGGTCTTCCTAGAAGGGCGGAGCTACAAGGTGTATCGCGCCATGGGTTCGCTTTCGGCAATGCGCGGTGGACGTGGCGACCGCTACTTCCAGGAAGGCGTGCGCGACGTCAAAAAGTTGGTTCCAGAGGGGGTCGAGGGCCGCGTCCCCTACCGCGGCAAGGTCAGCGATTGCATCTACCAGATGGTAGGCGGACTCCGCGCAGCGATGGGCTACTGCGGCACCCGCACCATCGCCGAGCTTAAGGAGAAGGCGCGCTTTGTGCGGATCACCATGGCCGGGCTCCGTGAAAGTCACCCGCACGATGTGATTATCACCACCGAGGCGCCGAACTACAACCCTCAGGGGTAGGAAGCCAGAAAAAGGAACGGGCGCCTCAGACCACGCCGGGATTAGGGGGGTTACCGGCAATGGCATTGGCGCCCGTTGGATACTCCTTGCGCTGCTCAGGCTAAGGCGTTGACCCTCCGCGCCAAGCGCGACTTGGCATTTGCCGCCTTGTTCTTGTGGATGACTCCCCGCAAGGCGAGCTTGTCCAGAATCGAGCATGCCTGTCGATAGGCCTGCTCAGCAGATGCCTTGTCGGCTGCGGCACGGACCTTCTTGATGGCGGTGCGCATCATCGACCGATACTGCCGATTTCTGGCCGCTGCCTTTGCACTCTTCCGAATGCGCTTGAATGCCGATTGATGATGTGCCATAGTCTCCGTGTGGCTGTTGTTCCTTTTTGACCGGGTCAAATATATAACAATCCCTCAGCAAAATCAAGCGATTTAATTTCCCTCGGTGGAACACGGAACAACCTCACCCCGTTAGTCCCCTGGTTTTGTTGCCTGCGTTGTAAGAGAACGGTTTGAGAAGTTGTGTCGCAGAGGGAGCTTGCGGCTACTTCTGCCCAAAGCCCACGTCTTCCTCTACCACCTAGTTCAAGCTTGGTACTCTGTGTAGACGCCCCGACGAGAGCGCACGCTCCTTATTCTGGTACCATTTCAGTCCCCTCACCAGGTACTCCTCGACCGCAAGGGCATGACCACCACCGCCCGCCTGTCAGTTTCTCCCAACTGCCGCCTTGCTCGCGCTACTGCTTCCCGTCTCCTTCGACCGTGTTCTCCTTAGCGTACGACAAGTCCTCATGTAAGACAGCACCCCAACCCTGGAAGATCTGTGCCGGGGCATGTCGCTGGTGCTTTTCGGGAAAGGGCATCTTGTTTTGGGGGGTGGCTTGCCAGCAAGGGCACAGTATTGGTCTGAGGTGGACATGTGCCGCTTGCTGATTCGGGCAGCCAATGGAATGACTTCCCCTTGCGTGTGCTGCGCATAGACCCCTTGGAGTATCGGTTTTCTGTGCTAACGATTCTGCTCGCTTGCAGCGGGCGTTGAGTCGCACAAGGCACCACAACGTATCAATAAAGGTTTCAGCCCCCGTCTATTACCAACACGCACAACCCCCCTGCCGCTTTCCGCTCCACCCTTTCGCCGACGGCCTCAGCCACGCCAAGCTCACCAGACCCAACGGGCAGAGGCATAACGGCCCGCCGAACGGCACGGTTCAGTGGCAGCGGTGCCCGGTCCGTTGGTGTCATTTGCTAGGCTGTGTCCTCAAACTCCATACTTACGCTTCAACATCTGGAACTCCTTCTTGCAGACGAGCAAAGCTTCTGAATTGTGGCCGGACTGGATCAACTCAACAACGTTTCTGAGAGTCTTCAGCAAGCTCTCGAGGGTAGCATCTGCGTCACCGCCTGACTTAATACGTTGGACGACGAGCGGGGCGGCTTGGTAATATTCCTCAACCAAGGAACCACCATCCGGGAGGGAACAAATGTACTCATCTCGGAACTTCCGCATGACCTGAAGTTCCTCACAATCGTCAGATAGCCCCGCATATTCCACACAAGCAGTGGTAAGAAAGCATCCACCGCCACCGCCATCTTTCTCTTGCTTAGCTCTCTCCCACCCTGCTTTGTATGCTTCTCGATGCTCGGATGGTGGGTTATAACTTGGGTGGAACAACTCCGTCAAAGGGTTGGTATTCGCTTGACCTCCAGACCTTTTGTAGTCGTTGTAGCCTTTCCAGTAAGCTTCCTTTTCCTTATCAGCCATCTTGGTCACCTCCTTCCCCATAGCTATTATCCCGCGCAACGGACGGGCTCACCTGCCGCGCGGCTCTAGCGTGTAGGCCTTCGCCAGAAATCACCGGCAGTGACCTCGGAGCCGCTTATTTCCACGCGCGATAGCGCGGTCAAGTGCAGCGGATGTTAGGCGTGCATTTCAGTAAACCAGAGCAACAGACTGCATGAGCCCATCAACAATATTATGCATCACAATCGGCCCTGCCAAGCTTCTCGTTTCTTGATATATGTAGCCCGCAAGCAAGCCAAACAGCGTAGCAAAAACGACTTCGATTCCTAGAAAAAGCCATGGCTGTCCAAAGCAGACATACGGAACGACACGCCCCACCCCGAGCAGAACACGGGCGACAATGGTCCCAACGTGAAATCTCCACCTGAATACCTTTACAGTCCCCCTCAATTCGTCCATCAGACGGGTTTGTACTAGCCCTCTAGCCACCGGTTCCTCAAATATCCCAGCAAAGACCCATTGAAAGGACAGCATGCCCACCACATTTGTGACCGTTCTTGCCTATGTGGTCTGGCTTTCAACGTTGCCAGCCACCACCCTAAGAGAACAATCCAACAGTACCCATATCAAAGCGAATACTACCCCCAGGGCTATGCTGAGCCTGAGCTTGAGATTTCGCCCCGCTAGAGTGAAGCCGTAGCTCACAATGTTGACTTGAGAAGCCCGCCAAATCATGACCATGGTAACTGCATATGCCAGCAAGTTTCCTGACATATCTCGGTATCCAGGGCGAAGTTTGAGCCACATCTCTGAACTCGGGGCATCTATTGAGAATGGCAAGGACTAGAAAAGCTGCGCCGTATGCAAACGCATACGTCTTGCAAACATCACCAATTGCGTGCCATTTTATCTCAATGTTTTCTGCTCGAAGCGAGTGGCTTCTTTAGCCCCTAGCATTACAACAGTCGTGTTTCAGCTGGATGCGGCCTCAGGGTCGTGGGCTGCCATTTGTGTCAGCGTTCTGACTAAGAGAGCGAGTATTTGTGTGGCAGGCTCATTCTTCTGCATGGAAATTTCGGCCCTCTGCAGCATCTGCTCGTACCGATACTGCGACAATGCACTGGCTGCCCCGATCTGGGCGCTAGCCCCCTCAATGAACCCGCCTCGCTTGAACTCGCTATCGGCCATCCTCTTCCCGAGGCCTGCCAACAGTTCAATCGTCTCCCGTATCTTTGCCAGTGTATTGGTAAGTATGTCGGTTGGGGAAAGACCTGCGGATTCCCAATACTTCTGATGGTCCAGTATTTTCTGCGCGTAGTTCTTGTCTAGTATCATGGATATCTCCATGATTGCCGCCAACACATCACCGACTGCATCGGCGTCCGTTTCAGTGCTAGCTGCGGACGGTGCAGTACGCAATGCCTCGCGGACTGCTGCGATAAGCGCGCGGTCGCAGCCGGGACCCCATTCAATTGCGGGAACCCCCCGAGCGCTTCACACCAGCGCGGCCCATGATGCTCCAGTTCCGCGTAGGTCATTCCGTTGAGAATCACAACGAGGGGTTTGTGCTGCAAGTGGGCGCGCCGCACTTCCCGAAAGATGAAGCCTGTCTGCACTGCCTCTCGTGAGACAACGCAGAGGACGGAGCGACTCTGGTCGAGCTGAACAAACGTCTGTTCGGGATGACGGGTGGCGCGGTCGATGTCACGAGTCCAGTACCACGACGACATCCCTGCAGCTTCGATCAGGCATGCGACCTGCTCAGCTATCTTCGCGTCAGACGGAGCGTAGCTCAAGAAGACGTCGGCCATTGGGTACCCTCCTTCCGTTCTGCCGAACGGTTAGCGAGCGCTCTTGCGTCGGCTTTACAAAGACGCCTTCGCAACAACAGCGCGAAAAAAATCCTAACTCCTGTGCTTCCGAGCCCCGAACGCTCGGTCGGCTCCACCCAGGCTGAGGCCGCCAAAAGCCAAGAAGAGCACGGTCATATCCTGTGCAGTGCTGCTGAACTGAATTCTAGGCCAATAGCTGTAGCCAGTCTCTCCAGCCTTCACGCTGTCTTTTTCTCAAGCGAGATTTGCTTGGCAATTGTGCGCTTATTTTGCCATGCCAATCGGCACAGCCGCAAGAACGTGGACATACGCTGAAACTCCACATGTTACATGTACCATTGGCACTGCGGGGCCGCTAATGCTGAACCCACCTTCGACAAATACTGCTGCCCCGAGCACCTCGCCAGGTACCCAGTTGTCTCTACCACAGGCTGGACAGTTGGGGTTGACGGCTTTGATATTTAAACACGACTGAAGTCTAGTAACCTGCTCCTGCCCGATTGGAATTGGATATCCTCCATTTATGTGCTACGAATTGTCCTTGATGGACTGTGCAGGCCTCGTGGCCTAACAGGAGCGTCCACGGCATCAGGGGCGAACCCATGTTGGATCCAGGACGGGACGTTGAAACCTTCACAATACTAAACTCAAGCCTCTGCTCCCGCGGTCTGCAACACGCACTGATGTTGGGTGCTTATGCGACACATCTAAGCATTTGACTGAGTGCGCAGCGTTAGCACTATGGAAGTTTATTGAGTTCTTCTTACAATCCCAATTACGTTCGGGATTGGCCAGAAATGGTCGTTCTCATCGGTCTCATTGAAACCACTTTCGTAACTTCCGAAACATCTTATTTCCATATTATTGTGCGAAAAATTCAGGGAGGCCTCCGGGCCGCCTTCCAGGTGTTGGGCGCAGACGATGTCTATTGGCAGCCTGAGCAGTATATTGACAAAATCATGCATTGAATACGGCGACCGAGAAAATATGAACAACACATTCCCGCTTCTATCCTCACCCAAGGCAGCTTCACTCCATTTTCGGTCTTGTTGCGACCATCTGTTGATGCCCGGTCTCTTTATCAGTCGCAGATTCTGAATCACAGTACTGTAGCTTTGAATGATCTCCTCCATGTTTTCTTCGTCAAGGTCATAGATTCTGAACCTGGGCTTTGCGCTGTCGATTGGGTTGAACGCTGCAACAGAATAATACTGCCTACTGATGCGGGGATTGCTGATATGCCCAAAATTCTTCATGTACCCAACGTTTGACTTGTAATTTGTTTGGAACATCCCAGCATTGGTTGCGGCAATTAGACCATATTTCCTGCACCACTTGTCCACGGTGAGGTTCGGGTGATTTAGTTCTGAGGCACACAGTAACCTGAAAGAGTATTTATTTGGATCGATCTTAATGACCGTAATTCGAGAATTGCCCACGATTGATTGTTTGTCAGCGAGAAACTCTCCAACAAATAACCCCTCATCAACTTGCACCCAAGTGTTATCCTGACTATTGACAGGGCGTTTGCCGATAGAGATTAGGGTCAACAGCAAGATAGTACAAAACGTCAAACAATCTCTGTGACTCATTTTGACCTCCATAGAAACAACGTCCATGTCAGCGCCTAACGGCCAGCGGCTCACCTCCGCGGCGGCTGGGGCGAGAAGCGTTCGCGAGAGAACTGGGTGGCAGGCCAAGCCAAGCTCGCAACCGCGCATGATAGCCGCGTCAGGTGCCGCCGCAGGTTGGGCAGCAGCCCGGGCTGGCAATCCCCTACGATGATCCCTCCACGCTTTCTTCTCCCGCGCGCAGAGCCGCGAGCATGACGCTCAACTTCTCGCGTAGCCACGCCACTTCCACTTTCGCTTCCTCCGGCCGCAGCGCTACATCATTCCGGTCCCGCAATCGTGTCTGGTACTCCTCGTCGGCAGCCAGAGCCAGCGTGAATATTCGCGCACGATCCTCGACCGACGGACCTAGCGACTTCTCGCCACCCGCTCTTCTGATTAGGCCCTCTCTACCCGCGCCTGTGACAAGCGCAGGTTGTACTCTGCTTGTGCCAACTGGGCTGACAGTCGAGCGACTTCCAGCCGTGCTGTGCGCAACTGGTCCACGACTTCGTTGGCTGCTGCATACAGTGGATGCATGACAAGGCCCCCTTCTGTGTCTTTAAGTGGTATGATGCCAGGCCGGATCTCGGGCTGCTGCCCAACTATTGATTGTCTGGTTTCCATCTAACACGCCTCTTGCCGCTATGTGTCGGCATAACACGCGCTGGTAGGTAGATTGGCACGTTCTCCGTTTTCAATGCTCTTGCCCTATGTCACAAAAAGCGTCTTCATGGTATGCGCTTTCCGTGCAACACGCAACAGCTTCTCATGAGTCATCCACCGGACTCTTGACTCTACGGCCGCCTCGGTTTAAGACGTGCCTATAGACCATCGTCGTCCGTACGCCTTTGTGTCCAAGAAGCTCCTGCAGGGTGCGAATGTCGTAGCCTGCTTCGATCAAATGCCTCGCAAACGAGTGGCGCACCGTATGACACGTTGCTCGCCTCGCAAGTCCTGCCTTGGCAACTGCTTCCTTGAGCGCGTTATGCACGATGGACTCAGCCACATGGTGCCGTCCTTGCTTTCCCGCCCTCTCATTGCTCCACGGCTTCTGCCCCGAAAGACCCACTGCCAGCGCTGTTCCCGACGGGCATTCGGATACTTCCTCTCCAACGCCCCAGCCGGTCGGACACCTCCACCCGTCAGCAAGGTCTTTCTCATGCACACCCTTCACCCCGCGGAGATGTGCCTGCAGCGGCCGCTTGAGTGCCACAGGTACCATCGTCACGCGGTGTTTTGCACCCCTTCCACCACGGATGAGAATCTCATTCCGAACAAAGTCAACGTCTTCTACGCGCAGCCGGAAGCCTTCCATCAGGCGCAAGCCTGCACCATACATCGGCAAGGCCATGGGCCACCTGTCGCCATACAGGCCGCTCAGAACCGCGTTGACCTCCTTGTGTGTCATGACGACGTGCAACCTGGTCGGCCTCCGCACGGAAATCACCTCGCCGAGGTCGGTGATCTCGCGCCAGAGGACATACCGGTAGAGAGACAGCCAGGCTGAAAGGGCTTGGATCTGCGTCGAGGCGCTGACCCGTTTCTTCACGGCCATATTGGTCAGAAAAGCATTGATTTCCCGACCGCCCATCTCCACCGGATGGCGCTTGCCGTAAAACAAAACGAACCGCTTGATCCAGTGGACGTAGGCTTCCTCACTTCGGCGGGCGCAGCGGCTGGTACTAATGCCCTGGCGCGTCTGTCCAAGAAGTTTCGGCTTCCTGTCAGCAATGGCAATATGGTTCATAGTCGCCCCCGTGTCCTCAACGGCCCTTTTAGTATAAGAAAAAAGAACGCAAGAGTCAAGCAAAAAGTCTGTCCTATTTTTAAAGAGGTCAGGCTGCAGGAAAAACCTCTCATGCCCAGCTGAGCTCGCCCTCGGAAAGATTGCAGTTGCAATTGGGGACCTTTTGTTGTAATTTTCGAAAAGTCGTGGGTAGGTCAGCCCAGCGCGGAGGTCGTTCGCATGAAGGCAGAGGAACTCATTCAGCTGGAAAACCAGTACGGAGCGCACAACTACCATCCCTTGGACGTGGTGCTCACGAAGGGGAAGGGGATTTGGGTGTATGACCTTGAGGGGAACCGGTACCTTGACTTTTTGAGTGCCTATTCGGCGCTCAACCAGGGGCACTGCCACCCGCGCCTGGTGAGGGCCATGACACGGCAGGCAGGTCGCCTTACCCTCACCTCGCGCGCGTTCCGCAACGATCAGCTTGGCCTCTTTTGCAAAGAGCTGTGCGAGTTGACCGGTTTTGACATGGTCCTCCCCATGAACAGCGGAGCGGAAGCGGTGGAAACCGCCATCAAAGCGGCGCGCAAGTGGGGCTACACCAAGAAGGGAGTCAAAAAGGACAAAGCCGAGATCATCGTGTGCGAGAACAACTTTGCCGGGCGCACCACCACCATCGTCGGCTTTTCCACAGAACCCCTGTACCGGCAGTGGTTCGGTCCCTTCACTCCCGGCTTCAAGATCATCCCGTACGGTGATGCCAAGGCTCTGGAAAAAGCCATTAGCAAGCATACGGTGGCGTTCCTGGTGGAGCCCATTCAGGGCGAAGGCGGCATCATCGTCCCCCCGCCGGGCTATCTTCGCCAGGCAGCAGAGATCTGTCGCGCCCACAACGTTTTGCTCATCCTGGACGAGATCCAGACCGGGCTGGGGCGGACAGGCAAGCTCTTTGCCTTCGAGCATGAGGGGATCAAGCCCGACGTCATCACCGTCGGCAAGGCCCTGAGCGGTGGCTTCTATCCTGTCTCTGCGGTCCTGTCACGGAAGGACGTACTCGGAGTGTTCACGCCGGGTGAACACGGTTCGACCTTTGGCGGCAACCCGCTGGCCTGTGCGGTGGCGCGGGAAGCGCTGCGCATCATCGTCGAGGAGCGGCTGGTGGAAAACGCGTTCAAGATGGGAGTCTATCTCATGGAGAAGCTCCGCAGCATCCGCAGCAAGCACGTCAAAGAGGTGCGGGGCAAAGGGCTGCTGGTGGGCGTGGAGCTTTATCCAGAGGCAGGGGGCGCACGGCGCTTCTGCGAGGAGCTGCAGAAGAAGGGCCTCCTGTGCAAGGAGACGCACGAGCATGTCATCCGTTTCGCGCCGCCACTTGTGATCACTAAGAAAGACATAGACTGGGCGTTTGTGCGCATCAGAGAAGTGCTTGAGACCCTCCCCTGAGATGCAACCGGAGCTGTGTCCCTAACATGCGAGGAGCAGCGTGACCGACCAAGGAGGACAACCGAGTAAAGGCCGCTCGCCGTGGCTTTGGGTGCCCAGTTTGTACTTCGCCGAAGGCATCCCCTACATTGTGGTGATGACGGTATCTGTGATCTTTTACAAGCGCATGGGCATTTCCAATGCCGAGATCGCCCTCTACACCAGCTGGCTCTACCTGCCGTGGGTGATCAAGCCGCTGTGGAGCCCGGTGGTGGAGATCATCAAGACCAAGCGGATGTGGATAGTCCTGATGCAACTGGTCATCGGCGCCGCCTTGGCTTCCGTGGCCCTGACCATTCCGCTGCCGAATTTCTTCAAGGTTACCCTGGGCATCTTTTGGC
>JBBIKH010000004.1:10478-31440 GCA_037445575.1 bacterium
ATTCAGTTCTGCCACACACGATATTGCTGCAGATGGCTTCTATATGCTGGGGCTTAGCCAGCATGACCAGGCGTGGTTTGTGGGTATCCGCAGCACCTTCTACCGCTTTGCCATGCTGACCGGGCAGGGATTGTTGGTGATCCTGGCGGGCTATATTGAAAGCCACACCGGTCTCCGACCGGTGGAGGTGCCGGTTAAAGCGGTGGGGCAAAGGACCGAGATCGTGTGGCCAGAGGCGGGACCGACTTTGGCGCAGGAAGGGCCGTTGCGCCTTCTGGTGGTGCCGGATACGTTGGCCATCGGCCTCCAAGTCCGGACCCCTGCCGAGGTCGAAGCGGTCGTGGCGCGGGCGCGGGAGTGGAACGCCCGCCGCCAGCCCGCAGCCAGGATTGCCGAAGCGCAGCGCAAGGCTGAACGCGCCCAACATCCCAGTTGGTGGCAGCGCCACGTCGCACGGCCGGTGGCAGGTGCCTTCGTAGCAGTCTTTGGACCGCGCTCAGCAGCTACCGGTGCACCGACGGCGGCGGGGAACATCGGGGTTATTCGCCTGGCCCTTTCTGGCCCTCCTGCCCCTGGTAAGACGGTCGTCGTCCATTTTGGGCGCGAAGCTGGCGACAAGAGCATCTCGCTGGTGGAGGGGGGCAGATTCGAATTCACCAGCGAGAACTGGACCGTGCCTGGCGTAGCAGTCATTCAGCTCGATCCCAAGTTGCGCACACCCTCCGCAGCGCGCTTTGTGGCCCGCGCCGGCAACGTGCGCCTGTCCTGGACGTTGACCTTTGCCGCCCTGGGCGCCCTCTTCCTGTTGTTCATGGTCTACCACCGGTTCATCCTCCCGCACCCAAAGGCCGACGTGCGGAGGAGCGCGGGCAGCGTAACAGCCTTCTTTGCCAATTTTGCGCGCACCTTTGCCGCCTTCTTCACCAAGAAGCAGATCGGCATAGCCTTGGCATTGTTGCTCCTCTATCGGCTGGCAGAGGCCCAGCTGGTGAAGATCGCCTCGCCGTTCCTGTTAGATAGCCAGGAGGCAGGCGGGCTGGCGCTGACCACAGGACAGGTGGGTTTTGTCTACGGGACGGTGGGCCTGTTGGCTCTATCGCTGGGAGGCATCCTTGGGGGCTTTCTGGTGGCGCGCGATGGTCTCAAGAAGTGGATCCTGCCCATGGTCGTCGCCATCAACGTCCCTGATGCTGTGTACGTCTACCTGGCGCACTTTCAGCCGGATAACTTCCTGATCATCAACCTCTGCGTGGCAATTGAGCAGTTCGGCTACGGTTTTGGCTACACGGCTTACATGCTCTATATGATCTACATCGCCGAAGGGGAGTACAAGACTGCCCACTTTGCCATCGCCACCGGGTTTATGGCGCTGGGGATGATGCTGCCGGGCATGCTGAGCGGCTGGGTGCAGGAGCTCATCGGGTACGAGGACTTTTTCCTGTGGGTGCTCCTTTGCACCATTCCCGGCTTTATCATCGTGGCATTGCTGCCACTGGATCCCGAATTCGGGAAAAAGAGGGACGAGGAGAAGCAGAAAGGCAGCTGATGGACTTGCCGTCTGTGGACGGGCAGGCAGAGGGGCTGTCACCGGGCGCGCGCCTGCGGGGGGAAGGAGGGGCAAGTCCCGCGTCGCCGGGCACCTGGCTGACGTTGGCCTCGGCCGCGAAGAGCAGCGTCCTGTGCCTTGGTCGACAGACCGCACGGGAACATCGCGATGCGTGACCACCTGCGCCGAGCGGGTCTAGCGGCTCTGCGAGGCCCCGCTCCGTGGGGTGGCCGCACCGTGAGCGTGTGTGCTCCGGCTCACCACACATCTTGCCAGAGCAATAGCCTTTCGAGCAGCCAATGCCTGCGGCCGTTGGCCCCGTGATGAGCACTGCCGCGGCGGGGGCCCAAATGCCAAGATTTTTGCCTACAGACGTGGGACTCCACCCGGATCTTCCCCCAATCAGACACCGATCGCAGGCACACCAGAGGGCTTGCGTGCGCGCTGTGCCCCACACCAGAAGGACGGGGATGTTGAGCGCTACGGCCCCACTATCGCCGCTGCGACCACGTTGGCCACCAGACTGCGCAGGCGCACCACGCTCCCCACGTCCTTGGGGTGCACGCGGTTAGCCAGCAGGATCACCGCGGTGTCGGTGCCCGGGTCGATCCAGATGGAGGTGCCGGTATAGCCGGTGTGGCCATAGCCGCCGGCAAAGAGGTCGCCGCCGTTGGAGGCATAGGAGCTGCTGCAGTCCCACCCCAGGCCGCGTCCATGGCGTGCGACGGCAGGAAAGACAGAGGTCATGAGGCGGACGGTCAACGGGCTTAGGATGCGCACTTCACCATAGTGTCCCTGGTTGAGCATCATCTGGGCGAAAACGGCCAGGTCCTCGGCCGAGGAGAAGAGTCCCGCGTTCCCGGAAACGCCGCCCTGTAGGCGGGCCAGTGGATCATGCACGACCCCGTGGAGGGGCACACCATCTACTACCTCGGTCGGCACCACGCGGGGCAACAGCTCTGCGCCGGGGCAGAAGGTGGTGCTCCCCATGCCCAAAGGCCTGAAGATTTGTTCGCGGGTAAACTGGTCAAGAGGCTGGCCGCTCACCCGGTGTACAATGTGCGCGAGGACAATAAAGCCCAGGCAACTGTAGTGGAATTCCTGGCCTGGGGGGTTGAGCTTTTTCAGCCTGGCGACAAAAGCCACCAGAGAATCGACCGGGCAGGGTCTGCCATAGCGGCGGGCAAGGCTATCGGCGTTGGTGTAGGGGGGCAAGCCCGAAGTGTGGGTCAGCAGATGCCACAGGCACGCATCCTCGCCTGCAGTGCCCTGGGCGTCCTGATAGGGGGTGAATCCCGGCACGAACTGCTTCACCTTGTCTTGAAGACGGAGCTTCCCCTGTTCCACCAGTAGCATAATCGAGGTGGCGGTGGCAACTGGCTTGGTGATCGACGCGAGGTCAAAGATCATGTCCTTGGCCATTGCCCTTCGCTCGGGCACCAGCTGAGAGTAGCCATAGGCTTTGTGCATGACGATGTGCCCGTGGCGCATAACCAGGACCACCGCCCCGGGTATCTGCTGCTGGGCAATCGCCTCGGCGATGAGCCCGTCTATCCGGGACAATCGCTCACTGGACATCCCCACGGCCTCCGGCTGCGCGGAGGGGAGCCCTGGCCAAGTGTCTTGCGCTGCACCAAGCCACAGCGACACGGCGAGAAGGTAGCAGGTCGCACGCATTGTCATGTCCTCGCAGGGAAAGTGTGTTCTATCGTCTGCCGCTCAGCGCGCCAATGACGGCCATAAACAGGGCTGCTCCTACCACGGCCCACAGCACGGGGATACCGGCGACGACCGGGAACAGAGGGGCATGGAGCTGCCCGGCTAGCCAGCTGCCGATGAGGGCCCCGATCAGACCGATGGCGATATTGGCAAGACATCCCCGCCGGGAGTAGCCTGCGATGGCCGCCCCGACGGAGCCGCAGACCGCTGCGACAATCAGGAGCACAAAGAATCCCAGCACCGACATGGCAACCTCCGGATACTTCTTGTGGGAAGGGACCGACAGGCGTTCGTCGAAGGTAAGGTAAGGAGCCAGGGTGACAAATGCAAGCTAAATCTCTTGCAGATGGAAGGGGTGACGCAAGCGGTGTCCCTGCGGTGCTCGGTAGTCATTTGACGGCGACGCACGACGACATCGCGGGTCTCTCCAACCCTAACGGCAAAATGGCCATAGTCGAGAAACACCTGATGGCGCTGAGCGATCCATGCCTTGCCCGGCCCCTTGTCGTGGGCTGAGAAAGGTGGCCTCGTCGCACCCAGCGGAGGTGGTCATGCTAGCGGACCGAAATCGTGGGGCGAGCGGTGGCCCCGGGTGTCCTCTAGCACCGGACGTGGCGTGCAACCCCTGGCAGACCTGATCCAGCTCCCGCCCGATGGAAACGCAGCAGGCACCGGGGGACAAGAGGCTGCAAATTGCCCTGTCGTGATGCCGGCGGACGACGCTACCCGAAAAAACCCGGTAAGGTTTTGCCTGACCTCTCCACAACCGCGGATTTTTCCACTTGGAAAGGCCAGGCGAATTGCGTATATTGTCTGCTGTAAAGAGGGGGTTGAAGGCAGCAATAAACGCCACCCCTACCACGGCATCACCATCACAGAAAGGCTTTTCGTTGATCAATGAAGAAAATCTGGCCGCCCAGGTCGAGGCTTTGCTCGCCCAGGAGCCGTTTCGTACGTACAAGGCGAAAGAGATCGCCCGGCGGTTGGGCGTGACTCAGGACGGCTACCATCTGCTGCGGGCGGCGTTGCGCCAGCTTGTGGCCACGGGCTCAATTGTCAAATACCCCCGTAACCGCTACGGTCGGGGACGCCCTGGCCAGGAAGCGACCGGCGTGTTGCGTGTCAAGACCCAAGGATACGGCTTTGTAGTCCGCGACGACGGAGGCGAAGACGTTTTCGTCAGCGAGCGCAACATGGGCTTGGCACTGCACCAGGACAGGGTGCGGGTGCGCCTATTTGCCCAGAGCAGCGGCCGTAGCCCGGAGGGTAAAGTGGTGGAGGTGTTGGCCCGCGCCCGCACCAACATCGTCGGCACCTACAAGCGCGGCCGCAAGTACGGTTTCGTTGTCCCCGATGAACTCAAAATCCGGCACGACATCTACGTGCATGACTCCGACGCTATGGGGGCGCAGCCGGGGCAGAAGGTGGTAGTGCACATCACCAATTGGGAGCACGAGAAGCTCAACCCGGAGGGGCGGATCGTGGAGGTATTGGGATTCCCAGACCAGAGCGGGGTGGACGTCCTGTCGGTGGCTCGCGCATATGACCTGAGCGAATCCTTTCCGCCTGAGGTGGAGGAGGAAGCTGCTTCGCTGCCCAGCGTCATCCCTCAACAGGAGATCGCCCGTCGCCTTGACCTCAGAGACACGGTGCTCTTCACCATCGACCCCCCGGATGCCAAGGACTTTGACGATGCAGTGTCGTTGGAGAGGCTTGCCAACGGACATCTGCTTCTGGGCGTGCACATTGCCGATGTGAGCTGGTATGTGACCCCGGGCAGGGCGATCGACCGTGAGGCGCGCCGGCGCGGCACCTCAGTCTATTTGGTTGATCGGGCCATTCCTATGCTTCCGGAGCGGCTGTCCAGCGAGCTGTGCAGTCTTGTGGAGGGCAAGGATCGACTGGCTTACAGCGTGCTCATGGAGCTTACCCCTGCGGCCGACCTGGTGCGGTACGAGTTCCGCGAGTCGGTGATCAGGAGCCGCCGCCGGTTCTCCTATGAGGAGGTACAGGAGATCCTGGAGGGGGAGCGTCCCGACCCCCTGGCGCCGGTTTTGGGGCAGATGCGCGCCTTGTCGCAGGCCTTGATAGCCAAGCGCCAGCGCCGGGGCAGTGTCGATTTGGACGCCCCAGAGGTGCAGGTGATCCTGGATGCTGCTGGGCACCCAGTGGAGATCCGCCCGCGCCCACGCCTGGACAGCCACCGCCTCATCGAGGAATTCATGCTCCTGGCCAATGAGACCGTGGCCCGCCACGTGGGAGTCTACCTGCGCCGGCAAGGTGATGACGAGATTGAACCGCCTTTTGTCTATCGCATTCATGAAAAGCCCGACCGGCAGAAGATGAGCGAGTTCCTGAGCTTTGCCGCCGCGTTCGGGGTAGTTGCCCAAGAACCCCCGCGCTTGACCCCCCGCTTTTTTCAGAAG
Organism: bacterium; assembly: GCA_037445575.1. Taxonomy (GTDB): domain Bacteria; phylum Zhuqueibacterota; class Zhuqueibacteria; order JANLFK01; family Oleimicrobiaceae; genus Oleimicrobium. The sequence continues at coordinate 16,170 of JBBIKH010000004.1, forward strand.
CTTTTGGCACAGGTGACCGGTCTTGAGGCTGAGCCGATCATCCGCGACGCCATGCTGCGCGCCATGATGAAGGCCCGCTACTCCACCGATAACATTGGCCACTTCGGCCTGGCCTACAAGCACTACACCCACTTCACGTCCCCCATCCGCCGCTACCCTGACCTGATGGTGCACCGGCTGCTCAAGGAGTACCAACGGCGCACCGTCGCCGAGGTAATCGGCAGCACCAATCGCACAGCCCTGGAGGCGGACTGTCGCCTGGCGTCCGAGCGCGAAGTGGTGGCGCAAGAGGCAGAACGCGAGTCCATCAAGATGAAGCAGGTGGAGTACATGGCCGAGCACGTGGGCGAGACCTTCAAAGGGGTCATCTCGCGCATCGTGCCGTTTGGCATCTTTGTGGAATTGACCACGCTGCTTGTGGAGGGGCTTATCCAGGTTTCTGACCTTGGCGACGACTATTACGTGCACGACACTCAACGCCACGCCATGATCGGCCAGCGCCGTGGGCGGGTGTTCCGGGTCGGGGATGCAGTAGTGGTGCGCGTGGCGCGCGTGGATCAAAACCAGCGCCTTGTGGACTTTGTACTGGCAGAAACCGAACACAGCCGTCCGCGCACACGCCGGGGCGGTAGGCGCACGCTCTAAGGGCACACGGACAGCCACCCCTTGGCGCTCAATCACAATCTGGCGGGGCCTGCGATCGCGGGGGCCGCACCGCGCCAGCATGAGGGGCAACCCATGACCATACGTGACCTTGCCGAACATGACTTCCAATCCTACCTCTGCTGCCTGGAGGACTGGTCCGAGGAGATCAAGGAGGCTGGTCCCCACAAGGCAAACTGGTTCGCCCGTATGCGCGACAAAGGGCTGCGGGTGAAGGTGGCCGAGGAGGAGCAAGTGGTGGGCATGATCCAGTACCTTCCCATAGAACAGGCGTGGGTGGAAGGCGCCGGGCTTTACTTCATCCCTTGCATCTGGGTCCACGGCTACAAAGGGAAGGGCGTCGGTGACCGGCAGCACCGGGGGATTGGCACAGCGCTGCTGACGGCTGCGGAACAAGATGCCCGGGACCGAGGGGCCTTCGGGATGGCGGCGTGGGGCTTGGCCCTGCCTTTCTGGATGAAAGCCTCTTGGTTCAAGAAGCACGGCTACCGGCCTGCCGACCGCATGGACATGCAGACCTTGCTCTGGAAACCGTTCACGCAGCACGCCGCGCCGCCGCGCTGGATGAGAGCGAAGAAGACACCGCCGGCAAACCCAGACCGGGTGGAGGTGGTTGCCTTCCTGAGCGGCTGGTGCCCGGCCTTCAATATGGCCTTTGAGCGCGCCAGGCGGGCGGCAAGCCAGTTCGGCGACGAGGTGCAGTTCGTCTGGATCGACACCGCTGAACGCGGCAATCTGCTGGCATGGGGCATCAACGATGCCCTGTACATCGACGGCAAGCGGATGCGCACCGGGCCGCCGCCCAGCTACGAGGCCATCTCCAAGCGCATCGCCAAGCGGGTACGACGCAGGCGAGCATGATGCCCGCCTCTCAGCAGAGGGAACACCGGCCAATGAACCTCATCCGACTTCCTGCGCTTGTGTTTTCGCTAGGCCCCCCGAATAGGGTGGGCCTCAGTTTTGTTGCGCCGCCCCACAAAGATTTTCCTTGCGCGAGAACCTTTGCTGTGCGTACATTTAGCAAAGAATGAGAAGGCATCATGAGGAGGAGCACATGTCAAGGCCAGATCCTGCGCCGGAAGATGGCCGCGTCAATGACACGCTAGCCACGTTGCCTAAGGAGGCGGCAGTGGCGACACCGACCCCACACGATTTTGGCCTAACCCCGCAGACCATCCACCGGGTGTTGGTCGCAGCCCTGGACAGGGGCGGTGACTTTGCGGAGCTCTTTCTGGAGTACCGGCACTCGGCCAGCATCCTCATGGAAGAAGACATCATTAAGAAGACCGCGGAGAACGTCGCCATGGGGGCCGGGCTGCGGGTGCTGGCGGGGGACCAGACAGGCTATGCTTACACCAACGATCTGTCCTTTTCCGCGCTGCGGCGCGCCGCCGTCACTGCATCGGCAATTGCCACGGGCGGGGGCCGCGGGCAGGTAGTTCCACTAGTCGCCGCCCTGCCGCCGCGACAAGTCTATGACCTCGCGCTTACCTCGTCCTTGCTGCCGTTGGAAGCCCGTTTAGAGCTCGTGCGCCGGGCCTATGCCGCAGGGCTTGCCTTCGATCGGCGGATCACCAGGGTGCAGGTCCACTACGGGGACAGCCTTCGCCATGTGCTGATCGCCAATTCCGAGGGTCTGCTGGTCAGCGATGTGCGGCCGCAAGTGCGTCTGGGGGTCTTGGCACTCGCCGAGGACAAAGGCGTTCGCAATCAGGGGTTCCATACCGGTGGTGGGCGCGTTGGGTTGGACTATTTTCGCGAGGTGCTCACCCCGGAACAGATTGCCCACAGCGCGGCGGAAGAGGCGATCATCCTTCTGGAGGCGGTTGATCCCCCAGCCGGCGAGCAGCCGGTGGTACTGGGAGCTGGGGAAAGTGGGGTGATGATCCATGAGGCTGTGGGGCACCCCTTGGAGGCAGACGGCAACCGCAAGGGCACTTCCATCATGGCGAACAGGCTGGGCACCATGGTCGCCACCCCACAGGTCACGGTGTACGACGATGCCACCATACCCCATTTGCGCGGGTCCCTCAACGTGGATGACGAGGGGACGCCAACGCAACGAACCGTGCTCATTGACAAGGGTAAGCTGGTGGCCTATCTGCAAGACCGCCTCTCGGCGAAGCTGATGGGCATGCCGCTCACCGGCAACGGTCGCAGGGCAAGCTACCAGCACTATCCCATCCCGCGCATGACTAACACCGTCCTTGCCCAGGGCCCCCATGAGCCGGAGGAAGTGATCGCCTCGGTGAAGAGAGGTTTCTACGCCAAGAGTTACCTGGACGGGCAGGTAGAAGATTCGGGCAAGTTTGTCTTTGCGGTCAACCTCGGCTACCTCATCGAGCAGGGGCGCCTCACTCGTCCTGTGAAGAACGCCACCCTGATCGGCACCAATGTGGAGGTATTGAAGAACATCAGCATGGTGGCGAACGATATGGGCTTTTTCCTCGGCACCTGTGGGAAGGAGGGCCAGCCCGCGTCGGTGACGTCTGGCACACCCACGTTGCGCATCGACAAGATGGTTGTGGGAGGGAGAAGATGAAAAGAGGAGAGGACCTCTTGGGATTGGCGGAGTCGCTGGTGCGTTTTGCGCGGCGGGCTGGGGCCGACCAGGCGGAGGTAGCCTTTAGCCAAAGGGTGGAGTTTACCGTGCGGGTGCGCAAAGGAAGGATCGAGCACCTAGTGGAGGCTGGTTCCCGCAGCATGGGTGCCCGCGTCATTGTGGGACAGCGGGTCGCCACCACCAGGTCGTCTGATCTCAGCGGACCCGCGCTGCGGCGTCTTCTGGCTGGGGCCGTGGCCCGCGCCCGCCTGGCAAGCGTGGACCCCTATGCCGGCCTACCCGAGAAGCAGGAGCTCGCCGTCGACCTCTCTTCGCTGCGGCTGTGCGACGCTGCCATTGCCTCCCTGAGCGCAAAGGAGAAGATTCGACTTGCCCTCGGCACCGAGGAACTTTGCCTGCGCGATCCGCGCATCAAGAACTCCTTCGGTGCTGCCTGTTCCACCTCCGTGGGGAGCTTTTACTTGGCCAACTCTCTGGGCTTCAGCGGCTCCTACGAAGGGAGCAGCATCTCGTTGGGCGCGTATTTGCAGGCAGGTGAGGGCGATGCGCTGGTGGAGGACGGTTGGTACGAAAGCGCGCGTCACCTGGCAGATCTGCCTCCTCCTGAGAAGATCGCCGCCAAAGCGGTGCAGCGCACCACGCGCATGATCGGGGCACGCAAGGTGCCCACCCAGACCGTGCCGGTGGTGTTGGAACCCGATGTCACCGGCGAGCTCTTGTATCTACTGTTTGACTGTGTGAACGGCACTGCCATTTATCAGCGCCAGTCGTTTCTGGTGGACAAGCTGGGGGAGGAGGTCGCCTCCGAGAAGGTGACGGTGGTGGACGACGGCCTAGTACCTGCCGGACCGGGAACGCGCCCCTTTGACGGCGAAGGGGTGCCGACGCGCAGGACCACGGTCATTGGCCAGGGCCGCCTGTGCAGCTATCTGCTTGACACTTATTCTGGGCGCAAGCTGGGAATGCCTTCTACCGGCAGCGCCTCTGGCCCCACCAACTTTTTCATAGAGCCAGGCCCTCATTCACCTGAGGCAATCCTGGCTTCAGTGGAAAAGGGGCTGGTTGTGACCTCCACTCTGGGACAGGGGTTTAACCCCGTGACCGGCGACCTTTCGCGCGGCGCCTTTGGCCTATGGATCGAGCGCGGGGAGATCGTGCATCCCGTGGCCGAGGTGACCATCTCCGGCAATCTCGGGGCCATGCTGCGCGGCGTGGAGATGGTGGGCAACGACTTTTCCCTGCGACACAGCGTGATCGGCCCCAGCATCAAGATCGCGGAGATGACGGTAGCCGGCTCATAGGGACGGCCATTTCGCTTTTGACATTGGCCAGAAATTTCTGTATATTTACTGCCCGTTAGCCTGACAGATGGTGACCTGGGGCGGCAACCGGGAGAGGATATGCAGACCGTCGTGGTGGCACAGCATCCGCTTATCAAGCACAAGCTGGGGCTGGTGCGCATGAAACAGACCGAGCCTTGGCTGTTCCGGGAGTTGGTCAACGAGATCACTTACCTCATGCTCTATGAGGCGACGCGTGGCCTGCGCACCCGCCCCATCGCGATTGAGACGCCCCTCATGCCGACCACTGCCGACTGGCTGGAGGACAATGTGGTAGTAGTGCCCATTCTCCGCGCAGGCCTGGGCATGTTGGATGGCTTCTTGCGCCTCATCCCCTTGGCCAAAGTCGGCTTCCTGGGGATCTACCGCGACCACGAGACGCTGCAGCCGGTGGAGTACTATTGCAAGGTGCCAGAATTAGCGGGGAGCCAGGTGTTCGTGCTGGACCCCATGCTGGCCACGGGTGGTTCGGCCGTGGCCGCGGCCAGCGCACTCAAGGCGCGGGGCGCCACCAGCATCAAGCTCCTCTGCCTGCTGGCCGCGCCCGAAGGGATCAACACCCTGCACGCCGCCCACCCGGACGTGGACCTCTTTTGCGCCAATATTGACGACGGGCTCAACGAGCAGGGCTACATTCTGCCTGGCATAGGGGACTGCGGCGACCGCCTCTACTGGACGAAGTAAGACCCACAGGCGCCTGGAGAGGAACGGCGCCAGGCCGACCCCTGACTGAGGCCACGGCCAACCGTGGTGCAGAGACATGTCCGCAAAGGAAACGCGCAAACCAGACCGCTGCTGCAGCCTTGACAGCCTGCAGGTGTACGACACCGGCAACCTCCGCATTGCCTTCTTCCTTAATTTCGGCTTCACCCTCTTCGAGGTGGCGGGTGGGTTGCTGACCAACAGCTTGGCCATCCTCTCTGACGCGCTGCACGACCTCGGCGACAGCCTCTCCTTAGCATTGACCTGGCATCTGGACCGGATCGCACGTCGTTCGCGCAGCGAGCGCTTTACCTTTGGCTACCGACGCTTTTCCCTCTTGGGGGCCGTGAGCAGCTCGTTGGTGCTTCTGCTTGGGGGAGTGGTGGTGCTGTGGCGAGCGGTGCCGCGGCTTGTAGCCCCTCAGCAGGTGCACACCGAGGGGATGGCAGCGTTGGCGGTGGTCGGCGTCCTGGTAAACGGAGCGGCCGCCTGGCGGCTGCACCGGGGCCAGCGCCTCAGCGAGCGTGTGGCCACCATCCACCTCTTGGAGGACGTGCTGGGCTGGGCAGCGGTGCTGGTGGCCAGCGTCGTATGCACTTTACCTCCGCCCTCTTCCTGGACCCGGCACTCTCGGTGCTCCTCACTCTGTTTGTGCTCTGGCGGGTGGTTTGCAATCTGCGGACAACAGTGCGCATCTTTTTGCAGTCGGTGCCCGAGGCAATGGACGTGGCGGCTGTGGAGCGGGTGGTGCGCGCAGTGCCTGGCGTCTGCTCTGTGCATGATCTGCACGTCTGGTCGATGGACGGGCAGTACAATGTGCTCACTTTGCATGTGGTGGTGGCCAATGGGACCACGGCCGCGGAGATGGTGCGCATCAAGCAGCAGTGTCGTGACGCATTGCGGGGGCAGAACGTGCATCACAGCACCATTGAAATTGAAACTGCCGACGAGTGCTGCGAGCTGGAGGGGTGTTGAATGCCTGAGGCTCGCGAAGCCCGGTCTCTACAGGGTCTGCGCTCGCCTTGACAAGGCACGGAGTCCGTGGGCATGGTGTATGATCCCCGACGACATCATCGCCGGTCGATCCGCCTGTAAGGGTACGATTATAGCCAGGCGGGGGCATATTTTGTGACCATTGTAGCGCAGGACCGACGATGTTTGTTCGGCGAGGTGGTGGAGGGTCGGGTTCGGGTGAATGATCCGGGGCGAATGGTGCAGGCGGTGTGGGATGAATTGTCGGTGTTTTATCCCGGCGTTCACACCGATGCGTTCGTGGTGATGCCCAACCATGTGCACGGCATCATCATATTGACGGGTCATCCCGTAGGGGCAGGCCCCAGTGCCTGCCCGGAAACATGCCCCCGTGCCTGTCCCGAAACAGGCCCCGGTGCCAGCCCCGATGGAATGGGGCGACCCCAGAGGACGGAGCAACCACCGGGGATGGGGCAACCACAGGAGGTGGGCGCCAGGTTGTCGTTGCCGGATGTGGTGCATCGGCTCAAAACCCTAACAACCAAACACTACGCCGACGGGGTCAAGACGATGGGGTGGCCGCCATTCCGTGGGCGATTGTGGCAACGCAATTATTACGAACGTGTCATCCGCAACGAACGTGCCCTGGAACAGATTCGGGGATATATTCGGCAAAATCCCCTGCGCTGGCATCTGGACCTGGAGAATCCGCTGCGCACAGGTGACGATTCCCAAACGCAAGGATTCTTACAGGAGGGTCGCGATGCCGACCGAAGGCCACGTGCCGGACCAGGTGATGTTCGAGGTGCTGGGCCGAAAGGCGGGCGCCCGCGGAGCAATGGGTGAATCCCGTCGTTGCAGGCTGCGGTGCACCCGGCTGGAAAAAGACAAGAGCGTGTGGGATGGGTTAACACGTGCAACCTTCCAATGTGCCATGTAGCAAGCAAGCCGGTGATATTATGGGCGTTTCGATTCCAGCAAATGTGACGCCGTCCGTGCTCGAATGGGCACGGCTCGAGGCGGGGTATGAGGATCCTGAGCCTGTTGCAAAACGGCTTGGCGTCCGTCCAAAGCGGCTTTTGCAATGGGAACGCGGCGAATTGAAGCCGACGTTGCGGCAGGTCCAGACCTTGGCAAAGATCTATCACCGTCCGCTGGGGATCTTTTTTGTTCCCGAAAAGCCGTCGTTGCCGCCGCTCGCTGCGCACTATCGTCGGTTGCCCGGGATTCGACCCGGCAAGGAATCGCCCGAATTGCGTGTGGCCATCCGAGTAATGTGCCAGCGGCGTGAGGCCGCCATGCAATTGAGCGCAGAGTTAGGGTACTCGCTACCCGAGTTCCGTGAAGTTGCCCGTCTGAGTGAATCGCCACTCGACGTCGGCGAGCGACTTCGCAGTGCCCTGGGTGTGAGTGAACAGGAGCAACAACAGTGGCGGAACGAATGGCAGGCGTGGCGGCGGTGGCGTCAAGCAGTTGAAAACATTGGCGTCTTGGTCTTTCAGTTCTCTAAGGTCGACTTGCAAGAAGTGCGCGGCGTGACTCTGCCCTTGTTTCCGATGCCAGTAATCGGCGTCAATAGCAAGGAAATCTCCCCAGCGGCACGCTCTTTCACCCTTGTGCATGAACTGGTGCACTTGGCTTTGGCGTTCGCAAATGAGGAGAGGGTAGCCCGGGACGAATGCCGGCCGGATTCGGATTGGCAAAAGGTCGAGCGGTTTGCGGAGGAGGTGGCTAGTGCCCTACTTGTCCCGCACAAAATGCTGGAAGAGTCGCTGCGGCAGATGTCGGTGCGACGGGATGCGTGGGATGTGGAATCTGTGCGTCAACTAGCTAGACGATTTCGCGTCACACCGCTGGCCATGGCCACGCGACTGCGCACCGCAGGGCAATTGACGTGGAGAGGCCACGACCGGTGGAAACAGGCATGGGACGCATACGTGGCCCAGTTGCCGCCGCGGCGGAGCGGTTTCGCCACGCCTGCAGAGAAAACTCTGAGCCAGGCCGGTCGGCCGTTTGCGCAATTGGTTCTGGAGGCGCTCGACGGCAACCGGATCACAGCCGTGGAGGCGTGCCGGTATCTCGACCTGCGATGGGATCACATAGAGAAACTCCGCGTGGAACTGCGTGTCGGTCCCGGTAACACCCGCGAACCACTCGATGCGGGCGATTGAAAGGAACACGCTGCGCATGTATTCCATGGACACTAGTACGTTGATGGATTGGCAGGCGCGTTTCTATCCAACGGACGTTTTTGTTGGACTGAAAGAAAGGATGGAAGCGCTCATCGCGAGCGGAAAACTGCGCGCGCCGGCGATCGTCCGTGACGAACTCAATGCCGTGGGCACGCCCGCGCTGATAACATGGGCCAAGGGGCAATCCGACCTGTTTGTCCCTTTGGACGCGCCGTTGCAAAGCGCGGCTACAGCCATCCAGGCCAGATATCCTGAATTGGCGGACGCCGGGTCGCCATATGAATCTGCTGATCCTTGGGTGATCGCGCTCGCAAAAGTGAACGGCTGGACGGTCGTTTCGCAGGAAACCTCTGCCCACGAAAAGCGCCGTCCCGCGAGGAATTACTACATCCCGGATGTCTGTCGTGACCTTGGCGTACCGTGCATCAACCTGCTCGGGCTGATGCGAAAGGAGGGCTGGACTTTTTGAATAGTCCCGACCGCCCGGGCGAGCTGCGCATGTACCAGAACCGCGGGGGGTTCGGACTCACGCCCCGTTACGTCGCCAAATCCGGCCCGAGCGCAATTGCCTTCAACATCCACCGCGGCCTGTTCCGCGCCCTGCTGACGATGTTCGCGCTGCTGGCGGTGTTCGCGCTCGCTGGGGTGGTCTGGGCGCTGTGCTTACGCCCGGCTCGACTTGTGCCCTTTGTGCTGTGGACCGGTCTTTTCGCCGTCGCGACCCTGATTGCCTACATGCGCTGCCGCAAGCGCAGCGAAGATTTTGGGCAATCCATCTTCGACCCTTTCCTGGTCGGCGCTGCTCGGAGTTGACATCGTGACCCTGAACTCAACGACGGGGGAGCGGAAGGCGACCTATGTGGCGGGGAGATGCGGTTGAACGAGGGGCACTCGGCCGGCAATGTCGGCTGGATGGCCGCCATCGGGGCAGGTAAATCCGGCGTGGGCTAATGCCTCGTTGGGCACCGCCTGGCGAACGACCGCGCACACAGGCAGGGATAGCTGAACGGAGGAATTATGTTCGTGGACCTTTTAAGGGAGGGAGCCATGGTAATGAACTGCAAAGGACTGGTGTGGCTTGGTCTGCTCACGGCAGGCTGCTGGCTTATGACCACCTTGGCACACGGGCAGCCACGAGGCAGCACACCCGACTACAAGAACCCAAAGCTGCCGGTGGATCGCCGGGTGGAGGACCTCCTGTCGCGCATGACGCTGGAGGAGAAGGTGGCGCAACTGCAGTGTCTGATCCGGGAGGTGGAGGGAACTGACTTTATCAAAAAAGAGGGGATAGGGAACTTGGGGTGCATCTTGCGTCAGTACAAGGCCAAAGAGGCGGCGGAGAAGCTCAACCGCATCCAGAAGTTCATGCTGGAGAAGACCAACCTGGGCATTCCGGTGATCATGCACGACGAGGCATTGCACGGCCTGGTCGCCAATGGTGCGACCAGCTTCCCACAGGCTATCGGCCTGGCCGCCACCTGGGACACCGCCCTCATGGAGCGGGTGGCGCGCGCCATCGCCTTGGAGACCAAGAGCAGGGGCATTCGCCAGGTGCTGTCGCCGGTGGTGAACATCGCCCGCGATGTGCGCTGGGGGCGGGTGGAAGAGACCTACGGCGAGGACCCGTACCTGACCGCGCGCATGGGCGCTGCCTTTTGCAAGCAATTCGAGCAGCTGGGAGTCATTACCACGCCCAAACACTACTCGGCTAACCTCGGCGACGGGGGGCGCGATAGCAATCCCGTGCACTTTTCCGAACGCCTGATGCGGGAAATCTACTTCCCCGGCTTTAAAGCCTGCTTCCAAGAAGGGGGCGCCACCTCGGTGATGGCTGCCTACAACTCCTACGACGGCCTTCCGTGTTCGGCCAACTATTGGCTGCTCACGGAGGTCCTTCGTAACGAGTGGGGCTTTACCGGCTTTGTGGTGTCGGACTATGGCTCGGTGGCGGGCATCCTGGACATGCACCGCACCGCTGCCAATCCAAAGGAGGCGGCTGCGCAGGCCATCAACGCCGGGCTCGATGTGGAGCTGCCCAACGTCTACATCTACGGCCAGCCGCTGCTGGAGGCGGTGCGCGAGGGACTGGTCTCGGAGGAGACGCTGAACGAGGCGGTGCGGCGGGTGCTGCGAGCCAAATTCCGGACCGGTATTTTCGACAACCCCTTTGCCGATCCCAAGGAAGCGACCAGAGTGAACGATTGCGCCGAGCACCGCGCCTTGGCATTGGAGGCGGCGCGCAAAGCAATCGTCCTGCTGCGCAATGAGGACGGCGTATTGCCGTTGAAGAAGGAGACAAAGACCGTGGCGGTGCTGGGCCCACTGGCTGACGAGGTGCGGCTGGGCGGTTACAGCGGCTACGGGGTCAAAACCATCTCCGTGCTGGAGGGGATGAAGAAGGTCAGGCCCAATGTGCGCGTGCTGTATGCCCAGGGGTGCGTGCTCAGTCATCCGGTGCTGCCGGCCATCCCCAGCGAGTATCTGATTCCTGCCGGCGGCAAGCCGGGGGAGAGGGGATTGCGCGGCGAGTACTTTGCCAACAAGGACCTTGCCGGAGAACCGGCGCTGGTGCGCATCGACCCGGTGCTGCATTTCGATTGGGCGGGCGATGGTCCTGACCCTTCGCTGCCCACCGACTGCTTCTCGGCGCGGTGGACGGGCAAGTTGATCTCGCCGGTGACAGGCAGGGTGCGCCTGGGCGTGAGCACCGACGACGGCGTGCGCCTGTACCTGGATGGCAAGCTGCTGGTGGACATGTGGGTGGATCGCAGCGTCACCACCGATGTGGTCACCGTCCAAATGGAGAAGGGGCGGGAGTACGACTTGAAGATTGAGTACTATGAGAACCTGGGGTATGCATTTGCCAGCTTGGGGTGGGACATTCAGCCGGAGGAAAAGAAGCTGTTGGATGAGGCGGTGGCAGCAGCCAAGCAGGCGGATGTGGCGGTGGTGGTAGTGGGCATCATCGAAGGGGAGGGGCGTGACCGGGCCAGATTGGACCTGACCCCGGATGAGGAGGAGCTCATCAAGGCGGTGGCAGCAACCGGTACGCCCACGGTGGTGGTGTTACAGACCGGCAGTGCGGTGACGATGAGCAATTGGTTGTCGGAGGTGCCGGCGGTGGTGCAGGCGTGGTACGGCGGGGAAGAAGGCGGCACGGCCGTCGCGGAGATGTTGTGGGGCGATGTGAATCCGGGTGGCAAGCTGCCCATCACCTTCCCGCTGTCGGTCGCGCAGCTACCGCTCTACTACAACACCAAGCCCACCGGGCGGGGCTACGACTATGTGGACCTCAGCGGCAAGCCGCTTTTCCCCTTTGGCCACGGGCTCAGCTACACCACCTTTGCCTATAGCAACCTGCGCATTACCCCTGAGCGCATTGATCCAACCGGCACGGCGACGGTGAGCGTGGACGTGGAAAACGTCGGTCCCCTTGCCGGCGACGAGGTGGTGCAGCTGTACATTCGCGACGTGGTGGCGAGCGTGGCGCGGCCGCTCAAGGAGCTGAAGGGCTTCCGCCGCATCACTCTAAAGCCGGGGGAAAGGAGCACGGTGAGCTTTCGCCTGGGGCCGGAGGAGCTTGCCATGCTTGACCGCGACCTGAAGCTGGTGGTGGAGCCGGGCGCATTTGAGGTGATGGTCGGCAGCTCCTCTGAGGATATCAGGCTGCGCGCCACCTTGGAGGTCGTGGCCCGGTAGTTTTTGGCCAGCGGCTGCCGCAAGGAAAGCCTACAGGGAAAGCGAAGGAGTCTTGCGATGAACACGCTGATGACGCTGGACTGGATGGTCGTGGGGGCGTACTTTGTGGTGTTGTTGGGCATCGCCTGGTGGGTGATTCGCCAGAAGCAGGACTCGACGGCGGACTATTTCTTGGCCGGCCGGCATGTGGGGTGGTTCGTAGTGGGTGCCTCGATCTTTGCCTCCAACATCGGCTCGGAGCACATCGTCGGGCTGGCAGGCACCGGCGCCAAGAGTGGCGTGGTCATGGGCCTGTACGAACTGCACTCCTGGCTGATCCTCCTCTTGGGGTGGGTGTTCGTGCCGTTCTACCTGCGCAGCAAGGTCTTTACCATGCCAGAGTTCTTGGAGCTGCGCTACTCGCCAAAGGCGCGATGGTTCCTGTCGCTGGTGGCGCTGGTGGGCTATGTCCTCACCAAGGTCTCGGTGACGGTCTATGCCGGGGCGGTGGTGTTTCAGGTGCTGATGGGGGTGGACTTTTGGACCGGGGCGCTCATCGTGGTGCTCCTGACGGGCATCTACACCGTGTTGGGAGGCCTGCGCGCAGTGGTATACACCGAGAGCATGCAGGCGATCCTGCTCATCGCCGGCTCGGTAGCGGTGACGGCGATCGGTTTGGTGAAGATCGGCGGTTGGGCTAACTTGCGCGCAGTGGCAGGAAGCGAGCATTTGGACCTCTTTCTTCCTGCGAATCACCCGGAGTTCCCCTGGCCTGGGATGGTCTTTGCGCCGCCCATTGTCGGGTTGTGGTATTGGTGCACCGACCAGTACATCGTGCAGCGGGCCCTGGCTGCTCGCAACGAGACGCAGGCGCGACGCGGCACCATCTTTGCCGCGTACCTCAAACTCCTGCCGTTCTTCATCTTCGTCATCCCGGGTGTCATCGCCTATGCCCTGGCCAAGACCGGACAGCTGGAGCTCACTTCGGCGGACCAGGCCTTTCCGGTGATGGTGAAGACGCTGCTGCCGGTCGGCGTGCGCGGGCTTGTGGTCGGCGGCCTGCTAGCTGCGCTGATGAGCTCGTTGGCGGCGGTGTTCAACTCCTGCTCCACCCTTTTCACCATTGACATCTACAAAAAGCTCAGGCCACAGACACCGGAAAAGAAGCTGGTGACGGTCGGGCGCATTGCCACAGCCGTGGTGGTTGCCTTTGGCATCCTGTGGATCCCGCTGATGAAGCATATCTCCGGCGAACTGTATCACTACCTGCAGAGTGTCCAGGCATACATCGCCCCGCCCATCGCCGCGGTGTTCTTGCTGGGCCTGTTCTGGAAGCGCGTGAATGGCCCTGCTGCGTTGACCTCGCTCATTGGTGGCTTTGTGCTCGGCATGCTTCGCTTGGTGGCGGAACTGAACAAGGACTCCTTGGGCGGCTGGCTGCATTGGTTTGCCTCCTTGAACTTTCTCTACTTCGCCATTCTGCTGTTCGTTGTCTGCATAGTGGCGATGGTTGTGGTGAGCCTGTTGACGGCGCCGCCATCCGAGGAGAAGCTGCGTGGCCTTACCTATGCCACCACCGTTGCCGAGGACCGCGCCGCCTCGCGCGCTTCGTGGAACTACAAAGATGTGGTGTTGTCGCTGATCGTCATCGCCGTGTTGGCGTTGACCATGGTGTACTTCAGCTAGCATGCAGCAGAGGAAAGGAAAAAGATGAAGTATCAACTCCCTGACCTTCGGTTCCAGAAGAAAGCCGTGGACCCGGCGGTCATGCTTGCCAATCTCGCCAAGGACTTTGAGATCAAGCCCTCGGTGGGGATTTGGTACTTTACGCCAGGGGGCGGCAGGTTTCATGAGCGCTTTGTGCCCGAGGCCTCGATTCCGGAGCGCATCGAAATGGCTGGAGAAATGGCCAAGCTGGGCGTGAAAGGGATTGAGGCGCACTACCCGGCTGAGGTCAACGAGGAGAACGCGCACCTTTACCAGAAACTGGCCCAGGAGACGGGCATTCGCTTGGTGGGAGTGCCGTTCTCGCACTTTTACGACAAGATGTTTGAATTCGGAAGCATGTCCAACCCCGATGCGGCAGTCCGCAAACGGGCCAAGGAGATAGCCGTGGGAGGACTGAAATTGGTCAAGGAGCTTGGTGCGGACCTGGCCATATCTTGGCCCGGGATGGACGGCTACCGCTACTTGCACGGCACTCCTTTTATGCGCATGTGGGACCTGTTCGAAACGACGCTTGCCGAGGCGATGGACGAGGTGCCGGGTGTGCGCGTGGCCATCGAACCAAAGGGGTACGAGCCGGCGCCCAACAACATCTACCGCACCACTGCCGAGGGGATCTTGGCGGCGCAGCGGATTGAGAAAAAGCTCCGCAATCCGGAGAATCGCAGGCTTTTGGAACAGGGCCATGCCCTGGTGGGCCTCAATCCGGAGGTGGGCCATGTGAAGATGAGCTTTGAGATCCTGCCCGCCGCCTACTCGCTGGTGGCGATGGAGGGACGCCTGGCGCACACGCACTGGAACAGCCAGCCGGACGGCAACTATGATCAGGACAACAACATCGGCGTGGTGAATCCGCATGAGGCCGAGGCGCTGTTCTACGCACTGTGGGCCATAGGGTACAACGGCTACTTTGGCATCGACATCAATCCCGAAAACATGCCGGTCCACAAAGCGGTGGAGATCAACATCAAGGCCTTGGAGAAGATGCGGGAGCGGGTGGCACGGTTACCGCACGAGCGAATCATGGAATGCCACCTCAATCCGGCCGAGCACAGAGGTGAGTTGGAGGAAATACTCATCGCCAACTGGTGAGGATGTTTGTGGGCGCTGGGGCCTGCGCATGGTCCCAGCGCCCCTTAGCGTGGGCAAGAATCAGGCTGTGGAGGAGAGCTTGCTGTGCCGACCAGGGGCGCCCAGCAGGTGCCAAACCGGCGCCGGTGACTGATCTGCCTCTGCCCAGCGCGGCGGTGCTATCCTTGCAGGGCAGTGGCTACCCCTTGTGCCCAGTTCTCGATCTGCGCCCAGAGGCAAAAGTCCGTGGTGGCGACCTTCATGATGCGGAGCGGCATCCTCTCCCACCACGTGAGCTCTGTCAAATCTATGGGGTCAGGACAGACGGACCCATCGCGCGGTCCGATGCGTTCGATGATAGGGCC
>JBBIKH010000004.1:31540-47825 GCA_037445575.1 bacterium
CAGGCCCTGCCATGCCTCGCGGAACCCCTGGTAGAAGTGGACCTTCACGTGCTGTGTTCCGTCCAGCAGGGTCACTCGGCCTCCGCTCTGTCGCACGCGGCGCGCCAGGGCTACGTCCTCGACCACCTCGCTGCGGACTGCCCGGTGCCCACCGATGCGCCGGTAGGCATCGCGGCGGAAGAGCATGAAAGGCCCGATGGCCATGGCCAAAGACGGCCGCCGCAGACGTTCCCCCACTGCCAGGGGCAAGCACACCAACAGGCCAAAGGTGATGATGGGAAGTATCAGGCGTTCGCCGAAGCTGTGCATAACGGTGTGGGGGATGAGGCTGAGAAGGTCTGCCTGGTTCTGTTGCGCGGCGTGTACGCTCCACCTCAAGCTGTTCTGCCGGTGGTCGGTATCGGCATCGGTGAACAGCAGCCATTCGCCTCGCGCCTCTTCGGCAAGTTGGTGGCAGGCAAAGTTCTTTCCCATCCATCCCTGGGGCAGATCCTTGCCTTGCACCAAGCGCACGCGTTTGTCTCTTTTGGCCCATTCCCGGACGATCAGGGGCGTGGCATCGGTGGACCCGTCGTCCAACACCAGCACCTCCATGGCAGGGTAGTCCTGGGCCAACAGAGATTGCAGGCAGCGATTGATGTTGCGGGCCTCGTTCCGGGCAGGGATCAACACCGAAAGGGAGGGCAGAGGCCCTGGCTCCCCCGAGGGAGCGGCGCGCCTTAACATCAAGACGTTGGCAGCCAAATTGAGGATCAGTAGTCCAAGTGCGAGGGTAGCAACGGTGTGATACTCAGGCAGCCACATGGCATGTTCCCGCAGTCAGAAGGGCCATCATCTGCGTTGCTGGTTTCCAGGGCGCGGCGGGCCGGCGAAACGGAAAGCATCGATTCTCTCTCGGCAGATAGAATAGACCTCCATCCGGTTGGCGTACGCCGGCAGATACAGACCCCGCCGCAGGCTCTGATGAGGCACCAAGCGGACCCCGTGCTCGTCATAGCTACACCCGGCAAACTGGCGCCACAAGGCATATACCCCTTTTTCGGTCGTCTTGCCGCCGGACGGCTGCACCACAATCCCCTGCTCGAACAGGGTGTAGACCCTGTTTCTCCGCGAGCGGGCCAGGTAGGCAAAGAGCGGAGGAAGCAGAAGGACCACTATGGTCTGCACGAGGCCACCGAGTCTTCTCACCCAGGGCAGGAGGTGGCCGCCGTAGCTGATGAGGATCAGCACGAGCACGGCCACTACGCCTACGGCCAACGTCAAGGCCTTGCGTCCTGCCGCAGGTTTGTAGAGCCAGGAAGTGAGGGACCGACCTAAATCGCGCCCATCGTACGGGCGTGTCGAGGGGAAGAGCATGATCGTACCTCCGCGTTGCCCTGCTGAGCTGGCGCGGGGCGTTCGCCCTGCGCCGTAACTTGGCGACAAGTTACACAACTCCGCCGAGAAAATCAAGGCGAAAGCGGGATGGGCGCTCAACGCTGGAATACAGGCGGTACGGCGTTGCCCGCGCAAAGAATCCGTGCGGAGGAGTCAGTGTGCCATCACTGCTCAGAAGCGCCGCTCTATGGAGACGTTGACCAGCACCTTCTGGTAGTAGCGCCCGCGCACCAGCGATTCGTTGTCGTAGCGGGCAAGGCGGAAGATGGCGGTGTAGCGGTTGCCCAGAGGGCGCGACAGGTCCACCACCCACACGTTGCTCTGCTCGCGCTCGGTATCCAGTCCCACGGGCAAAGCCGGCGCGGCCGGGTCGGTATATCGTTTCCGCTGGAGCAACGCGTAGGTGCGCAGGAGGAGGCCCCGGCTCAGCCGCACGCCCGCAAGTAGCGACACTCTATGTTGCGCGTAGCTGTAGCCGTAAGAGTTGGACTCGTTTTCTTCGTACAGGTAGCCTAAAGCCCATTGGCCCAACTTGTGAAGCTCACACCGTACGCCACCGCTGATTAGGCGGTCGGCATGTTGCTGTGGGAGCGCTCGCCATAGCCTGAGGTCCCGGTCGTAGGCCAAGGCCGGCCTGTCTAGGCACCACCACTCGACGCCGCAGGTGGCTGTGGCGGTGAAGCTGCCGCAGAGCGCTCGGCTCACGCTCATCTCGGTACCCCAGGCATGTGCGTCGTAAAGAGAAGAGCCGGCATAGTCCAGCCACTCGCGTGTGCAGGAAAGAACAAGCGCCATGCGGGCGGGCAGCCTTCCTTGCGCAAGGGCCGTGAAGGTGGAATGGGCGTAGTCGGGACCACCGCGGAGGAACGTCTTCAACCGTAGGAAGGCGCGCGCGCCGACGTCCCACATCTCCGCCAATGGCCAGGAGGCGCCGACCCTCAGCTCTCCCACCGCTTTGTCTTCATCCGCACGCTGCCAGTACGCCTGACAGCCCCCTTGCAAGGAGAGCTCAAAGGTGCTTCGCGCCAGCTGGCGCCGCCTGCCCAGGTCGAGCAGAAAGCGCAGAGAAGGCGCTGCCTCTGCTCCCTCAGCCGCCTCTTTGATATTGCTGTCCTGTTCCACGCCGAGCTGCAGCCTGGAATGGCGATGCCATGTGGCTTCTTGCGCAGAGGCGGCAGCACTAAAGCCGGCAGCTACCAGGACAAGGACAAGCTGCCGCATCTTCATGGGACGGATGGGCCTTGCGAGCTCCGTAGCTGCGCGGCCTTTTGTGCCAACACGTGCGAGCGGGCCTCCAGGGTGTCGGCCAAAGCCATGAGGCGGCTCTTTTCGGCCTGCAGCTGGCGCATGAACAGTTCGGCCTCTGCGCTCGACAGTTGCGCGGGGTCCGCGCCCCAAAGCCTGGCGGTCGGCGCCACTACCGCTTGCGTGCCTGTGGTGCTCTCGAAACCCGAGCGAGTGTCCCAAGCAAAATCGGTTGGCACCATACCCCCGCTTTTGGCCAACGGCGTTATGGTTTCATCGTGTTGGTCAAAGAGGGCCACGTCGCTGACGAGCTCGTTAAGCCGCTGGCGCAGCCCCATCTCCTCCCGGAGTTCTTTGAGGCGCTTGTCCACCGCCGCCGCGTCCTGGCGCAAGCGGGAAGCGCGGTCCAGGAGCAGGGCGGCTTTGTCCTCCAGGCGGCGATAGTCCCCCTCGGGGCTGAGGGCCCAGCGTGGCAGACTGTCCGGGGCAGCAGGGATCACGGTGAGGCGACTGCTCACCTCTGCCCGCTTGCGCCGCAACGCGCTTAGGGCTCGAACCCTTTCCAGGCGCTCGGTTTCGCTCAGACGGGGGATTTCTCTGTCCAAGCTTTCGGCGAGCTTGCTGACTTGTTCGTCGTAATATGACCAGAGGGCAACAAGCGTACTATCGCGGGCCGCTCGCAGTTCGCGCAGCTGGTTCTCAAGGTCCTCGATGCTATCTGCCAGTACCTGCAGATCCCTCAGGGCGTGCTCGAGCCGACGGCGTTGCACGAAGCTCTGCTTCTGCTCCTTGAGGCGATTGACCTTCTGCGCTGCCTTTTCAAAGTTCGCAACCGCCTGCGTCCTCTCACGTTCCATGTTCGCCAGGTGCTGCTCGTAGGCCCGTGCCAGGGCCTCAAGGCTATCTGCTTTGCCCTGGGCTAGCCCGTTAGCTGCCAGGGACCACAGGAGGATCACTGCAGCCCCGATCAGGAGCACGGCACGGCGGGCAGGTGTATTCGGCATCGCACTTATCCTCCCTCAGCCGTTCTTTTCCAATAGCCCGTACTTGGTCAGCTTGTAGTAGAGGGCGCTTGGCTTGAGGCCGAGCAGGCGGGCCGCCTCGGTCTTGACGCCTTGTGCCTTGGCCAGCGCGCGCTCCAGGTAGGTGCGCTCGATCCTTGCCAACACTGGCTCCAGGTGTAGGCTGTCTTCTGTCTCCTCCATCACCTGATCGCCGTGGGGCCCAACTAACGGGGGGAGGTCGTTGACGCCGATGGTCTGACCTTCAGCGAGCACGGCGGCGCGTTCCAGCACGTTTTCCAGTTCGCGCACGTTGCCGGGCCAGTGGTAGCGGCACAGCTGTTCCACGGCCCCCTCTTCCAGGCGGAGGGCGGGTTTACCCAGTTCTTTGGCCAGTCGCGCCACAAAGTGCGCGGCCAAGGCGGGGATGTCCTCGCGGCGCGCCCGCAGGGGCGGCAGGTAGATGGGCACGATGTGCAGCCGGTAGTAGAGGTCCTCGCGGAACGTTCCCTCCCGCACCAGCTGCCCCAAGTCGCGGTTGGTGGCCGCGATGATGCGCACGTCCACGGTGAGTGTCTCCTCGCCGCCGACGCGTTCGAACTCTTTCTCCTGCAGGATGCGCAGCAGCTTTAGCTGAGTGGGCGGTGGGATGTCGCCCACCTCGTCCAAAAAGATCGTGCCGGTGTGTGCCAGTTCGAAGCGGCCTCGCTTGCGGCGCAGGGCACCGGTAAAGGCCCCGCGCTCGTGGCCGAAGAGCTCCGATTCCAGCACCCCTTCGGCCAGTGCGCCGCAATGCACGCGCACGAACGGGCGGTCACGCCGCCGGCTGGCGCGGTGGATGGCGCGCGCCACCAGCTCCTTGCCCGTGCCGCTTTCCCCGTAGATGAGCACCGTCGCATCGGTTGGGGCGACCTTTTGGACCGTGGCATAGAGCTCTTTCATCTTCGGCGACTCGCCGATGATCTCGCCAAAGTTCAGACGCCCTTCCAGTTCCTGGCGCAGGTAGAGGTTCTCGGCGGACACTCGCTCCAGCTCCCGCCGCTCGGCCACGCGTTGCAGGGCCTTTTCCACCTTCACCCGCAGCTCCTCGTGCGAAAAGGGCTTGGTAATAAAGTCCGCCGCCCCTTCCTGCATGGCCTGCACTGCCAGGCCGATGGTGCCGTAGGCGGTAATGACCATCACCTCGGTGCTGGCTGCCTGCTGCTTGAGCCTGCGCAGGACCTCCAGCCCGTCCATGCCCGGCAGTTTGTAGTCGGTGATGACCAGGTCGCAGGGTTGGCGCAGGGCTGCCTCCACCCCTTCGTGGCCGTCCGCTGCCTCCAGGACCTCGTGTCCCATCTTGGCCAGCACCTGGACCATGCCCTCTCGCATGGTCTGGTTGTCCTCAACTACTACGATGCGACTCACGTGAGCTCACCCTCATCTGCTTTGGGCAACGTGATGACGAAGACCGTACCGGCGCTGCTGCTCCGGTGCAGGGCGATGCTGCCTCCGTTGGCCTCACAAAGGCTGCGGGCGATTGCCAGGCCCAATCCTGTGCCGTCCTTGCGGGTGGTAAAGAAAGGCTCGAATAGTCGTTGCTGCGCCTCCGGGGGAATGCCGCAGCCGGTGTCGGCGAAGAGGACTTGCACGGCAGAGTCCACTGCGCGGGCCGTCACGCGGATGGCCCCTGGGCCGGACATGGCCTGTACAGCATTGCGCATCAAGTTGAGAAAGACCTGCTGGGCATGATGGGGATCCACAAAAACGGCCAGGCCACCGGTGTCCCAGGCAAAATCCGTCTGTTGGCTTTCGAGCTCCTCGGCTAGCAGGGAGCGCACCTCGCTGAGGATCTCCTCCAGCGGGCAGCGTCTCGGCTGCGGCGAAGGCGGCCGCGCATAGTCAAGGAATTGGTTAACGATTGCCTTGAGGTGGTCCACTTCCTTGACGATCTTGGCTGCACGGGCCTCCTGTTCACTACCGCGGAGTTCCTCGGCCAACAGGCCGGCAAACAGCTCGATGGCCCCCAGCGGGTTGCGCAGCTCGTGGGCGATGCCGGCCAGCATGGTTTTCAGGCGGGTGTCGCGCTCCACTACGTTCCGGCGCATCTCCTCCATGGTTTGGGCCAAAAAGCCAATTTCGTCGCTGCCCGCCACGGGAA
Organism: bacterium; assembly: GCA_037445575.1. Taxonomy (GTDB): domain Bacteria; phylum Zhuqueibacterota; class Zhuqueibacteria; order JANLFK01; family Oleimicrobiaceae; genus Oleimicrobium. The sequence continues at coordinate 37,304 of JBBIKH010000004.1, forward strand.
CCGGCACGTGATAGTCTCCACGGCCAATTGCCTCTGCTGCGTCGCGCAGGCGTTGCAGGGGGCGGGTGATCTGGCCGGCCAGAGCAAGGCCGAGCACGAGCGCCACCAGAGCCCCTACCACGCCGAGTCTGAGCAAGTAGGCGCGCATCCGCACGATAGCGCGCAGGCTATGCGCGCTCCCCTCTACGACTACGGCCCCCGGCGCATGTCCGGCGATGTGCAACGGTGCATAGGCCGACTTGTACAGGCGCCCGTCGGCCCCTTGAAAAAGCACCGAGCTGGTGGGGGTACCGGCCAGCGCGCGGTTGATCTCGGTCTGGTCCATATCAAGGCGCCGCCACCGCTGCCCTATGACCACGCCGCTGTCGGCACTGGCCAGAATGCGCAGCTGGGCGTCGACTACATACAGCCGCTCTAGGCTCATGACCCGGCGCAGTCTGTCCAACTCCTCGCGCAGGTGGCGATACGCCCGCGTCCCTTCGTCTCCCGGCGTGAGGCCGAGCACCAATTCCGCGTCCAACTGGCTTGCCGTGGCGGCTGCAGCCATCACCAGCTTGTCGCCCAGTTCTGCTTCCAACAGCCTGCGCACCTGATACTCCAGCAGCAGACCCACAATCGCCAGCACCGCCACCATCTGCAGGGTCATCACGGCGGCCAGCCGGAAGCGGATGGATTGTCGTACCCTGCTGCGCGTCACGCCACCTTCCTCATTTGCAATCCATGTGCCATGGGGGTCCCTCTACAAACGCAGGCCTTGACCTCATGCCCCTGCTTGCGCGCTTGAAACGCGCAGCGCTGCCGCATGCTGAAGCGTGGAACCGCGGTACACTCGCGTCCCCACAAGGTGCGCCTTGTTGTGCCGGGGGCAAGCTTTCAGAAATCTGACGCCCCTACTCTGAAAACTGTGGCTTGTCGTGCGCCCGAGCGCGGTCCCTGTTCGGGACACTGCATGGTTCGCCGAAAAGCGGGTGCGCCCTCCGTGGCTGCGAAGAGCCTTGCTTTTCGCGCGGCGGTCGTGGCGGACCGAAGCACATACTGCGGCGTGCCCAGGCCGGTAACTTCGGACGATGCCGGCGCGGGGACGAGCTCGGGGCGGCGTGCGATCAGGCCGGCGGCACGCGGTCCAGAGCGATGAGACCATGGCGAAGTCCTCGGGTGGTCACCCGCAGCCGCGAAAAGCCCAATTCTGCCATGAGGGCCTCGAAGATTCCCGCCCCGGCGACGATCACAGGCGCACGGGCAGGTTCCAGGCCAGTGACCTCTTGCCGTGCCGCCAGAGGCAGCGCCTGGAGCTGGCGCCGCAACAAAGCCAGGCGCCTCCTACTGAGTGTATAGCCTTCAAGGCGGCGTGCGTCGTAGCCCGGCAGATGCTGATCGATAGCAGCGAGAGCGGTGATGGTGCCGCCAACCGCCAGCAGCTCTTCCCCTGCGCCACGCGCTGTCACCCCCGCGCTGCGCAAGGCCTGCTGCACCGTGCGCATCAACAACTCCACTTCCTCGTCTCTTGGTGGATCATGCCTCAGGAGCCGTTCTGTGAGGCGTACGTGGCCGATGTCCAGGCTGGTGCTGCTGAGCAGACGTGTCCCTTGCCCCTGGATGAACTCCGTGCTCCCTCCGCCCACGTCAACCACGCGCAACAGACCATCGCCCCACGCAGGGTTGGTTGCGACACCCACAAAGGTGATTCGTGCCTCCTCCTCCCCAGAGAGGACCTGCACGGTCAAGCCGGTGCGGCTTTTCAGCTCGGCGATCAGTTCATGGCGATTGGGCGCGTCGCGGACAGCGCTGGTGGCTGCCAGCAAGATCCGCTCGGCGCCGAGCTCTTTTGCCCGGCGCACAAACTGCTCCACCGCCACGATTGTCTCTTCAACTGCTGCTCGCTGCAGGGCTCCAGTCTTTTCCAAGCCACGTCCTAGGCGAGTAATGCACTCATCCTCGCAGAGGATGGGGCCCAGCTTGTCGTTGACCACCTCGGCCACCAGGAGCAACACCGAGTTGGTGCCAATGTCGATCGCCGCCTTCCGCATCTGCCAATCCGGTTACAGTTCCCGTTACATGTTAGGAAATTCGCGGGAAACGATCAAGAAAAAAAGTCTTGACTATGCCGCAGAAAATATCTATGTTCGAAACCGAACGGAATCGCAGCGGAGGTCCGGAGTGAAAATTGCCTTCTTGGGTGCGACACGGTCTGTCACTGGTTCGAAGCACTTGGTGTCGGTGAACGGCCGGTTGATCCTTTTGGATTGTGGCTTGGTGCAGGGTCACCGGCAAGAGGCGGAAGAGCGTAACCGTAATCTGCCGTTCGACCCGCAGAGCATTGACTGTGTGGTGCTCTCCCATGCGCACATCGACCACAGTGGCAATCTGCCGCGGTTGCTTGCGGGCGGCTTCGAGGGGCCGATCTATTGCACCCCTGCCACCCGCGATCTCTGTAGCATTATGTTGCCTGACTCGGCGCACATCCAGGAAAAGGACGCCGAGTACGTGAACAAGCGGCATCGCCGCAAGGGGCTTCCCCCGGTACGACCTCTGTACACCGCCCAGGAGGCGGTGGCGGTGTTGGCGCAGATCGTCTCGGTCAGTTACAATCGCCCCACCCAGATTGCTCCCGGTGTCAGGTTGCGCTTCCTTGATGCCGGCCACATCCTCGGTTCAGCAATCACCCTGTTGGAGATTTCAGAAAACGGTCGCCTCGTGCGTTTTGCCTATACTGGCGACCTTGGGCGGCCGAACATGCCGCTCCTCCGCGACCCCGACCAGGTGCGGGACGTAGACGTGCTCGTCATTGAGAGCACGTACGGCAGCCGGCTGCACGAAAGGATCGCCGAGCTGCCGCAAAAGTTAGCAGAAATCGTCAAGCGCACCTACGAGCGACGCGGCAAGATCATCGTTCCCGCCTTTTCCGTGGAAAGGACGCAAGAGGTGGTCTACTTCCTCAACCAGCTCTGGCAGGAAGGCCAGATTCCCGACCTGCCGGTGTTTGTGGATAGCCCCCTCTCGACCAATGCCACTGCCATCTTTCGCATGCACCCCGAATGTTTTGACCAGGAGACGTACCGGTTCATGCAAGAGCACGAGGACCCGTTCGGCTTTGACCGCCTCCACTACGTGCGGGACGTGGAGGAGTCCAAGAAGCTGAACACCTTCAACGAACCGTGCATCATCATTTCCGCCTCAGGGATGTGCGAAACTGGGAGAATTCTTCACCACCTGAAGAACAACATCGAGAACCCGGCCAACACCATTCTTATTGTCGGCTTCATGGCCGAGAATACCCTCGGACGGCGACTGGTGGAGCGGCAGGAATGGGTCAACATCTTCGGGGAGCCGCACCGACTGAGGGCGGAGGTGGCGATCCTGAATGCGTTCAGCGCCCATGCCGACCGCGACGAGCTGCTGGCATATGTTCGAGGAATGCGCCCCGAGCGGCTGCGCCACGTGTTTGTGGTGCACGGTGAGCCGTCGCAGGCGGAGCCACTGGCCGAGGCGCTCCGTGCGCTGGTAAAGTGCGAGGTGCGCGTCCCAGAGTACGAAGATGTGGTGGAGGTGTAAACCCCGCTATTCAGGCGCGACCTTCAGCGTCTTGGCAGTGGCGGAATCGACCTGCGCCAGGCGCAGCAACACACCGGCCTCAGGAGAATTGGCAAAGACGCCGATAATCTCACGACGGTGGGCATCGACGAACTTGGTGGCGTGGTCGTTCTTGGGATCGTCTGTGAGGATTTTCACCAACATGTTTACCGCCTCGGCACAGTATTTTCGCGCCTGGGCATCGTCTTCGCCAAGCAGGGAGAGGCCGTAGAAGTAATAGTCCACCATCTCCCGGAACGGGCGGTGTGCGTCGCTGAGCAGCTGTTTGATGAGTTTTTCGCGCAGGTCCCAGCCCTCGACAAAGCGTCCGAGGCCGTAGCGGGCGTGCTGGGCAATGTCGCGGGCCTTTTCGTAGAAAGGTGTCCCCTCCAGGGTGCCGCGCTTGTCGAACTCGCCGCCCAGGATCAGGTAAACGTAGAAATCGATGAGGTTGGTGAGGGGAAGCTGTTCAGGGTCGTTGACGGTGATCTGCTCCCCGTGCGTGTACTTGAAGCGGCAGCGCTTGTCAAAGTACTGCAGGTCCTCGCCGTTGGAGACCAGGAGGTTGACGCTGTACCGCTCCTCCGAGCTGGTGCTGATATCTTGGAGGAGGAATTCCATGTGGACGTGGATTTCTCCGCCATAGTTCTTGTCGTGCCAATCGCGAGCCCGGATGTAGTTCTCGACCCGCTCGTGGAAATCGCGCATCCACTCTTGTTTTTCCAGGGGCAGAGTCTGAAGGATGGTTTTGACGCGCGGCACCACTTTCTGGGCAAGGGCTGGTGCAGTCCCGATGGTCAGAATGGCAAGGAGGACTGCCACGGGCAGGCGTAGACGTACTGTTGCCTTCATGCACGTTCTCCTCATGTGAGCGCCCAGGGTACGGTTCGTCACCACCTCGGTGGTTTGGCGACGCTAAAAGGTACCAGATTCTGGGGAAAATGTCAAGCGTTTATGTCAGAGAAATGAGTAGGGGCACGTTGCAACGCGCCGCTACCGGTTGGCCGGATGTGGTTGTTCGGTGAAATCATGGTCGGCGAAATGCGGCCGAAGGATGCAGGCAAGATGGTAAAACAATGTTGGGACGGAATACCGGTGCATTTTGCCGATGCGGTATCTGATGAACATGTGGGGATGCCGAATCACGTGCATGGAATCATTATGGTAGGGGCACGGCATGCCGTGCCCCTACATGCCACGCCCCCACGTGACGCGCCGGGCATTTTCGGGTGAAATGTAACGGGCATGTTTACCGAAAAACATGATCGGCGTTCGATCCGCCTGGCGGATTATGGTACGTGGGATTGGGTGAATACGTCGTGATGCCGAATCAGGCGGATGGAATCGTTGATTTGGTGGAATCGTACGTAGGGGCGACCGGCCGGTCGCCCCTACCGGGCCGTCCACCCATGCCGTGTGTTTTCGGGTGAATGATGATGGGTGCGGATGTTGGAAACCGTTATCGGCGTTCGATTCGGTTGGCGGGTTACGATTATGCGCAGGCCGGGGCGTATTTTGTGACCATCTGCACGCGAAACCGGGAATGTCTGTTCGGGGATGTGGTGGATGGGGAAATGCGGTTGAATCAATACGGTGCAATCGTTCGGGATGAATGGTTCGGTTCGGCGGCCATCCGTCGGGAAATCGAATTGTTCGATGATGAATTCGTGGTGATGCCGAATCACATTCATGGAATCGTGTGGATTGTGGAAACCGATAACGAAGGGGCGACCGGCCTGGTAGGGGTGACCGACCTGGTAGGGGCGACCGGCCGGTCGCCCCTACCATCAAAACCGCGGGGGCCCGCGAAACGGTCGTTATCGTCATTCGTCGCCGGGTTCAAATCGGCCGTAACCAAACGCATCAACGAAAACCGCGGTGCGCCGGGCGCGCCGGTCTGGCAACGCAATTATTACGCGTGTCCCGATGAAATCGGGGAACACATCATCCGCAACGACGAATCATTGAACCGGATTCGCGAATACATCCAAACCAACCCGATCCACTGGGAGGAAGACAAGGAAAACCCCTATGGCAACAGGCAGGAACAAAAACAACGGGGACAGCCTGCTGCCGAAGCGCGCCGACAGCCGACGCAGATGGACGGTAACGCGCGAGCAGATCGGGGCCAGGAATTCCGACCTCAAAGCGGTCAACCCGCACCGGAAAAACAATGAGGACACGCGCACACCAGAAGAACTGCTGGCCCTGATCGAGGAAAAAGGCAGAGAGATTGCCGAGGTTTTGGTGGTGGTCAAGAGAAAACCCACGGCTGGCTTGTAGAGCGAAACGCATGAGAGGCGATCAGAGCTTATCAGCCCGGCGCACTCAGCGATTCGGCTGAACCCAAGAGGTAGTTGTCCATGACCAAGATCAGGACACCTGTTAGCTTTTGTGCGGCAGTGCTGCTGTGTTTGTCAGCGGCACAGAGGGGGTATCCTGCGTTCGAGCACCTGACCCTGGGCGCGCGTCCTGCGGCGATGGGCGGTGCCTATGTCGGCATCGCGCAGGGCCCGGAGGGGCTGCTCGTCAACCCTGCCGGCATTGCCGCAGCCACCAGCTTTACTGGCGTCGCCTTCTACAGTCGCCCTTTCGGCCTCAAGGAATTGGACGCCAGCGGCCTGAGCCTCCTCCACCCATTGCGCACTGGAGGAATAGGAGTAGCAGTGCGGCGCTTTGGGCGATCTCCCTATGAAGAACATGTCTTCTCCCTGGGTGCAGGGCTGATTATCCTACCCACGGTGCAGGTGGGTGCTGCAGCTCACTTGTACCACTTGCGCATCGCCTCCTACGGCTCCGCCGCCACCGCAGGTCTTGACCTGGGCGTGTTGGTCTCGGTTGCCTACAATGTCACTTGGGGGGTGACGATCTACAACGTGAACCGCCCTCGCATCGGTGCGTGTGAGGAGCAACTGCCCCAGGTGCTCGCCACAGGGGTGAGCATCACGCCGGCGCGCTCCGTGGTGATGACGGCGGATCTGCACAAAGATGTCCGCTACCCTGGGGAAGTGAGAATCGGCGCCTCCTACCATATCGTGGAACCGCTCGCCATCCGCTGTGGCCTGCAGACCAATCCTGGGCGCTTCGCCGGCGGTATCGGACTGTGGGTGGGCCCGGTGCGCGTGGACTATGCGGCCAGCTACCACTATGACCTTGGCCTTACCCACTCGGTCTCTGTGACGGTGGGGATGGAATGAGGGGTGGTCCGGTGTATGCTGTTGGCACAAGAGCTCTTGGGTTTCGCCGCCCACAGTGGGCACACCTGGTGACCCTGATGGTGCTGGGTGTCGTGTTCCTGGGGGCGGAGGTGCGTCCCGCGAGCGCCCAGGTGTTGACCGAAGAGGAGGTCTTGGAGCAGGAAGAGGAGGGCTCCGATAGCTCTGTGCTGGCGGAACTGCTGGCCGACCTTCGTGCCCGGCCTCTCGACGTCAACCGCGCGACGGTAGCGGACTTGCTGCAGCTGCCTTGGCTAACGCCGGTGACCGCCGCCAGGATCGTGGCCTTCCGCCGCCTGCGCGGGAGAATCCAGAGCCTTGATGAGCTCCTTGAGCTGCCGGGAATCGACGAGGACCTGCTGGCAACGATCGCCCCGTACCTGGTGGTGGTTCCGCCCATGCCTGCGCCATGGTGGGGAGAGGCGCGCCTGCGGGTGTCTGGACGGCTGGAACGCTCCCGTGGCATGGAAACAGGGGTTTACCCAGGCTCTCCTTTGAAGCTCTACACGCGTGTCAAATGGGGTCTGGGCGAGTACATCATAAGCGGCGGGTTGTTGGAAAAGGACCCCGGCGAACGGCGCCTTGACGACTATACCAGCCTCTTCGCCGCAGCCTCGTTGCCTCAGCGTGCCACCAACGTCGTCGTGGGGCACTACCAAGCCGAAGCCGGACAGGGCCTGGTGCTGTGGAGTCCATATGCTCACGCCAAGAGCAGCGAGACGACGGTGGCCCCCATGCGCAAGGCCAGGGGGATACGACCCTACACCTCCGCCACTGAGTACGAGGGCCTGCGCGGGCTGGCAGCGGAAACGAGGCTCTGGCGACTCGACGTCACCGCCCTTGCTTCCGATATGGCGTTGGATGCCAACTTGGATGAAGAGGGAGCGGTCACTTCGTTCTACGAAACGGGCCTGCACCGCACAGCCAGCGAGCAGGCCAAACGGCACGCAGTGCGCGAAAAGCTAATTGGAGGGCGCGTTGCCTACGCCGGGGGCCAGGTGTTCAGGGGTGGAGTGACCTTCTATGCGTCGCACTTTGACCGCAGCGTCCAGCCGCCCGACTCGCTCCGCAGGCGTTTTGCGTTCCGCGGTAAGCGCAATCAGGTGGCTGGGGCTGACTTGACTCTCAACCTCGCCTCGGTGCTCTTTTTCGGCGAAGTTGCGCGCTCCTTCAGTGGCGGCATCGCTGCGCTGGGAGGGATGCTGGTCGAGCTCCCGCGATTCAAGTTGATCGCCCACTTCCGCCACTTTGATCCGGACTTTTGCAATCGGCTCGCGCGCCCCTTTGCCAGCTCTACGGGCGTAGCGAACAATGAACAGGGCTTCTACCTCGGCGCACAGTGGCGTCCCCGTCCGGGCACACGTCTGGCATTCTACTACGACACGTCAAAGCGTCCGTGGCGCACCTACACGTTCCCCGTGCCCGCATCGGCAGAGGACGGCCTGGTGCAGGTGGAGCACCGCCTCCTGCGAGGTGTGGTTGGATTGTGCAGGCTGCGCTGGGTGCGCAGCCCGGAGTTGGCCTCCGCTATTGACGCCTTCTCGCGGGAGATAGCGGTTGTCGCCGTAGAGAACAGGCTGAACGCCCGCGTGCAGGTGAAGCTTGACGCCTCCCCGAACTTTTCCCTCCGCACCCGCGTGGAAAGAAGCAGAGTGGTTGTGCAGCCCCAAGGGCTCACCACCTGGCCAGCCACAAAGTCAGACGGGCTGCTCCTGGCGCAAGACGTGGTGCTGCGGGTGGCTCGGCGGCTGCATGCGCAAACGGGCTTTGTACAGTTCGACACCGAGGGCTATGATGCGCGGATCTACATGTTTGAGGCCGACCTGCCCGGAGTGCTTAGCAATCGTGCGTTTGCCGGCAGAGGCACACACTTCTACCTCCTGGTCCAGGCGCAATTGGCACGAAGGGTCTGGTTGGGTGCGAAACTGAGCAGCACCTACTACGATGACCGGCAGGCGGTTGGTTCGGGTTTGGACGAGACCGCCGGACCTCTCGTCCGTGCCGCCTCGGTGCAGCTCGATGTGAGCCCATGACGAGTTGTGGGGACTGGAAAATAGGGGTTGACTTGTTCGCGGGGGATGTGTACATTTGCACAGAACACAAACTGAGGATACGGATTCGATGCTCACAAAGCTGCTGCTCAGATACTTGCGCTTTCTGGCGCGCCGCCGTGCGCCAGAGGAGCCGATCTATTTTTGGGAGGAGCTGAGCAAGATTAAGAATGCCCTCATAGCACTCCCTTCTTCTGCTGAAGAGGTCAAGGCCCTGGATCGCCTCGTGGAGCGCCTGACCCAGTTTCTTGCCCCCGGGCAGGTGGCCTTCATTGCCTTGCAGGGGCAGGCGCTGCCGCGCGGTGTCGCCCCGGCGCAAGTGATCGAGGTGCGCCCCGAATCTTTGCGTTTCGGCCGTTTCCCCAAGCAGAGCCTTCGTGCGCAAGTAAGAGCTCGACACGCCGATGCGTTCATCGACCTGCACGGCGACTTTGACCTGGTGGGCGCCGCCTTGGCGGTGGCCAGCGGGGCGCGCATTCGCATGTGCTTGGCGCACGAGGAGCGCGATCCGTTTTTCAATCTTCAGGTGCGCACCTCCCCCAGCGCTGCGCCCGCAAAGCGCTACCAGCGTCTGCTCGCGCTTCTGGAAGCCTCGCGTGTGGCGAGCAATGCGGCCACTCCGATCCCCGAGGGTGGTGGATGAGCATGCTGGGTTCCGAGGAGTAGCCGAGGCGTGGTGCGCATTGGCAGGCATGAAAGGATGCCATCGCACATGAGGAGCGGTGATGCCTGAGTCGGCCGGTCCTGGAATGCAAGCTTCATCAGCGTTGGCGGCCGCTGTTCATGAACTAGAGCTGGAGCTCGCCCGCGTGCGCACACGCCTGCGTGAGCTCGAGGTGCAGCTGGCGGCAGTCAGCGCTCTCTCGGACCGTCTCGAGCTGCTGCCGACCCTGCGCGCATTCCGGGACCATCTGGGTACCCTCCTGCCGGAGTTGTCGATGGCGGTCGTGCTGTACGAGGCAGGGGATACCCCAGACATTCCGCTTGCCGACGGTCCACTTGCCCGCCTCGTGACGAACCGCGAAGCCGACGACCCTCCCTCGTGGGTAAGATCCCTCAGCAGGGGCATGCCTTCCTATGTGGATGCACAGGCGGCACAGCAGCTATCCCCAGAGTTAGGAGGCCAGCCGCACGTGCTCTTTACGGTTCCCCTGGAATTGAACGAGGGGCAGGCCCTGGGTCTCCTTATCTTGGCGCGGCCGGCCCGTGTCGACTTTGCCGAGGAGGAGCGGAAGCTGCTGGTCCTGGCGGGTAAGCACTTTGCCTCAACCCTCAAGAAGGTGATGCTGTTCGCCCAGACCAAGGAGCTTTCCATCACCGATCCTCTCACCCAGGTACATAATCGTCGTTACCTCAACGAGCGGCTGGAGCAGGAAGTATCGCGGGCGCAACGCTACTCTCACCCGCTCACCGTGCTCCTCATCGACATCGACCACTTCAAGCTGTTCAACGACTGCAACGGCCATCTCCAGGGTGACCAGGTGCTGCGGCAGCTTGCGGCGGTGTTGCAACGGCATACCCGGCAGGCGGACCTGGTCGCGCGATTCGGAGGCGAGGAATTTGTGATCGTATTGCCGGAAATCGACGCTGGCAACGGACGGTCCGTGGCAGAGAAACTCCGGCTCACCGTAGAGCAAACCCCCTTTGCTGGGGAAGAGGCCTTGCCGAGCGGCAAGTTGACTATCT
>JBBIKH010000004.1:47835-65714 GCA_037445575.1 bacterium
GTGGCCACCTTTCCGGCCGATGCACAGGAGGCGGTCCAGCTGCTCGACTTGGCGGATCGTGGGCTTTACTTGGCAAAGCAGCGAGGCAGAAACTGCGTCGCGCACTTTCTGGACGAGCCCTGAGGGGGAAGGGGCCATGTCATCCCTGCCGCCATGGCTTCTGAGGCGAAGGGGCGACAAGGATTCTCACCACGTAGCCGGGAGGCGGATATGCGAGTGTGCATTGATGCTGGACATGGTGGCCGCGACTCTGGGGCGGTCGGCACAAAGCCGTTCGTGCTCGAAGAGAAGACGGTCAATCTCGCCATCGCGCTTCTCCTGGAGCAAGAGCTGCGCGCCAGGGGGCACGAAGTGGTGATGACCCGTCGCCGGGACTGGTACATAAGCCTGGAGGCACGGGCCGATTTTGCCAACCGGCTGGGCGTGGATTTTTTCGTCAGCATCCACGCCAACGCCTCTTACGACCCTGCCACACAGGGGATGGAGATCTTTCACTTTCCTGGAGGCACCATCAGCAATCGGTACGCGCGCAGCATCCTCACCTGCATGCTGCGTCAGTTCCCTGACCACATCGACCGCGGAGTGAAGGAGGCAAACTTTGCCGTTTTGCGCCTGACGGACATGCCCGCGGTACTGGTGGAGTGCGAGTTCATCACCAATCCGCAGCAATTGCGCTTCCTCTCTTCGTCGGACGGGCAAGCGGGGCTGGCGCGGGCAATCGCTACGGGCATCCACACTGCCTAAGGCGGGGTGCCGTGCCTCGACGGCGCGACAAAAGCCTTGACTTTTAGGCAGGAGTTTGATACATTGTATCGCAATAAGCTGGCGAAAGCATTTCACTTAGCGTGGGGGTGACATGCGTACCAGAGTGAGGCTCGCGACTGCCGTGGCCGTGGTCATGGCGGCCGCGCTCTCGGCGTTAGCGCAAGAGGGGGGGTGGGGCAGCGTGAGCCTCGGCTTGCGCTCGGGGTTCAGCAAGTTGGAAGGGGATCTTGAGCATCCCCGATTGTGCCCCACGGTAGGCGGCCGGCTGGAGTACGCCCCGGTGCCCTACTTTGGCCTCGGCCTGGCAGCTTCCTATGCAATCCTTAATAGCCGAGACTACCCGGAACGCGAGATGTTGCAATGGGACAAGACCATTGCAGCGCCTGTGGAGGGGGAGCTCGCATTCTACCTCTTCCCCTTACGGCGGGTGTGTCCCTATGCAAGCATCGGCGCTGGGGCAATCTACTGGCGCTCCAGCCGGGCCCCCACTGGCACAATCAGAAAGGGGTGGGACGGGCTCCTCAAGGCTGGTGGAGGGCTCAAGTTCCGCCTCTCGCAAGTGGTGAGCCTTGCCCTGGGTGCGGACGTGCGCGCGACGTTCGTGGACGCGCTCGAGAATCGACCTAGCGGGGATGAGACCGATGGTGTTATCTTCGCGCACGCGGGTCTGACGTTTTCTCTTCCCATGGGCGACAAAAACGACCGGGACCTGGATGGCGTGCCCAGGGAATTGGACCTTGACGACGCTGTGGCTGAAGACCCAGACGGCTACATGGATCACGACGGGATGCCGGAAGAAAATCCCGACTTTGTCCGATACTACCGCGGCGAGATGAAGCTCATGGAGGAGGTGCGGGAGATTGCCCGTGCCGAGGCGGTGTCGGAGAAGAAGCCCGTGGTCATTCACCATCCGGTGCGACGGGCGGAGGGGCACCGCACCCTCAAGTTGGACGCTGAAGTATTCTGCGACAGCCTCTTGGTGTGTGCGGCTCTATATCGCGTCGGGATGGAGGCCAACTGGTCATTGGTGCGGATGCTTCCCCACCCTGGCCTTCCCTACCGTTACAGTGCTGCCATCCCGGATAGCGCGGTGGACCGCGGGCTCATGTATATGGTGGCGGCAGTGAATGCAGACAAGAGCGGCATTGGCTATGCGGGCTTGCCGCGACGGCCACTGCAGGTGCGTGTGTTCCAGGGCGCGTCGCGGTGGCGCAGCGTGGGTGGAACCGTTGCGGCGCTTGGTTGGGGCGCGGCCGGTTTCTGGGTGCTGAGGAGGCAAAAGTAGGGAGGAACCATGAAACGGACCGTTGAGTGGCGCTGGTGCATTGTGCTTGCCTTGGCCGTCGCGTTCATTGCGGGCTGTGCATCTTCCAAGGCGAAGAAGCCGGCGGTTACCGAAGAGCAGTTCAACGTGGACGAACTATTGGGGGAGAAGAAGCCAACTGAGCAACCCCCTGCCAAGGAGGCTGAAGAGGCAGAAGTGCTGCGGTTGTTGGGCGTGAGCAAGGAGGAGAAGGCCGCCCCGGAGGCCGCTGCCCCGGCGGCACAACCCCAGGCGCAGCCCCAAACCCAGCCCTCCGCTGTGGAGCAGCAGCTGCAGAGCAAAGATCTGGAGATCGCCGCACTGCGTTCGGAAATTGCCAAGAAGGAAGAGCGGATTGACGAGCTGCAGCGCGAACTGCGGGAGCTAAAGACGGCGGCGACTGCCTCTAGCGCGGCGCCGGCAGGCGGGTTTGAGGACAAGTACCAGCAAGCCTTGCAGACGTACCAAAGCAGGCAGTACCGGCAGGCGATCACCATGTTCGAGGCGCTGCTTGCTGCCCAGCCCACCCATAAGCTGGCCGATAACTGCCAGTACTGGATTGGGGAGTGCCGCTACGCCTTGGGCGAGTACGAACAGGCGATTGCCGACTTTCAGAAGGTCTTTGGCCTAGGCGATGGCAACAAAAGCGACGCGGCACAGCTGAAGCTGGGTCTGTGCTACCTGCGTCTAGGCGACAAGCTCCGGGCTAAGGAGGAGCTCCAGCGCCTCTTGGTGGAGTATCCCAAGAGCGAGTTTGCGCAGCGCGCCCAAAGTCTTTTGGACAAGTTGCAGTAGACAGGCACATACATAGCGACGGCTCACGGTCGCCCAGCTTTGTGCCGGCGTGGGGCTGTTGCGCTGTAATCCGGGTGGACTTTCCACGCCGGATTTTTTTGCATGGCAAAGCGAGGATCACGATGCGTGTGAAGGAGAATGCTCAACCCGTGGCTGACGCTCCTGGTTCGACCGCCCACCGTCGCCCCTGGCTGACAAGAAATGTGGCAGTGCTGAGCGGGGTCAGCCTGCTCAACGACGTGAGCAGCGAAATGATCTACCCGCTGCTCCCCCTTTTCTTAACCACCGTGCTTGGCGCCGGTCCGGCTTTCCTCGGCCTTGTGGAAGGGATTGCCGAGACCACCGCCAGCCTGCTCAAGCTCGTCTCCGGCTGGCTTTCGGACCGGCTGCGCCGGCGCAAGCTCTTGGCGGTTGCCGGCTACGGTGTTTCTTCGCTGGTCCGGCCCCTCACTGCCCTGGCCACAGCCCCATGGCACGTCCTCATGGTGCGCTTTTGGGACAGGGTGGGCAAAGGGGTGCGTACTGCTCCGCGCGATGCGCTGCTGGTGGCCTCCTGTCCTGCGGAAAGCCGCGGCAGGGCCTTTGGCCTGCAGCGGGCTATGGATCACCTCGGGGCAGTGCTCGGCCCGCTCATCGCCACCTTGCTGCTCGGCGCCGTTACCAGCAATGTCCGGACGGTGTTCTGGTATGCGGCCATCCCCGCGGTGCTGAGCATGGTGCTGTTGGTGGGTATGGCGCGGGAGCAGGTCGCACAGGGGACACCAGGACAGCTGCCCAAGCTCAGCTGGCGGCAGTTCGATAGCAGATTCCTCCGATACGTTGGCATCGTCTTCCTTTTCACCCTTGGCAATTCCAGCGACATGTTCTTGCTCCTCAGAGCCAATAAGCTTGGGGTGCCGGCAGTGCTGATCCCCACCTTGTGGATGGTGCACCACCTGGTCAAGTCGGCCACCTCGCTTCCAGGAGGAGGCCTGTCTGACCGCCTCGGGCGCAAGAGGATAATCACCGCCGGGTGGTTCGTCTACGCGCTGTCGTACGCGGGATTTGCCCTGGCCCATCGCCCGTGGCATGCCTGGGCACTGTTCGCCCTGTACGGCCTCTTCTTCGGGCTGACCGAGGGTACCGAAAAGGCGCTGGTGGCGGACTTTGTGCCGGCCGAGCAGCGGGGCACAGCCTACGGCCTTTTCAACTTCGCTATCGGCATTGGCGCGCTGCCCGCAAGCCTGCTGATGGGGCTGCTGTGGCAATGGTTTGGGCCGGCGCTTGCCTTCGCTACCGGGGCAGGTCTTGCCGCTCTGTCCTGCGTCCTGCTGGCGGCCCTCCCCGTTCCCAAAACGGGTGCACAACAGTGAAGACTGTGCGACGCCCCATGGTGCGGTTCTCCCTGCTTTCGCCAACACTCGCGCGCCTGGAGTACTCGCCTTCCGGCACGTTTATGGACCAGCCGTCGGTGGTAGTCATCAACCGTGCCTGGTCGGTGTCAAGGGCGGAGCAGTACGAGAAAGACGGCTACCTGTACGTCCAGGGGGAACGGATGCGCATCCGCTACCGCCTCGGCTCTGGGCCGTTCAGCGCTGACAATCTGGAGATCTCCTTTCGCCATGGCAGCGACTGGCGCACGTGGCGCCCCGGGCAGCGCGATCCGCACAATCTGGGCGGGACGCTGCACAGCCTGGATGGCGTATCGGAGAGTAGCCTGCCACCGCTGCCCGCCGGCCTTCTCAGCCGGAGTGGCTACTACCTGCTCCAGGATGAGCATCACGCCCTGGCAACCTCCGATGGCTGGCACACCCCGCGGACCGAAGAAGGCGCTCAGGACTGGTACTTCTTCGCCTATGGGGATGACTATGCCCTCGCGCTTCAGGAGTATGCCCAGCTCACCGGATCGGTGCCGATGATTCCACGCTGGGCCTTTGGCGCTTGGTACTCGCGCTATTGGCCGTACTCGGACCGCGAGCTGCGGGAGATTGTGCTTCGCTTCCGAAAGGAGCATTTGCCCTTGGACGTGCTGGTCATCGACGTCGATTGGCACCTCCACGGCTGGGAGGGGTACGATTGGAATCCGGACTACTTCCCTTGCCCGGAGGAGTTTCTGGCCTGGCTGCACGCGCAGGGGTTGAAGGTGACGCTGAACAACCACCCTGGCCTCCTCCCACAAGAAGAGAGCCGCTACGAGGAAGTATGCGCCAGGCTGGGCAAAAACAGCTTGGCACCTGATGGCGCCTTTGCGTTCAATCTGGCCTTGCGTGAACACGCCCAGGTCTTCATGGATCTGCTGCACAAGCCCCTCCACGAGCAGGGAGTTGATTTTTGGTGGATCGACGGAGCTGCGGCAGCGGCGCCTGGGCTCAACGGGCAGATGTGGACGAACAAGGTCTACTACGAGAAAAGCAAGGAGTACACCGGCAAGCGGGCGCTCATATTCAGTCGGTACGGAGGCCCTGGTTCGCACCGGTACCCGATCTCATTTTCCGGGGACACCTACTCCGACTGGGGCGTGCTTCGCTACGAGATTGCCTTCACCGCCGCTGCCGGCAATGTGCTCATCCCCTACTGGACACACGATATCGGCGGGTTCTTCGGCAACAAACTGGACGATAAGCTCTTTGTGCGGTGGGTGCAGTTCGGTGCCTTGAGCCCCTGCCTGCGCCTGCACAGCGACCACGGCATCCGCGAGCCCTGGCGGTACAGCCGTCAGGCGCAGCGCATCGTGCGCAGCTTCTTCCACCTGCGCTACCGCCTCATCCCGTACATCTACACCTATGCGCGGCAGGTGTACGATAAGGCCTTGCCGTTGTGTCGACCGCTGTACCTGGAATGGCCACACCTGGAAGAGGCGTACGGCTACCCGCACCAGTATCTGTTCGGGCGGGAGCTGCTGGTGGCGCCCATCGATCAGCCTGGCGAGCGGGGCGTCGCACCGAAGGAAATCTACTTTCCGCCCGGCACATGGGTCCACCTCTTCACCGGCAGGCGGATTGTAGGCCCGAAGGTGGTCGTGTGGCGTTCGCCCCTGGCGCAGATGCCCCTCTTCGCCCGGGCGGGGGCGGTTATCCCCCAGAATCCGGCCAAGGAAAAGGATGCCTCTCTGACGATCGACGTGTACGCGGGTGCCGAAGGGGCCTTTGACCTTTATGAGGACGACGGGGAGAGCCTTGACTATCAAGGCGACCACCATCGCGTGACGCCCATCCGTTACCGCATCGAGCCCGGCCAGCACTGCGTCGAGATTGGTCCTGCCCGGGGCCTCTACCGGGGAGCGCCTGCGGAACGTTCCTATGAGGTGCGCCTCCTTGGGTTACCACAGCCCAGAGGGGTTGAGCTGGACGGCAGGCGCCTGCAGAGGGTCCGCACCAGGAAGGCGCATGCGGCCAGCGAATCGTCGTGGTACTATGACGAGCCCAAGCGCTGCGTGCAGATCAAGACAGGCATGCGTGCGGTGGCAGACCGTCTCAACGTGGCGGTGCGCAGCCAGGCCGATGCCGCATACTTAGAGCTCATGGCGGCTGCCGAACATCATGTCCAGCTCCTGAGGAGCCTTGCCGAGGTGGTGGGGAGTGAGGGAGCCAGTGGGCACGTGTCGCCCAGGGTCGCCACGCTTCTGAGCCTCGCGGAGGAGCACCACCGGAAGGCGGCACGTGGCCGGCTGAGCTGCGAGGAGCTGCGTCAGGGCGTTGTGACTACAGCAAGCGGCATGCGGTTGCTCCTCGGGCTTGTTAGCCAGCAGCCCATGAGGGGTGAGTACGGCTGGCGCCTACTCGAGACGCTGTTCGAGTTGGTGGTTTGTCCGCGCGTTGGGGAGATGCGTGGCGATGAGGCCGTATTGCCCATTGAGTGCACCATTGGTTGTGGGGAATTTGCCCCCACCCTAGACGTCAGCAGCCTTCTCCTGGCCAGTCCTGAGTGGCGCCAGGGTCTGCAAGGAAGCGAGCTGGTATGCGGAGAGTTGCCGCCAGGAGGGGTCTTTACTGCGCGATTCCTGTTGGCAGCGCCCTCCCGTTTTCCGGTGGACAAGCTCGTGTTCCAGCTCGACAACCGCCTGCGCTGGAATAACCACGAGTTCCGCTACCCCGCCAAGTTCGAGTTTCCATGCACATTCCTGCAGGCCTTCCACCTTGTGGGTCCATTCGACAATACCGGGCGGCAGGCTCTTGACCGGGCTGATCCCCCAGAACGGGAGATCTCACTGGAGGCTGTCTACGCCGGCAAATTCGGGCCAGTCCGTTGGCAGAAGTGGCAGTGGCGTCCGCCGCGCAGAGACGGCGGCTCGGTGTTCATCAACTTGCGCAACACCATCTGCTCCGGCCATGACGTGGCCGCCTATGGGGTCACTGATCTGTACTGCCCGGAAAGCAGGGAGGTGCTCTTTGCGTTAGGTTCCACAGACGGCTACCGGCTTTGGGTGAATGGGGAGCTGGTGCACGTGCATGGCCAGCCACGAGCGGCACTGCCCGGTCAAGACAAGGTGCGGGTCCGGCTGCGGGCGGGGCGCAATCGTGTGCTCATCAAATCGATTCACACCAGTGGCAGCTGGGGTTTCTTCCTGCAGGTGACCGACACCCGCGGAAGGCCTGTCCAGGGCCTGGTAAACGCCTACGTGGAGTGAGCCGCCGTCGGGAGGGTGGCAGATGGTGATAGAATCACTTCGCCTGCGCAACTATCGTCGGTTTCGAACGCTGGAGCTGGCCTTTCCGGAGAACCTTATCGGCATCATCGGCCGCAATGGCGTCGGCAAGAGCACCATCGTCGAGGCAGTGGGGTGGGCCCTGTACGGCAACCGCGTGAAGCGCCATGCCAAGACGGACGTGCGCTCGCAGACGGCCTCAGAAAGAGACGTGTGCGAGGCGGAGTTGGTCTTCACCTGTGGCGGCCAGCAGTACCGGGTGCTCCGCCAGCTCAAGGGCAAGGACGCTATTGCCGAGGCGGCCGCCTATCGCGGCAGCAGCCCCACGCCCGTGGCGACGCAGGATGCTGGCGTCACCGAGTTCATCGAGGGCTTGCTGGGGCTAGACTATCATTCCTTCTTTGCTTCGGTCTTTGCCCGCCAGAAGGAACTGGACGCCCTCTCTCGCATGGGAGATGCCGAGCGCCTCCGGTGCATCAACCGCCTCATCAACATCGAGCTGGTAGACCGCGCCCGAGAGCAGGTGCGCCAGGACCGTAACCAGCGTCGGGCCTACTGCAACGGCCTGCGCGCCACTTTGAAAGACGAAGCGGCGCTGCGGCAACGGCTTGCCCAGGTGGAGGCGACGCTGCAGGACAAGCGCACGGAGGAGCAGCAGGCGGGGGCCGCACTGGCCAAGGCAAGGCAGGCGCTGCAGCGGGCCAAGAAAGGGCTGGAAGCCCTGAGCGCCACTCGCGACCGTTTCTTGGAACTCTCCAACCGGCAGAAGTCGCTGGGCGAGCGGCGCCAGGACACAGAGCGATCGCTTGCCAACGCACGGCATGACCTTCAAAACATCGAGCAGGCAGAGGAGCGACTCAAGAAGCTTGCGCCGCAGGTTGAAGACCTCAAAGCCGTGCGCGCCGAAAAGGAGCGCCTGGACAGTGCGGCTGCCGCAGCCGCGACGTGTAGGGCAAAGAGGGAAGAGCTCGCCGCAGTAACCCGCCATCTGGGAGGCCTGCGGGCAAATCTCGCGGCATTGGGGCAAAAGGCATCCGCCGCAGCCAAGCTTGCAGCCGAGCTCCAGGCTACAAGTGAAAAGGTCGCCACGCTCCAGAAAGAAATCGCCAACGCCGAGGAGCAGCTCCGAAAGGTGGCTGAAGAGCGGGCGGCCGTAGAGCGTAAAGGGCGCGATTTGCGGCACAAGCGTGAGCAAGTGGCAAAGCTCGGCCCGTCGGGTCCGTGTCCGGTATGTACGCGCCCGCTCGGAGATCAGCACGCCGCGGTGCTGCACAACTTCGACGAGGAGCTTGCGCAACTCCGCGAGCAGTTTCGGGCCCTGCAGCAGCGGGAAGCCCACGCCAGGCAACAACAGGTGCAGCTCAAGGAGGAGCTCGCTCGCTGGCAGGCAAGAGAGAAAGAGCTTGTGGGCCAGAAGCGATCCGCCGAGGAGGCAGCCGCACAGCTGGAACACACCCAGCGCCAGGTGCGTGAGCAGGAGGAACGGCGGGTGGCCCTGGAGCGCGAGATTGCTTCCTTGAGCCTAGTGCATTATGACGAAAGGGTGCACCAAGAGCTCAAGCAGCGCCTGGAAGAGCTCACGAAGCTACACAACGAAGTGCTGATGCTCCGCGCCAAGGTAGAGGGACGAGAGCGAGTAGTCGCAGAAATCGCCCGCCTCGAATCCAGTATCCAGGATTTGACCGCGCAGCTCGCGGAGGTGGCGGAGGAATTGGCAAAAGCGGGCTTTGACGAGGCCCAGTACGTGCAGGCGCAGCAGCTGGTGGAGCAGTGCTCCCAGGCGCAGGACCAACGCCAGGAGGCGCACTCTCGGGTGCGTGAGGAACTGGTCAAGTTGGAGAAGGAACGCGAGTCAATTGTTGCAGATCTTGACCACCAGCAGCGGCAACTCCAAGAGATCGCCACTGAAGAGGAGGAGATCCGCTACCTGGAGCTTTTGGACTATCACTTTGACATCTTCCGCCAGGAGCTGGCCAACCGCCTCCGTTCCCTGATTGCCAGCCGCGCCTCGGAGCTACTCCGGCTCACGACGCAGGGCCGCTATTCGCTTATCGCGCTGGATAGCAATTACAGCATCAGCCTCTACGACGGCACCACACCATACAAGTTGCCTCGTTTCTCCGGGGGGGAGCAAGACCTGGTGAACCTCTGCCTGCGCATCGCCATAAGCCAGGTGGTGGCCGAGCGCAGCGGGGTGACGCCGATGAACTTTATCGTTTTGGACGAGATTTTCGGGTCCCAAGATGAGCAGCGCCGGCAGCTCATCCTCGAGCCCCTGAATCAGCTATCGACGCGCTTCCGCCAGGTCTTTGTCATCACCCACATCGAGCAAGTGCGCGATAGCTTGCCGGTGGTCATCAGCGTCGAGGAGCAGGGCGAACACGAGAGCGTGGCCCGCTTTGTGTGACCGTCAGCTGGTTTCAGTGCCCGTGAGCCTGTCCGGGGCCAATTCCTCGCGATGGGACATGGTGCTCAGGCTCACCCCTTCCTTCCACGCGCACGCCATGCCCACCACGGTCACCGTGAACACGGCAGCGGCGTGTGCCACCACGGCAAAACTGAGAGCAATGCTCTTGTCCACTCCGAACAGGCTGAGGGAAAGCACGGCGAGGTAGTGGTACGTGCCGACATACCCCGGTGAAGAGGGGACCACGATGCTGATGGTGGTAATGACCAGGACGACGAGAGCTCCCGATAGCCCCACGCCGTAAGTAGTCAAGCCAAAAGCCAGGATTACGCAATAGAGGTTGATCAGATAACCGGCCCAGACCAGGACGGAAACGATTACGACCACTGCATAGTCGGCGGGGCGAACCAAGGGAACTACACCGCTTACAAAGTCGCTCAACAGCCGCTGTGCCCGGTCGGCGATTCGCTTACCCAAGGGGCGCAAACAAGCGCCGCCTATGCGCAGGGCAACCTGCGTCTTCAGTTTGAGGAAGATGAGAAAAGCAAAAAGTGCCGCGGAGGCTCCCAGCATGAGGTAGCCGCTCGTGGCCACCTCCTCCGGGATGGTCACCGTGGGTGGAAAGGGCCTCAGCGTCAAGGTGAGGGCGGTGATGAGCAATAACGAGAGCATGTCGATCACGCGCTCGAGCGCAATGGTAGCAAACGCCGCGCCGCCGGAGATCCGCTCCCGGCGTCCGATGACATAGGCCCGCACCAACTCCCCCAAGTGGGCGGGCAGCAGGGTATTGGCAAAGTACCCAACCATCAAAGCTGAAAAGAGGGGCCAGACGTGCACGCGCTTGATGGGCTCCAGCAGGTACCGCCACCGCAGGGCGCGGAGCCAGTGCGCCACAAAGAGGGCAGTGACCCCTGGGATCAGATACCAGTAGTTGGCCTCATGGAACGCCTGCTGCATCCGGTGTACGTCGACCTTGCGGGACGCCACCCACAGAAACAGCACGCTGAGGGCCACCCCCACCGCAAGCTTCCATCTTTTCCCAGTCCGCGCCACCTGTTGGCTCCTCTCCTGTTCTTGCTCTCGCCGGGTTTGAAACCGGGCAGCCTTACACGTTGAAGCGGAACGTCACCACATCCCCGTCCTGCACCACGTAGTCCTTGCCCTCCAGGCGCACCAGCCCGTGCTCACGGCAGCGCGCCAGCGATCCATGGGCCTGGAGGTCGGCGAAGCTGACCACTTCGGCGCGAATAAAGCCGCGCTCGATGTCGGTATGCACCGCGCCGGCCGCGCGCTTTGCGGGTGTGCCGCGCGGGATGGTCCACGCCCGTACCTCGTCGCTCACGTAGGTGAAGAACGTGACCAGTCCCAACAGGTCGTACGACTTGCGGACCAAGCGCGACATCGCCGGCTCCTTGATGCCCATTTCCCGCAGAAAGAGCTCCGCCTCCGCTGGCTCGAGCTGGGCAATCTCCATCTCCAGCTTTGCGCACACCGTGCAAATGTCCGTGCCCGGGCCTTCCGCCAGGTCGGCGTGCGCGGCGGCAATTGCCTCCTCCTCAGCCACCTGCTCCTCACCGATGTTAAGCACAACCAGCAGCGGCTTGCCGGTCAGGAATTGGTAGGGGCGCAGAAGGCGGTCTTCTTCTGGGCTCATGGCGAGCTCCCGCAAGGGGCGCTCTTCCTCCAGCAGCGCCAGACAGCGTTCCATGAGCTGCAGTTCCTTCTGCTCCTCAGCGCTGTGCGTCTTTGGCACGCTCTTGCGGAGCTTATCGAGCCGATGCTCCACGATGCTGAGGTCGGACAAAACGAACTCGGTGTGCAGCAGAGACAAGTCGCGCCGCGGGTCGATGCTTCCCTCGGGGTGAAGCACTTGTTCATTGGCGAAGAGGCGAAGCACCACCAGCAGGGCATCCACCGTGCGCAGTTTGCCCAGCACCTGGTCGCCGAGCCCGCTCTTGGCGGCTACGCCCTTTTCGACCCCTGCCACATCGGTGTATTCGACCGTCGTGGGCGTGACCTTCTTGGGTTGAAAGAGTCGTGCCAAAAAGTCCAAACGCGGGTCCGGCACCTTTACCGCCGCCAGGTGCGCCTCCTCTTTCGCCCCCAGGAATGTATCAACCTTCACATGCCCTCTGGTGAGGGCGTTGAAAAGTGTGGTCTTCCCAGACAGCGGAAGGCCTGCGATCCCTATGCGCACGGTATCCCCTCCTCATTTTCATGCTGGCCGCTCTGGCATCGGTGGAGTTGAGCTATGAGGTGGCGGCGCAGCGTCGTGCAGAGCATCCCACACCTGTGTTTCTACCTGCAACAGGGGGCGTTCGCGGGGCAGAATGGCGCCCACTGCGTCTTGCGCCCGCCTTCCCCGATTATGTCGCTACGCGGGCTCATAAGCAATGTCACCCGGCAGTGTCTCGCCCATGCCTGCAGGGGCGTTGCCCTATCGACAAAGGCCTACCTTGGCGCAGGCTTCCTCAACTCCCGCGCGTACTCTGACGATGTAGATTCCGCTCGGCACGGGCCTCCCCTGGTCATCGCACCCGGACCACTGCACGGAGTGGTGCCCGGCCGGCAAGGGAGGCAAAGCTGTGCGCCACACCAGGCGGCCGGTGACCCCGTAAACGCTGATGATGACCCTCTCGGGCTTGGGCAGCGCGAAAAAGATGGAGGCGCCGGCGTTACATGGGTTAGGAAACACCGGCCCCAAGCTGAATGGCTGGGAGGGCTCGGCAGTGCTTTGTCCGCGCACGGCAGTGAGGATCTGGCCACTGAGGGCATCGATGGCGACCTCAAGCGCTGGCCCAGGTTCCGGTGTGCGGTAGCTCACCACCCAAACAGGCTGGTGCGGATAGGCCTCAATCCACCCGCGGGCCAACGTGGCGGCGCAGCTTGCGCGGCGATGCGTGACCCGGAATGCCCGCCCGCCATGTTCCTCGGCCAGCGCCACGGCGTCCGGGCTGTCCAGCCACCCAAGTGGCAGGGGCTCCTTGGTCGGGAGCGCCGGTGCATAGTGAGCCTCCACGATCATGCTATCGGCGCCCACCAGAATCATGCTGCTGTCGGTCTGCGGGCGCGCATACAGGTAGCCCCACGCGGCGCAGGTGCCGGCGGTGTCGACATCCTCGCCCCAGGCGAGTACCGCTATCAGCGCCGTGCGGGGGCCCCACTTCCTGGCTCGTGCCTCCACCAGCGAGAGGTTGTGCCGGGCCGTGCTCGGGCTGTGGGTGTAGCGGTCCGTCACCGTTCCCGACAAGGGGTCAACCAACGCCAGGAGAAAATGGTCGTTCTCCTCAGCTGCAAAGCTCACGCGCCAGCTCAAGCTGCTCTCAGCGACGGGCAGCCGTGCTGGCGATGGGTGGATGCCCCAGCGGTCCAGCAGCTCCTCGGGAGGCGCCCAAAGGACCTGGGGAGTGAACTGCGTCGCAGGGATAAGAGGCATGGCAGGATCGAGCCACAAGAGCTCAGCGGCAAGGCGCGCCCCGCGGTGGTCATCCAGAAACTGCCGCCCGCCGGCAGCCAGAGCCGCGGCTACGGCCAGGTCGCTATCCACCCAGCCCTCGGGCAGAGGTGCAGCGGTCAAGTCAGGCAGCGCACAGCTGTCCGGCTGCACTCCGTATGGGGAGACTGCAACGTCCAGCGTCTGTCCCGTGGGGCAAAATCGGAACAGCCACCGCCAGGCTGTGCCATCCTCTTGGACATCGGCGCCGGCATAGCAGGGTGCTGTCGGGCCTCCCAGCGAAACAGTTGCCGCCTGGCCAGCGCTCACGTGGGCTTCCTTTGCCGTGAGGGTCAGGCGGCTGAACGTGCTGAGGTGTCCTCCGGAAAGGGGCTCCAACGCTACCGCGTAGAACTCACCTCCAGGGCCGAAAAACGCCACACGCCAGAGCAGCTCCAGAGGTTGGTTCCATAACAGCTGGCCCTGCCCATAGGGGAGAGGTAAGTGGCGACTCGACCAGCCGAGTTCCATTATCACGCTGTCCACTTGTGTCCGGCGGAGGAACAGATCTCCTCCGTGCGCGAGGGCGCTGTCGAACACCGCCGGGCTGTCCTGCCAGCCAGGGGGCCAGGCGGCCACCAGTTCCCCATGGCGGGGACCAGCGGTGTAGCCCACCAAGGTTCCCACACAAACGAGAGAGCAGTCGGCGTCACGCATGGCGGAATAGAACTGAGCCATCCACTGCCAACATCTGCCCAGGCTGTCCGGGTCGCGCCCCCGGAGGTAAAAGGGTTCGGCATCTGCCGACCAGGCGTCCGCCAGAGGCGATTGTGCGGTGATGGCTCCCCGCGCGGTGAGCGGCACCAACAGGCGGCTCACCGTCAGGTCCACTCCCCCACGCCTCTCTCCCTCTGCAAGGAGGATGCTGTCTGGCAGCAGGTCCATGTCGGCATCGAGAAAGCCCCACGCGTCGTCAAACAGGCTCAGCTCGCCGTCACCGTTGAGGTCCTTAATGGCGAGGGGATACCACGTGCCGGACGGTACATAGTCGACAGTGTAAGCGCCACTGCTCGCCCTCACGACCGCTGCGCAGGCTGCGTGTTCCGCATGAACATAGCGCTGACCGCCGCGCGCAATCTCGGCCAGGCTCTGTCCCGCAAACAGGTCCTGTTTGTACAACGCCACGAAAGTTCCGTAGGGCGACCCTTCCGGGTAGGTGACCACGCCGGAGATGGATCCGCTGGGAAGGGTGGGCCCCGTAGCAAAGGCGATGGTGTAGGGGCGATCAAGCATCTGGCCGTCCGCTGCCCGAGCGCCTAGCAGCGAGTACTGGAAGCGCGTTTCGGGCGCCAGCTCAGCCTGCAGAAAGAGCGCGCGGCCATCAGCGCTGAGGGTAAGGTTAGGAGGACTGCTTAATGCCTCGCCCGGAGCGAGGCCACAGTTGAGAAAGGTGCCGGTACTGATAAAGGACGCACTGGGGTCAAGGGGCTTGTTGAACACCGCTGCCAGCGTCATGCTGGTGTTGATACCCACTGCCCCGTGGTGCGGCGTGACTGATAGAAGCTGCAGCTGCCCCAGGCCAGGGGCCGCCGCGCCAAAGATGAGCACGAACATCGTAAATGCACAGGTGCTCCATTTGGCTGTGCCAACACCCTTGTTCACTCTGGCCATGGCCAGGCCCTCCCTGAACTCCTTCTCCGCCCTCTGGCCGCCGGCATTGCCTTCGGTGGGTTACTGCCTGAGCTTGAACCCCTCCGCGCGCGAGACGTAGGCAGCACAGGTGATGTCGCCGGTTACGTTGAGGACAGTGCGGCACATGTCGAGCAGCCGATCTACGCCCAGGATGATGGCAATTCCCTCCATCGGCACGTGCACCATGCCCAGCACGATGATGAGGAGAGGAATGGAACCGGAAGGCACGCCGGCAGCCCCAACTGCCGTCAGCACGCTCATGATCACCACCACAACCTGCAGGGCAAGGGAAAGCTTGACGCCGAACACCTGGGCCAAGAAGAGAACGGTCACCCCTTCGAAAAGGGCGGTGCCGTTCATGTTCATCGTCGCCCCAAGGGGAAGGACAAAGCCAGCAATCTTGGGTGGGATGCCCAAGTTCTCCTGTGCCACCGCCACTGTCGTGGGCAGAGTGGCGCTGCTGGAACTTGT
The DNA here is from genome assembly GCA_037445575.1 of bacterium. GTDB lineage: Bacteria > Zhuqueibacterota > Zhuqueibacteria > JANLFK01 > Oleimicrobiaceae > Oleimicrobium. Next base: position 63,326 of record JBBIKH010000004.1, read on the forward strand.
AGAAAAGGCCGTAAGCATGACCGTTTCTACCTTGCGGAAGAATTTGAGGGGGTGATAGCGGCTGAACACACCGATGAGCACCGAGAACGTGCCGAAGAGGTGGAGGGCGAGGCCCGCCAAGACTGTCAGCACATACACGCCCAGTGCCGAGAGGAGGTCGAAACCAAAGCGCGAGGTGACACTGAAGATCAGTGCAGCCACACCGTACGGCGCAAGGCCCATGGCGATGCGAATGAGCACGATCGTCACGTCGTTGATGGACTCCAGCAGCTGGATGAGCGGCAGGGCGCGAGGTCTCTTGACCAAGGTAAGCGCGATGCCCACCATGAGCGAGACAAAGATCAAGGCGAGCATGTCGGGATTGGGGCGGGCTATTGCGGCGAAGGGATTGCGTGGCACGATGTTCACCAGGGTTTGAATGCCGAACTCTGTTTGCTCGGCAACACCTTTTACCTCTGCAGCTTGAGTGGAGTAAGTTGCCAGGAGCTGCTCCTTGGTGCTCTGGGGAAGTCGGTCACCAGGTCTGATGATGTTCACCAGCACCAGGCCGATTACCACCGCGATGGTCGTTACGAGCAAGAAGTAGGCTATGGTGCGGAGGCCGACGCGTCCCAACTGGCGCAGGTCGCCGATCTGAGCCACCCCCAGCGCCAGGCTGGAAAAGACCAAGGGGATGACCACCATGATGAGCATGTTCAGGAAGATTTTGCCAAGGGGGTCGCTCAGGTACGTCTGGAGTGCGCGCACCACAGGGGCGTTTGGAAACAAAGCGTTGCACGACACTCCGGCTGCCGCTCCAATCAGTAGTCCCAAGAAGATCTTCGTGTGGCGCGGCATCCGGCGACGAGGTCGTTTCTGCGTGGTTTCTGTGGCACTCATTGCTCTCTCCCATACTCATCCCAGATCGTCGTGGGCGAACGCGCGAGAGTACACGAGCGAAATTTCCGGAAAATGCGACAAAGATGCAAGCGAAAAATGGCTGCGGGATTGGAGAGGTCAGGCAAAACCTTACCAGGTATTTCTCGTGACGCCGCCCAGGCGGGGTACGGGGCACCGGTGCGAGGATTTTTGCCGTCGAGGCATTTCGTGGCTGTGCCCCTCCTAAGTGGGCCGTCGCCCTCGATCCTCTTCGTCTCAGGGCCTGACAAAGCCTCGCGCACGCGACGCCGCCCCGCAGCGTGGCGACCTTGCCGCGCGGGATGCTATTGGTGCTTTTCGCCGGAGCAGGTGTCGCTTGGGGGCTGGCGTGCCAGGACGGGTATCGAATCGGTCTGAAACGTACCTGTGCCGCTCGCGGATTCCGACGGCCAGTGGAATAAGATCCCCCCGGAATGGTGCACCGATGGCCCTTGGAGTCTCGCCTTTGCGGGCGAAGGATTCTGTTTGCATCTGGCGGGGGATTGGCTCAGAAGAGGAAGGAAACAAAGGCGCTTTGCAACGCTATGTATGCTCGCCCTGCGCAGACCCAGCCTGCCCCACTGGCTGCACCCCGTGACTGGCACCCCGGGCCAGCCCAACCCCACCACAGCTATGGAGCAACGCTCTAACGCAGACGTGAGCGGCAGGCGGGACAGAGAGAACGTTTGATAAAAATCAAAGCGTTCGAACTACTATCACATGAAATTCATGCCGCAGACCCCGCCGTCCGCTCCACGTATTGTTAAGCCACCGCTATATACTAGGCTTCATTTTAATTTGATTTCTATCAATTCCTGCGGGTAATCCTTGCGGATAGCGTGCAAATGGCACAAAACGACTCAATTCTTGTTTCGGATAATCGACAATCGGTTCGAAAGAGCGAACACCAGAGGCGATACTGCCGCCGATTATCCACATGGGTGCCGTGAAAATCAAGAACCAGCCATGTGAAATTGTTGACAACGTACCGAGGAGAACCAAACCTCCTATTACTTCCGCATTTGATTTGTAAGTCACCAGTCGTGCCGACTTGATACTGGATAGGGCGATGATATAAAATGTTTCGTTTGCAATGTAAATAGAGTCTTTGCTGATTGCGATGAGTTCGCCACCTAATTGCGCCTTCTCTTTTGAAACAGAATCGTACTCCACATTTATCCATGCTCCATAAGTATCGGTTCGTATAGCGCTGGCACTTGCAAGCCAGCCTCGTGGCGCATGGGTTGTCGCACAATTAACAACGAGGAGTGAGAAAAACAACATAAACATAGTAAGTGTCTTATTATTGTTTTGCATAACGGCTTCTCCAAAAACAATCTTCCATTTCTTTTTCTACCAGTTTGTATTGAGGAGCTAAACGTTTCAAGGCCGTTTGGGGATCGAGGAGCATCTGGGCAAGCAAGAAAGGACTTTCTTCATCAATCCACTCCTTGCGAATCCATTCGAGATAATAGCCACGGCTTTCGAGTAA
>JBBIKH010000005.1:0-54689 GCA_037445575.1 bacterium
GCGACCGCATTCCGGTAGAGGAGAGGCCCCTGCTTGACCGCTGGCTGCTGTCGACACTGCATAGCACGGTGCGCACGGTCAACGAGAACCTGGAACAGTACGAGCTGTCCAGGGCTGCACGGCGTATCGGTGAATTCGTCATTGAGGACCTCTCCAACTGGTACGTCCGCCGCTCTCGCCGCCGCTTCTGGAGGGCCGGGAAGGGCAAGGACAAGATAGCTGCCTATCAGACCCTGCACGAGGCTTTGCTGACCACGCTACGCCTGGCGGCACCCTTTGTGCCTTTCATCACCGATGAGCTCTATCTGAGACTGCGGGAAGGCAGCGAGAGTAACCTTCCGGAGAGCGTCCACCTTGCCAGCTATCCCAGGGCAGGTGAGCAGCCATGCGACTTCTTGGACGAGCAGCTGGAACGCCGCATGGAGCTGGTGCGGCAGATCGTGCTGTTGGGGCGCTCGCTGCGCAACCAGGCCGGAGTAAAGGTGCGGCAACCGCTGCCCAGGATGATCGTAGTTGACCCCCATGGCTATCGCCGCAGTTTGCTGGAAGGCTTGGAAGCCCTTCTGCTTGAAGAACTCAACCTCAAGCGCATAGAGTTTGTCCAGGATAGCGCCGCCCTGCAAACTAGGCAGGCGCAGCCGGTCTTCCGGGTGATGGGACCCAAGTACGGCGCAAAGGTAAATGCCGTGGCGCAGGCCATCCGGTCCTTGGACGAAGCGCAGATCACCAGGCTGCTGGCCGACCGTCACCTGTCGCTGACCGTTGACGGCGCTCAGGTGAGCATCACTCCGGAGGAGGTGCAGGTTGTGGCCCAGCAGGCCCCGGGAATCGTCCTCGGTAGCGATGGGGACCTCGTTGTCGCCATCGACACTACATTGACCGAGGACTTGGAATTGGAAGGCTTGGCGCGCGAATTTGTCAACCGGGTACAGAACACGCGCAAGGAGGCCCAGTTCGACGTCGTTGACCGCATCATGATTTCGTGCAATGCCCAGGGCAAGTTGGCCAAGGCCATCTCTCGCCTTTCGTCCTACATCAGGGCTGAAACCTTGGCTAAAGAGATCGTGCTGCCGGAGGTCAGCGGCGAGTATGTGAAGAGCTGGACCATCGGCGACGAGGTGGTCACCATAGGCGTGAGCCGGGTCAAGGAGAGGTAGTGGGGTGGGTGTCTGCGCACACCACATTGCTGTGATGTGTCCAGGATGGAGGAAGAAATGACCAAGAAGGAGCTGGAGTACTTCAGGAAGCTGATTCTTAGGAAGCGCGAGGAGCTCCTCAAAGAGTTGGGCCGCCTCAAGGAGGCTGGTCTGAACTCGACCTTGAAGGAGGCTACTGGCGACCATTCATCCTATTCGTTCCACATGGCGGATCAAGGCACCGACACGATGGAGCGAGAAAAGGCCTTCTTCCTTGCCTCCCGCGAGGGGAATCTGCTCTACCATCTGGACCAAGCTTTGGAACGAATCGCCGACGGCACCTACGGCAAGTGCGTGCAGTGCGGTAAGGAAATCTCCAAGGAGCGTCTCGAGGCCGTGCCGCACGTCCGCCTCTGCATCGAGTGCAAGAGCAAGGAGGAGAAACAGCGGCAGCAGTCCACTTGAGGTGCCCTGCGTGAGTGCGAGACTGAAACTCCTCCGCTATACGGCGCTGGTCCTGGTCGCCGACCAGGTGACGAAGCTACTAGCCCGGTTGTTGCTCCCCCACGATAGGTCTTTGCAGATTCTCGGTGATCTGGTGCGCCTCACCTATGTGGAAAATCCGGGGATTGCCTTTGGGATACGCGTCGGGCACGGCCCAGTCTTCACGGCCTTGATCGCCGTCGCCAGTATTGCGGTGCTGGTGCTCCTCTTGCAGAACCGTACTGCGAGCAAAACCGAACAGGTGGCTCTGGCTATCACCCTGGGCGGTGCGCTGGGCAACCTCACCGACCGCATCCTCTTCGGCCGCGTGGTCGACTTTGTGGATGTCGACTTTCCCGACTTTGTCATGAGCCGCTGGCCCGTGTTCAACGTCGCGGACGCCGCCGTGACCGTCGGGATCCTGGTCCTCATCGTGCTGATCATTATCGCCCCGCACTCGCAGCAGCCGACTCAGATGGACAAGCAGTCCACGAGCTGAGACTGGTGCCAAGTGGCAGATGCCGCGCGAGCAGCACACCATCATTGTACCTGAGGCCGATGAGCGGAAGCGCCTTGACACCTTTCTCCGGGAGCGCCTCCCCCATCTGACGCGGTCACGTATCCAACGCTTGATCGAGGAGGGCAACGTCCTCCTTAACGATGCCCCCACCAAACCGGGCCAGCGCGTGCGCGCCAGGCAAGTTATCCAGGTCATCGTTCCAGAGCCGAAGAAGCTGGAAATCCTCCCTGAACCTATCCCTCTAAACATCCTTTATGAAGACGAGCACCTCTTGGTCTTGAACAAGCCGGCAGGGATGGTGGTGCATCCGGCGTTTGCCAATTACACCGGGACCCTGGTGAATGCGCTGTTGGCACATTGCCAGCAACTCTCCGGAATAGGAGGGGTCCAGCGCCCCGGCATTGTGCATCGCCTGGACAGGGAGACTTCGGGGGTCATGGTGGTGGCAAAGAGCGATGCGGCGCATGTGGGGCTCTCTCAGCAGTTCGCATCGCGGCAGATCCAGCGGGAATACCGCGCCGTGGTGTGGGGGCACTTTCGCAACCCGAGCGGCCGAGTGGAGACGTTGCTAAGGCGCAGCCCAAAGAATCGGTTGCGCATGACTGTGTCCAAGCTCGGCAAGCCGGCGGTGACCAACTATGAGGTGCTGGAAGAGTTTCGCCTGCTGAGCTTATTGCGGCTCACGCTGGGCACAGGGCGGACGCACCAGATCAGGGTCCACATGGCCTACCTGGGGCACCCTGTTTTCGGCGACGCGACCTACGGCGGCAGGAGCAAGCGTCTCACCGGCCTGAACCGTGACAACCTATCCTTCGCTGTGAAACTCCTCAAGCTGTTCAATCGGCCGGCGCTGCATGCCCTGAGCTTGGGCTTTGTGCACCCGATATCGCGGGAACAAATGTATTTTGAGGTTCCCCCTCCCGATGATTTTCTGAGGCTCTTGGCCGTCCTCAGGGGGTCTGCCCCGCCGTAAGCCGTGGCGTCGTCATGATCAATCAGCGTTCTGCCGACCGTTGTGGCGGGGGCGCGTCGCGTTCAGCGACATCCCTCTCCCACTCCAGCAACTTCTCCGCGGCCTGCAGCAGGTCGTCGGCCACAAAGTCGGCTTCCACCTGATATTCTCCGTCCTTGCCGCCAGCCCCTGTGCGGACCAGCACACTCTTGCAGCCCGCGCGGCGAGCGGTCTCGATATCCGCCGTCCGGTCGCCGATCACTACGCTTTGGGACAGATCCACGTTGAGCTGCTCCTGAGCCAGGCGCAAAAGTGCCGTCCCTGGCTTGCGACAGTCGCATTGCTCAGCCAAGCCGTGGGGGCAGAAATAGATCTTGTGCACCCGCACACCATACTGATGGAGCAGGCGAAGCATGGCGCTGTTGACGCGGTAAAAGTCATCCATGCTGAAATAGCCCAGCCCTATGCCCCCCTGATTGGTCAGAATGACCACGCGGTAGCCCATATCCTGGAGCCGCCTCAGGCCTTCGCCTGCGCCTGGGAGCAGGTGCACCCGATCGGGCTCGTGTAGGAAGGGCACTTCTTCGACAATGGTGCCGTCCCTGTCGACAAAGACCGCTGGACCAGGCTTTGGCGGTGGGCGCCTTATGTGCACCGCGCCGTGGTGCTCTTCTGGCACAGGTTGGGCAGTCTGCGCAGCCCCGGCCCTGGCGATGATCTGCGTGGTGGACACAGCAGCCGTCACCGGAATAAGCAGCACGCGCCCCCCGTGACGCTCCACCACGTCCTTGGAGGTCAGCTCCTCCGGCCGGTAGTCACCAGCTTTGATGTAGAGGTCCGGCTGCAGCAGCTCGATATTTCGCTTGTTGCGCCGTTCGTGAAAGATGAAGACCAGATCGACGCATTCCAGCGCCGCCACCACCTGCGCGCGCTGCTCCGCGGGGATGATCGGCCGCTGAGGTCCTTTGTAAGCGCGCACAGAGGCGTCGGAATTGACCCCCACCACCAAAAGGTCGCACGCCTGCCGTGCTTTCTCCAAATAGTCCACGTGCCCTACGTGCAGCAGGTCAAAGGCCCCCGAGGTGAACCCCACCCGCTTGCCCTGCGCGCGTGCTTGCGCGCAGAGGGCAGCGACCTCCTCGCGAGACTTTATCTTCTCCGTTCGTGGGCGCATAGGACAACGCGGACCTGCTCACCTGTTTCCCGACCGGCGCTGGCTGGCGAACCGGACCAGCAAGGTCTTGATCTCGAAGGGCGAAACCTCGGTCGCCACCGTCTTCGCGCTGACTGGCACCGCGGCGATGGGACGTTCCAGGAGATCTGTCTCGTGTGCAGCCAGGACGTTGTCCGCGAAGCAAAGGCGCACCGACGTCTTCTTTCCAAAGAGCTCGTACATGCGCACAACGATCCCCTCACCCTGTTCGGCATTCTTGACCGCCGAAAGTACGACCCCGGCACCTGCCTCCAGTCGCACAAAGGAGCCCTCCCTGCCGAGCGGGCCCGGGTGTGCCTCCGTCAATACCACCTGCAGGGGGTAGTTCAGCTCGTAGGCGCGACGATGGGTCTCCGCCTCCTGCCAGTTCCCAAGATGCGGGTAGAGGCTGTAGGTGAACTCGTGCTGGCCCATGTCGGCGTTGGGGTCCGGGCTCTTGGGGGAGCGCAGCAGAGTGATGCGCATGAGGTTGCCGCGCACATCGTGCCCATATTTGCAGTCGTTGAGCAGGCTGACCCCATGCAGTCCGGAGTCGTCGGTGAGGTCGACCCACTTTTGTGCGGGGACCTCGAACATCGCCTTTTCCGCCGGCGTGGACGGTACCGTGGTGCGCTGGACCCAGCCATACGGGATCTCATAGATGGCTGCCTGGCCCTGCACTGCCACCGGGAAGGCGGCCTTTGCCAGCACGTGCGCCTCATGCCAGTGGGCCGTTGTAGCAATATCGATGCGCGGCAGGCGTCGATACAGGGTAATGTCCTGAATGAAACGCGATTGCCCGAAGCGCCGGACTACCCGGAGGCTGGCGAAGAGCGGCCCTTGGGCAAGCACCTCCATCTCCGGCGATGGCTCGGTGCGCCACTCCTTGCCTGTGTAGCCGATGTTCCAGGCATCATATTCCTGCGGCAGGTCTTCGAAGAACTGCAACTGGTTGCCGGGCCCTGCGAGGATCTGCCGCCCGCTCTTGCGGTCAGCGATCGACGCGATGTCACCTGTGCGGGCATCAAGTTGTAGGTCCCAGAATGCATTTCGCAACGTCCATGGGGATGCCTGGGGCGCGTCCGGCCAGGCACGATGGTCCGCCCGCCGGAGCCAAAAGACCTTGTATCCCATTCCTGGCACGCCGCTCACCTCGAACAGCACGCCGTCCCGGTACGGCTGGGCCGCGTGCACCACACCTTTGCCGTCAACCGCGATCCAGTTCCCCTCCAGCATGCCTCCGGGGAGCCTCACCCATGCCACGTCGTTCCTCTCCCACGAGAGCTGGTTAAAAACCACCACCGGAAGGCCCTTACCTCGGGTGTCCACATTAGCGCAGAGTGCGCGCAGGGAGCTGTCCAGGACGGCACCGGCCAAAGCCTGACAGGTATCGTAGAGGGCATGCGCGTCGCCATAAACTTCGGGGATGCTTGAGCCGGGGAGGATATCGTGGAACTGATTGAACAAGGCCCCCTTCCAGGCGCGGTGCAGTTCCTCCCGCGGGTAGGGCAATGGCGCAAAGGAGGCAAACTTTTCCGTGGTCTCCAGGAGCACTTCTGTCTGCCGGTTCCTTTTCTTGATTGCCCCCTGGGTGGTGAACGTGCCCCGGTGCGTCTGCAGGTACAGCTCATTGCGGACCGTGGGCAGGTCCGGTATCGCCTCCACTGCCCGGAAGAATGCCTCAGGCGACGACTTGACGGCCGTGGGGTACAGGCGCGCGCTTGTCATGTGGTCGAAGCGCGCCAACATCTCCTTGGTGGGACCGCCGCCGTGGTCTCCGACCCCGTAGAGCACCAGGAGGTGGTTGGCCCCTGTCGCCTGGCGAAAGTCACGCAGGTTCCGCAGGGTGCGCCCCTCGTCGAGGTCCTCGACGTAGCTGCGGGGGACCACCGTCAGAATCCTTGAGCCATCGGGCGCTTCCCACCAGAAGAGTTGATGCTCTGGGGGCGTGGTATCATTCCACCACAGCTTGGTGGTCACGAAGTAGTCAAAGCCACTCTTTTTGTAAATCTGCGGGAGTGTCCAGGCATAACCGAACGTGTCCGGGGTCCAGGCCACACGCGGGTCGGCCCCCAGCCTTTCGCGCAGGTACTGCTTGCCATACAGAATCTGCCGCACCAGCGCCTCCCCAGCTGGGAGGTTGCAGTCCGGCTCTACCCACATTCCCCCTACCACTAGCCACTGGCCGCGCTGTATCATCTCTCTGATCTCGGCCAAAAGCTCCGGATGATAGCGCTCCATCCACTCATAGGCTTGGGCCTGGCTCTGTGCGTATGTGAAGGTTGAATCTACTCTCATGAACGCCGCCGCCTGCCGGAAGGTCTGCTCACACACCTGCACTGTCTCCTGCCATCGCCACAGCCAGGCCATGTCGATGTGGGCATTTCCCACCACGTGGATGGTGTCCGACTTCATGGCGACGCGAAGCGGCTCGGTGCGTTCATGGAACTCGCGCACTACTGTCCGAAAGCCGTTCGCGTCCGCGCCCTTCAATGCCACGGCAAGCCGTCGCCATAGTTCAGCTTGTCCGAACTCTAGACCCGGGCGATAGATCTCCGCGTACGTCAGGTCCTCCCGCAGGGAAGCGTAATCAACCGTGGCCAGCTCGAGGAACACTTGGGGCATACCGCCTGGGTGATTGATGTCCAAGGCAAGGGCGGTGGCAAGGCCTGGAGAGATCGGCGGCAAGGCGAAGCGAGCTTCCGCGGGGTGGACCATGGCCTGCCATGGCCCCAGAGTTCGAGGAGATGGCGTCAGCGCAGCACCGCCATAAGAGGCCGATGCGGCCGCCTGTGGAACCGTAACTCTCAGATAGAGGTCGTGGACGGCGAGCTCTTTGGGGATAGCCAGCAGAGCCTGGCCGTGAAGCGCGCCATTTCGCCTCGCGAACGAGACAAGGTCGGTTACCTCCACGCCTGCGAGCACCGGGCGCAATGCCTGTTCGGGGGTTACGTGGAGCGCTGCCGAGGTTGCCCCACTCCCCCAGGTGCTCTGCGCCGAGAGCATACCGCCTGCCAGGGCGACATCCAGCAGCTCGCCCAGTGGCACCGTCCAAGGTATGGTCAATGGCTGGCCGCGCAGCTTTCCCGTCTTGCGCATGCTGAATCGTTTCCCGGCCATTTCCAGCTCACAGCGCACGCTTGCCACCCGGGTAGTGCCGTGCGGACGGAGCTTCGCCGTCACGTGCACCTGCAGAGCCCCATTGCGACCCAGCCGCGCGTGGGGTGCGATCGACAGATCCGTCAGCTCAAAGCGCGCGGGCACCAACGCCTGGCGAAAGTCGGACGGCATCTCGGCCGCACAGCGTAGCCCTTCGATCACCTCGCCTTGCGGGCCGGTCAGGCGCAGGGACAGCCCATAGCCGCCGAGATTGTTGAACACCTTGCACAGCACCGTATTCCAACCAGCTCCCAGCTGCTCGCGCACAGTATCTTGGTCGGCACGCCAGCCGCGGAGTACGAGGTGTTCGTGTAGCAGATTGCCATTGACACGCACCGCCACCCCGTCGTCGCTCCCCACCAGCAGCATGGCCTCCACCGCTTGCGGGACAAAGACATAGACATGCGCATAGACCACCGATCGCTCTTGTGGCTGCACGCCTAGGCGCACAAAATTCAGTCGACCATGTTCATCCGTTTCCGCCACGAACCAGTTCTTTGTCCCGACCAGCTGGCCACTGCGGGGCAGTGCATCCAGTTCGCCCCCGAGATGGTCTGTGCCCAAGGGGTCGCGTTCGGGATCCACGGCAAAGGCGCCGATCACCAGCCATTCCCGAACGAACGTGTCGTGTTGCTGTGAAAGTGCGGCGACTGGCATGAGGAGGATCGCCAGGGCAAGAAATGGTGCGAGCTTTAGCACGGTCATGGCCTCCCGGCAAATGTCACCAACTGCCCAGAACGAAAAAGGAGGTGCGGCTTCCTGCCACATCCTCCTTGTGGGCGATACTGGACTTGAACCAGTGACCTCTGGTATGTGAGACCAGCGCTCTGACCAGCTGAGCTAATCGCCCATTGCGATTGCAATAATAGCAAAACGGCGCGTGAAAATCAAGGGAAAAGATTAGCTTCCTCCTTCCCAGCACCCCTGGCCAGATCGGCTTTTTGCCCTTGATTTTTGACTCCCGCTGGGGTAAATTTGCTGCGTCAAAGGTCTTGATAGAATCGACCCTCACCTTACCAAGGAGACCCTCAATGCGCGACAACGAGGCAGCCGGTCCTGACCAACTAACTCCCATTGCCGACAAGGAGCAGCTCCGGGCCCTGTTGGAGAAGGGATACACGCTCAGAGGCCCTCGTCCAGACCCAGAGGTCAACGTCGCGGCCATGGAGCGATACTTTGCGCGCGGCTACGAGTTCGTACCCGAGCCCCTGCTCCTCGCTCAGGGCTACGAGTTGGTTCCGCCAAGCCAGTTCACCAAGGGCTTGCAATTTGCCTATCGCATCGTTGACGAGCAGCTGTCAAAGTTCTACCGATCCAACTACGCCCTGCTGAAGGGGGAAGAAGCGGTGCCGCTCTATCTCAAGTACGAGGAGAAGTAGGGACCCTCAAGGGGCGCGCTCTCCTTCGGAGCCTGGGGCGCCCCGGCCCTGCAGGGCCGCAAACCTTGCCAAAAGCTCATCGGCGTCCAGTGCCCCGACCGCCCGAAGGTCGGTTCGCTCCCGACCGTCCGGCTCCAGGAACACAAGCGTCGGCATGCCGCTCACCTTGAACTGGCGCATCACCGCCTGTTCAGCTGGCCCCGGGGCGGTGCAATCCACCTTGACCATGACCAGTTCCCTGCTGCGCGCCACCACTTCCGGATGTCGGAATGTGGTGCGCTCCATCTGTTTGCACGGCGCACACCAGTCAGCATAGAATTCCACAAACACGGGCTTGCCGGCGGAGGCCAACTCCGTGAGGCTTTGCCCTTCGTACTTGACCCAGCTGATGGCGGGACCACCGGCGTGCAGTGCGCCGCGAAAGAGCATTGCCCCGAGAAGAATGGCCACCAGGCCAAAGGCCGCCCTCCCTAGTTTGAACGCTCGCGTGTAACCGGGGTGGTGGTCGAGAAAGCCCAGCAAGAGCCCTCCGAACATCGCCAGAAGGCCGAGGAAAAAGGCGAGCATGTTGGCGGCCCTCTGCGCCTGCGGGAGCACAAAGTACAGGGCCACGCCCACCAAGAGCACGCCAAAGAGCTTCCTGATCCACACCATCCACATTCCTGCCTTGGGCAGGCGGGACAGCAGCTGGGAAAACGTCGCCAGCACCAGATAGGGGAGCCCCAAACCAAGGCCCATTACGAAAAAGAGCAGCGCGCCTGTCCCGACGATGCCCAGCTTTGCCACCAGACCCACCAGGCCGATAATGATGCCTGCGGCGCACGGTGCGATCACCAGCCCTACGGTCAGGCCCATGAGCAAGGCGCCGACAATCCCTTCACGCGCGCCCCCAAGACGGGTCAAAAGCCAGCTGGGCACGGTGATCTCGAAGGCTCCGAACATGCTCGCCGCCATAGCAAGGATAATGAGCGAGATAATCGCGACGAACCAGGGACTCTGGAATAGAAACCCCCATTGGCGCCCGGCCAGGCCGGAGATCAATCCCAAGGCGGAGAAGACCAGGGCTATGCCCAAAACATACACGCATGCGGCAGCGAGAGCTGCCCCCCGTCGCTGTGTGCCTCTGCTGGCGAAATAGCTGACCGTCAGAGGTAGCACGGGATAGACGCACGGCGTCAGATTCAGCGCCAGGCCCAGCACAAAGAAGGCTACCATGGCGTACGGTAGCCCGCGCGCCAGCAGGCGCTGCGCTCGCGCTTCGTCACCCGTAAGCTCTAGTGCCTGCGTCGCACCAGGGGAAACCGGCTCGGCACCACGAGAGGTCAGCCCGCGCGTCTCCGGAGCGGACTGGACCACCGTAAGTTCCACGGCAAAGCCTACCTGGTCCGGAGGAAAACAGGCCTGGTCTGTGCACGGTTGAAAGCTGACAGTGCCGTGCAGTCGGACTGGTCCTGGCTGCGCGTTTTTCGCAGCACTGACAGTTGTGCTTACGCGCACGGTGTCCTCGTACACGGAAAGCTCGTCGGAGCTAAAGGGGAACTTTTTCCGCACGCCAGGGGGAAAGTTCCACGGGGCTATCGTCAACCCGCTGGGCGGTTGCAGGGAAATATCGGTGGGAATCAGCGCAGGGTCCGGAGGTTTGTGCGAATTGACATGGTAGCCCTGGGCGATGATGAGCGCGATGGTGAGCGACACTTCCTGTCCAGCGCGCACCGAGTCGCTACTGGCAGAGCTCACCACGGTTACCACAGGCGAGGTCGAAAACTGTGCCACCGCGACGGTGGACATCAACAACACCGGTATCATTCCCTTCCAGCAGTTACTTCTGTGCATAGGCTCCTACCCGTGATCCTTGCGTCAACGTTAGAGGTCGTTCAATACTCTGACTCGTCCTTCCACCGCGTGATACGCCATTTTCCATCATGGGCGCAGCGCCGAAAGGAGAAGATGGCGGTTCCCGAAACCCGGTAGTCGATGAACGGCCCGCTGAAGTTCACCGAGAAACTCTTGGAGAGCTCCGCCTTGTCTTCTTCCTCGAAGGCGTAGATGGTAGAGTTCCAGGTGAGGTCGATCAGATCGAAGCTTCTGAACATCCGGCCGGTGGTGCGCAGGTCAACGTCCCTGCCCCACGACATGAAGAGGCCAGAGGCCCCCTGGTTGGGGTCGAAGAAGACAAACACGAAGGAACTGTCCAGGGTGTTGGCATACAGGAGGGAATCTTTGAACGTATAGGCGTAGCGAAAGTTCTGGAGCACCTCCTCAGGCGTCCTCTGCTCGGTGACAATGAGCTCCTCCTCGGGGCCTTGGTGCAGCGCTGGGGCAAAGGGGTTAAAGCACCGCACCACGGCCAGGATCACCAGCGCGCTTAACGTGGCACCCACGGTCCGCACAGGGCTCTGCTTCGGCTCCGCCTGCCGTGCGGCGCAGGCCTGCGTTTGGCCGCGCCATGATGTGCCGTTTTGAGTCCGCCTGGCCCGGTAACGAAGAAGGCGGTGGGCTCCACCGCCTTCATGCCTTGCGCCGCTTTCCGTTCCCACTACTTCAGCTTAAAGATCACAGGGATACCGATCTGCACCGTCACCGGTTTGTCGCGCTGCTTAGCCGGTTTCCATTTGACCGACTTGACTGCAGCGATCGCCGCCTCGTCGCAGCCGTTGTTGCCCAGCGAGTTCTGCGCCCAGGCCTTGATGACCTCGCCCTTGTCGCTGATGACGGCGATGACGTAGACCTTCCCTTCCACCCCTGCCTTGCGGGCGATTTCGGGATACTTCAGGTTGGCCTGGATGGCCTGGAAGCCGCCGATAGGCTCTGGTGGCTCGTCCCAGGCCACAAAGATTTGGGCCGACTCGTCCACCTGTTCAGGCGGGGGCGGAGGGGGCGGCAGCTCCGAAAAGTCCATTTCCGTGGTGGAGATGGTCTCGTCCTCGGGGATGTCCTCGCTCTCGCTCTCGATGGGCACCGCCGGGCGGCTCGGCGCCGGCGGCCGGTCCATCTGCTCAGTCGGTGGGATCTCATCGACCTGCATTTTAAAGTCGATGCTCTCCACCTTCTGGGTCTTGATCTCGTAGCGCTTGGAGGCCTGGAACATCCCAATCAGCAGGACCAGGGCCAGCACCATGGAAAGCTGGAAGACCTTCCGGTACTGCAGCTTCAGGTCCGCCTTCGGGTCTTTCCTTGACATGGCTCCATCACCTCACTCTCCGGCAGGTTTCGCCGAGTAGTTGATATTGAGGGCGTCCGCCTTGCGCAACTCCTCCTGGATGTCGACAATCACACCCATCTCCGCGTCCTTGTCCACCCGCATCGACACCACCTTCAACGGGTGCAAGGGGTCGACGCGTTTCTTGTACATGATCCCGGAGATGTCCCGCACGTCGACCAGTTTGTCATCCACGGAGATGCGCTGCAGACGGTCTACCCACACGTACGCCACATCGCGTTTGCCGGGGAGCTTCTCAATCTGTTTGGCCTTGGGGAGCACAACCGGCAGCCCGCGATACTGCTTGAAGACGGTCGCCACCAGAAAGAACAACAGCAACATGAAGATGATGTCCGGCAGCGAAGCCGTCGGGATCGCCGCGGAGGCTTTCTCTTTCTTCCGGAACTTCAATTCTTTCACTCCTTCCCAGTAGCAAAGGTTCCCCGACCGCTCTGCCTACCGCTCGGGTTCGGCGATCGAAATACGCGGTGCTTTCGCCTGCTTGACCTGGTCGAGCACCGCAATGTAGACATCGTAAGGAGTGCGACGATCGGTCTTCACAGAGACGATCAACTGCGGACGCTCGGCCAACCTCTGCTTGATGGCCTCCCGGATCATCTTGATTTCGATCGGTTGCCTGTCCAGCATTACCTGCCCGCTGGCGTTGATCAGCAGGTTGGCAATGTTCTCCTTCCGCACCTCTTTGGTCTCTCCCTTGGGGGGCAACGCCAGGCCGATCCCCTTGTCCACGTCAATGGTGGTGGTGAGCAAGAAGAACGTCAGCAGAAGGAAGACAATGTCCGACAGGGAAGCCTGTGGGATATCAACCTTGCGCTCTTTTCTGCGCTCCACTAGCATGATAGCTCTCCTCGCGAGGAGCTACTTGGTCTTTTCCATCTCGACCAATGCATCGATAAAGTCGACCGAGCTCTCCTCCATGTCAATGACCAACCGGTCGATGCGTGACACGAAAAAGTTGTGGGCCGCCTGCATGATAATCGCCACGATCAACCCAAACACCGTAGTCAGCAATGCCTGAGAGATACCGTCGGCAACGATTGTGGGGGAGATGTCATTGGCCTTGGCAATGGCGTCGAAGGCGGTGACCATGCCCCACACCGTGCCCAAAAACCCAAGCATGGGGGCCACGCTCACTACCGTCGCCAACCAGACGAGGCCTCTTTCCAAAAAAGCCATCTCGATGGACCCGGCATTGACAATGGCCTTCTCCACCTGGTCAATCCCGCGGTCGGCTCGCAACAGACCGGCGTGAAAGATAGCTGCCACCGGCCCGCGAGTCTTCTCGCACAATTCCAAAGCTTGCTTGACCCCCCCGGTCTTGAGCGCATTGCGAATCTGCGCCAGGAACTTGCGCGTCTTAACCGACGCCCGCGACAGTGTCCACAACCGCTCGAAAGTGATGGCCAGGCCGAAAATGAGCAGTGCAAGGATCGGCCACATAAACACGCCACCGCGAAGATACAGTTCGACCATGCTACCTTCTCCTCTTCAACAAGTTAGAAGCCTGCGACGGACGGCCCATCCATTGTTGCTGTAAGTATAATGAATTTTTGCCTAAATGTCAACAGTTTTTTCGCACGGGGTCCCACTTCCTCAGCCCACAGGTAGCGACGACGACCTAAGGCTTACCCTCCGCTGTCTCCTCCTGCGCACCCCTGTTCACTCTCGACTACCTGACCATTCCCCTCCAGTCCGGTTCGCCACCTGCAGCAGCCGCCTGGCCTCCTGAAACTGGCCACGAGCCGTCTCCACAAAAGGGTCCTGCGCCACTGCAACCTGGTAGAAGGTGGTAATGCCCCAAAGGTGGCGTGCAATTTCGTTCTTTATGGCGCGCCGCCAAAACTCATGATCCGCCGCCCCCAGTCGCTCGTCGTAACGCACGTTCCGCCGCAGCAACAGCCTGCGAAATTCCAGGAGCATGCCATCGTCGACGACAAAGCGTTCCTTGAACGCCGCAGGGTGTCGGGCAAGGGTTCGATGCCGGGCCGCATAGTCCGCTCCGTACTCGAAAAAGAGCCCCTCGCTCATCAGGCGGAGGCTGAGCGTGCTGACAGCTGGCGCGTTCACCTCCACATCGGGGACAATGCCTCCGCCGCCATACACGGGGCGGCCGCCCATGGTGCGGAACCGAGGTCGCACCGGCTTGGCCCGCTCTGGGGCCCCTACACTGCTGCTGGCTTCGGCCGTAAGCCCTTGATAGGTGCTCTGGATAAGCCGCCCGCAGGGTGTGTAGTAGCGGGCAATGGTTACGCGCAACACTCCCCCTTCAGTTAACGGTATCTCTTGCTGGACGGAGGCTTTGCCAAAGGTCGGCTCCCCCACAATGATCGCCCGATCCCAGTCCTGAAGGGCACCGGCAACCACCTCCGCGGCACTGGCCGAGCCGCCGTCTACGATTACCACCAGGGGCAGATCTGCATAAGGGGTGGGGTCAGTGGAGGCGAGTTGGTCGCTGGCACTGGTGCTGCGGCCTCGGGTGTAGACAATTGTCCTGCCGCCGGGGATGAAGCGGTCGGCAACCTCGTGCGCCTGCGTCAAGAAGCCACCTGCGTTGGAGCGCAGATCCAGCACAAGTTGGACCATCCCTTGCCGACGCAGTTCCGCCAAGGCGCAGTCCAGCTCGCGACCGGCGTTGCGCGAGAAGGAGGCAAGGCGCACGTAGCCAGTGCCTGCATCCAGCATGAAAGCGCAGGCCACGCTCGTGAGCGGGATCCTCTGCCGCTGCAGGTTCACCCTCACCAGCTCCTCAGCCCCTGGCCTGCGCAGGCTCAAGGAGACGCTGCTGCCCGGTCGTCCGCGCAGGCGCTCCTGAATCTGCTTGGCCTCAAGCCCCAAAGTGGACTCGCCGTCAATGCTGAGGATCTTGTCCCCTGGCCGGATGCCTGCCCGCTCGGCAGGACTGCCAGCCTGTGGCGCCACCACCACAGGCACCCGATTCAGCACGACAAACTCAATGCCCGTGCCCTCATAGTAGCCGTTGAGCCGCTGCTCGCTGTCAGTCGTCTGGCTCGGGGGCAGGTACTCCGTGTGCGGATCAAGTTCGCTGAGCATACCCCGGATTGCCGCCTCAACTAACCGTGCGGGGTCCACCTCATCCACGTAGTAACGACGCACGGCATTGAATACGGCGACGAAGCGCCGCAGATGGTCTTGCGCTGCCGCCACCGTAGCCGCCGCCTTGGCGTTAAGAAAATACAGCCCAAGGGCAAGCAAAAGGCAAAGCGGAGGTATGATCAGCGTCAGTCGTCTGTTCAACTGCCAATCCCCTCACACGCCATACGGACCTGCACGCGCCAGCTCTGTCGTGGTTCGATCCTCAGGCGCCAGAGGGGGACCACGGCAGAGCTCTGGTAAACGCGCTCAAAGCCACCTTCCGATTGGGAGATCGTTTCGATGGGGAAACGCCACACCGTGGCTGGCCGATCAAAGCCGATGCGCACCCGTAGCCCACGCCACTCGTCGGTGAGCATAACTTCGCGCACACCCTCTTCTTCTCCGCTGCTGGCAAGGTGCGGCGCGGCCGGTCTCCGGCCGTCAAAGGTGAAATAACGGTCTGGGGCGTTCCCTGCCTGGAGGGCAACATTGAACTCCACGCCGAAGCACAGGTGCAGTGGGCTCTCCTCCGGGTTCTGCAGTTCGTACCAGACCACCACCTCGTCGCTGCCGCCGCTGGCCACCAGTTTCTTGCTGAGCGCCACCCTCTGCACCACCGTCCCTACCCTCACATGGCCCAGTCTGCGCAAATGAATCACAACGCCCGCCCTTTCTTTCCGCACCGTCAAATCGTAGGGCGAGTTCACAAAGTCGCCGCACTCCTGGTGGCGTGCCGCAGCCAGGTCTTGCAGCGTTGTCTCGGGGGTGAGAAAATGGTCCACCAACGATTTATGCTCATACCAGTCGTAGTGCAGACGCCGCTCAAGGCCCTCTTCCTTCACCAAAACCAGGTCGTGAATGCTGGCAACGCCTTTCTCCGCGGGATTGCTCTCGGGACCGGCGTTGGCAGCTGTCAGCTTGCGGTGGTACCCTTCTGGGCGCCGCGCCATCGTGTCCAGAAGGTTGATCGCCTTCGGCTTGCAATCCCATTCCGTCAGCGCACCCCCCTTGTCCGGCGCCACGTATAGGTTCAGGCGATCCGTCTCGACGATCACCTCGCGCTGCCCGTCGGCATCAAAGTCCGTCACCTGGACGCGTGCCCATCTCGTGCCATGCTCGCCCTGTTCCAGCCAATCCAGGGTCGCCTCGGCCTGAATGAGCTCGCGGTAGATGGCGGCACGCAGGTTGTTCAGATAGAGCCCGCCGAATACCCCGTGCCAATAGGGACAATTGCACTGGGCCGCCCACAAGTGGTCCCGAGCCTGCGAGATGAGCCTGCCCCGGTGCTGCCGCGCCAGCTTGGCCACCCTGCGGCTGACCCGGAGCATCCGCTTGTGCATGTGGTTAGCCTCAGGATACTTGGCGAAAAAGTTCCGCCAGAAGCCTCCCCGGACAAAGACCTTGTACCGTTCCAACAGGTGCGCCTGTTCGAGCTTTTCCTCAAAATCCTCGTACTCGTGGATGGCACGCACCGGCAAGGCCCATTCCATCATCTCCCGGTAAGAGGCCGTAGGCAGGTACACTCTCCCTGCCGGGGGCAGAAGCTGCAAGGCCTCGGTAAAATGGACGAGCCTGATCCAGTCCTGGTTTTCCTCCAGAACCCTCAGAAAGCGTTCCAACCAGCCACCTGCATAGCAATGCGCATGGGTGCCTGGCCAAATCCCAAACTTTTCCCCGTCATCGGCAAAGACCACCAGCCTGGTGCCATCCTCGGTGGCCAACGAGCGAAGATAGTCGATGGTCACTTCAGGCTCTTGGAAGGGGATCGTGTAGCGGAGGCGCTCACTGATGGGAAACACTGCAAGAACATCCCCCTCGTTCTCCGTCAGGTAGTACCCGAGGAGATCTTCCTCCGCAAGGCCGGCGTATTTGAAGTGGGCGTCATCCACGACCGTGTAGCGGATGCCGGCTCTGCTCAGAGGGGTAGGCAGGTGTGGTTCCCAAATCCTCTCGGCCAGCCACATCCCTGTGGGCTGATAACCGGTGAGTTGGGTGACGTAGCCGGTGAGCTTGGCGATCTGCCCCAGCTTGTCCTCGTCGGGGATGGTGATCATGATCGGCTCATAATACCCGCCGGTCATCATCTCCACCTGACCGCGCTTCACCATCTCCCGCATAAGGCCTATGAAATCAGGGTACCGTGTCGCGATCCATTCCAACAAGATCCCTGTGTAGTGGAGTGCTACCTTGACGTTGGGGTGACGGTACAGCGCCTCAAGAAACGGCCGATAGGCTCGGTCAAAACCCTCTTGAAAGACAAAGTCAAAGTTGCCCACCGGCTGATGGCTATGGACGCCCAACGCCAGATTGATCTTTTTCACACCTTCCCTCGCCGACATTCACCGGTCCATTCCCGAATGAGCCAAGACATGGGCGGCAGTGCCCTTGTCTTCACAGCTTGCTCGCCACGGCGTGGGCCATGTCCAGGGTGCTCGCATTGCCGCCCATGTCGTAGGTGCGCACTTTGCCCTCTTTGATCACCTTGGCGATCGCCGTTTCCAGCCGCTGGGCCATCTCTGCTTCGCCCAGCCAGTCGAACATCAGCTTCACCGCCAGGAGCATGGCCATAGGGTTCACCTTGTACTGGCCGGCATACTTCGGAGCCGAGCCGTGCGTTGGTTCGAAGATGGCATAGTCATCGCCAATGTTGCCGCTGCTTGCAAACCCGAGTCCGCCCACCAACTGCGCACATAGGTCGGAAATGATGTCGCCAAACATGTTCGAGGTGACCAGCACGCCATAGTCCAGCGGATTCTTGAGCAGCCACATGCAGATCGCATCGATGTTGGCTTCCCAAAGCTGAATTTCCGGGTAGTCCTTGGCAACGTTGCGGGCCTCGCGGATCATCAGGCCGGAGGTTTCGCGAATGACGTTTGGCTTTTCCACGACGGTTACGGTCTTGTACCCATGCTTGCGCGCGTACTCGAAGGCATCGCGCACGATGTTTCTGCTGGCTTGGCGGGTGATGATGCGCAGCGAGATGGCCATGTCCTCGTCGGCCACATGGGAGAAGCGACGCATCTTTGGGTGCTCCTGCTCAAGCACACTGCGCACCGCTCGCGGCACCGGGTGGAACTCCACCCCGGCGTACAGGTCTTCCGTGTTTTCCCTGAACACCACCAGGTCGATTCCTTCCCGGTAGTTCAAGGGGTTTCCCTCATAGGCTCGGCAGGGTCGCAGGTTCGTCCGGAGGTTGAATTCCTGGCGCAGGCGCACAATGGGACTCGAGTAGACCAACCCTTTGCCCTGGAGCTCAGGCACCAACTCCTTCTCCGCTTCCTCCTTCGGCTTGGAGGTAATGGCGCCAAACAGGCAGCAGTCGGTTTCCTTCAACAGTTTGATCGTCCGGTCGGGCAGCGGGTTGCCCTCCTTGCACCAGAACTCCCAGCCGATGTCCCCGGGCAGATACTCGGCATCAAATTGCATCTTGTCAAGCACGATGCGCGCAGCCTCCATCACGTCTTTGCCGACGCCGTCGCCGGCAAGCCACGCAATGCGATACTTCGCCATGCCTCCTCCTCAGTTACTTCGGTGCAAGCCCACGCTCAGCGACAGTTGCTGGGCCGTACCGATCCCATCCTGAAAAGGGGTATAAGAGTAATCCACGCCGTACCTCCCGCTACGGATGCCGATTCCCGCCGAGAGGCCGCGAGAGTCGTAGCCAATCGCGTATCCAAGCCGCAGGGCCACCATCCCGTACAGCACACCTTCCGTCCCCAGGAGGAGCCGAGCGCTCTCGCCACGTTCCAGCAAGACATCCGAGAGGACGCTCAGATGGCTCTGCCGAGGAGCGACGCTGATCGTCCAAGCGACCCCGCCTTGCAGCTGGTAGGGCAGGGCAACTCGCTCCTCGCGCAGCCGGCCGGTGCCCCCTAAGTTGCGGACCGCAACGCCGCAGGTGACCCCAGGCCAGCCGGTCTGGTACAGCCCCCCCACGTCAACAGCTACACCCCCAGCCGTATCCAGGTAGATTTTGTCGTAAAGGTACTTTCCCGTGATCCCGAGGTACAGGCGCTCATGCCAGCGGCGGGCATAGCTGAGGGCAAACACCACCTCATGGGCCGAGACCACCGCCAGTGGTTCCGCCGTGGGCATGGTGCGCAGCTCGATATCGCCCACCGCCAGATGCGCCACGCTCCCTGCCCAGGCCTGGTGCTTGGTCACTAGGGTGGCCACCACCAGGTCGTGATCGATCCCCTGCAGCCATTCGTTGTGCGCAAGATATACCTGGCTGCCCCCCTGTGCTGCCAGAGCACCGGGGTTGCCCGACACGCTGGCGGCATCGCCAGCTGCGGCCACACCTGCGCCCGCCATAGCCGCCATGCGTGCTCCCGGTGCCATCCGCAGCAGCACAAGGCCACCCCCTCCTGCCCACGCGGGACAGGCGGCCACCCCCAGCAACACAAGCCACGTCCAAGAGCGACAAGCCATGATCGGGCTCCCTTTAGAAATGAAAAACCCATGCGAAGGTGTGATCGCCGGCCAGGCCCTCTACCGTCGGCAGATAGGCATAGTCCAGACCGGCAGTGCGCCCCAGGACCTTGAGGGCAAGACCGAGACCGCAGCGGAGGCGACCGTTGTCTACCCCCGCGCGCAGTGCCAGCTGCCGGGCGACCATTGCCTCCACGCCGCACCGATACAGAGTCCCCTGCAGGTCGCTCTGTTCCAGCTCAGCGCTGACGAGCAACCACCCAAACGTTGGACGGTACGAGGCTCCGGCACGCAGCGACACCGGGAAGCGGTCCACCACACTGGTGCCCCGCTCGTAGACCTTCTCGGTGTTCCACGTGTATTTGGCGTTGATATTGTGCACCGCCGCGCCCACTACCAGGCGTGGCAAGGGCATGACCATTACTCCTAGATTTACTCCTACGCCGGAGCTGGTGAGGGTGCCGTTGTCGCGGGTGACCCCTGGCAAACGGTTGTAGAGGATCGCTCCAGTGATGCCCACTCCCACCACCCGGTGGGGGCGTACGGCAAAAGAGAAGACAAAGGCGTTTTCCGCATTCGAGAACGTCCCAATGTGCACGCCATCGGCGTCGCGGCCGTCGATGTTGGCCACTGCGGCATGAACCCAGCTCAAGGCGAGCCCGCCATCCATGGCACCAATGCCCTTCGGGCGAACGGGGAACGCAAAGCTTAGCACGTACAGGGCGCGGTCAAGGCTCAGCACACTCGCAACTGCCTCCGCTTGCGGGCCCTTGAGCAATGCCACGCCGGCAGGATTGTACAGGCCTACGCTGGCACCTTCCGGAATTGCCACGAAGGCATCGCCCATCGCCTGGGCCCGTGGAGCGACCCCCAGCCGGAGGAACGCGCCTGCATAGCCGCCGATTCCCTCCTGGGCCCACACCGCTGAGGCCACCGCCATGCATGCGGCGGACACCAATACAACTGGGAGTTGCCGCGCCCTCATCGCTCCTCCGCTCAATTCAAGATCATCACCTTGCCCCAGTAGCTGCCTTCCCCCTCGAGGTCGAGGCGGTAGAAGTAGACCCCATTGGCCACCACGTCACCGCGATCGTTACGGCCGTTCCACGCCTCTGCAAAGTCGCCCACTGGGCGCGCCTTATGCTCCACCACCGTCGCCACAAGGTCAAGGGCAAAGTCGTAGACGCGAATGGTCACCCGCGTGGGCCTTGTGGTGTGGTACTGAAACCGCACGTACCCATCGCCGCCAAGCTGGTTGTGACGCATGGGTGAAAAGGGATTGGGATAGGCGTAGGTGCGCGGTGTCCCCGCGGTCCCGGTCGGCACATAGGCTCGGAAGATCTGCCAGGTGAAGCCATTGTTGTTGGTCCTTGCCAGGCCATCGGCCGTCCCCACCCACAGATAAGCGTCTTGCCCCGCGGTTGTGCAATAGAACTGGGTGGTGTAGATGCGTTCGCCGCTCTGGCTGTCAACAATAGGGGGAAAGACCAGAAAAGAGTCAGGCGCCACCGATTTCCAAAGACCATTGTCCGAGACGGCGTACACGGTGCCTGTCGCAGGATCGAAGCCAAAATTGTGCACAAACTCCCCTTTGAGAAGCGTGCGCCAGCTTCTACCCCCGTCCTCGGACACAGAGACGGAGCGGAACTCCTCGGGGTCCTCGGCCTCGATGGTTGCGGCCCAAAGGATGGACTTGCCCTGCGCCCTCTGGTGGGCCAGCGCCACGACAAAGTTCCCGGAAATGGGGCTGGACTGGTTCTGGTGGTTCATATTGACCCACGTGCGACCGCCGTCGATCGACTTGTTGATCCCCTTGGCAGTGCCCACCCACAGGGTCTCCTCCACCGCGATCACGGCAAAGGCGCGGTGGTTGAGGTTGCCATACGGATCGAAAAGGAACGTATCGGGAGTGACTACCTCCCAACTTTGGCCCATATCGCGCGACTGCCGCAGACCACCTCCCCAGCTTGTGATCCACACCGCGCTATCAGTCAGCGCAATGTCGTAGGTGACGTTCTGCACCGGTGTCGGACCCGGCTGGGGGAGCCATTGCCAGGTGCGGCCACCGTCGACGCTATAGGAGAGTCCACCGCCTGCCGGCAGGTAGCCGATGTTAGTGATGAGCGTATCGAAGGCCGTCGCGGTCCAGATGGTGTCCCCGCGCATGGCCAAGGCCGATACTCCACCTTTGCCCAGTCCGTGGGCCCGGCCATAGGAGCGCCAGGTTGTGCCCCCGTCCTCACTCACACAGAGTCCGGCACCTGTGCCTGCCCAGATTCGGCCGCCGCTAATCACCAGATCGGTGACCGCATTGCTTGCCAGGCGCGGCACAGGGGTGGGCTGGTCCATGTGGTACCCCCCCTTATCAAGCACCTGGGCCAAGCCACCGCCAGTGAGAACGGCGAGGAACAACCCCGCCACGCCGAGGGCCAGTAGCCTCGCCATCGGGCTCCTCCTACCGGACCTTGAAACGACGGATAATGGTCGCACTTGTATTTCCAACCCTATCCTCCGCTTGGAAGGTGAATGTGTACCACCCTTGCTGGATGGGGTTCCCTTGTGGGTCCCACCGCTGCGCATCCTGGTCAGCATACACAACCAAGGTGAATGTGTATACCCCGTCGCCGGCAATCTGATCCCCGTAGGCCTGGACCTGCAAAGGGTCAAAGGGCAGGCCGTTGTCCACCATGGGAATGGGTTGACCAGCGTTGGCGACCGTGGAGTCCGGCTTGCGGGAGATAAATCCCACACGCTTGATATCTTCCCAGGACTGAGGATCGCGTACCGCCGCAGTGATGGGGACCAAAACTGCCCCACTCACCGGCTTGGCAACGGAGTCTGGCACGGTGACCTCCTCAAGAACCGGAGGCCCATTGCCGATGTAAAGCGAGGCGCGCGCCTCAGTGCTCTGAGCTCCCCCTAGGTCACTCGCCACGAAGATGAGCTCGTGGGCGCCCATTTTCCCGGCGGCAAAGTTCGCCTGTACTCCCAGGCTGAAGCGGCCGTCTCCTGGCATCTCGTCACCTTGCGTGCCATCGTCGGCGAGCGCACCGGCAAACGCCCAGGCACCGCCGTGCAGGGCGCGGAAATCCACCACCCGCACATCGCCCACGCCCTGGGAATCGAACACGTCGGCGCACAGGAGCACGGTGCCTTGGAAGCCACTGGGCAGGGAATCCGGGACGCTCAGATGCACGATCTCCGGTGGCGAGTTGGCGCGCAACAGGACGTTCTTGACCACCGCCTCCGACCAATGACCATCTTGATCTACTGCTCGGAATTCAACGGACATGCTCTCAGCGGTACTCTGCCCGGATGTCCGGCGCAGGCGCTGTGAGAACATGCCATCCTTGGCGATCTCGTCGCCGTCCCCTGGATGGAGAAACCCGCCGTCGTCCCACAAGGTGTCGGTGCCTGCGGCAAGGGCCTGCGCGTACCACGTCATGAGCACAAACCGCACATCGGCCACCCCCTGGGGATCCGCCACGACCGCTTGCACCAGATACCACTGCGAGCGATTCAACACAGAAGGCATCCTCAGTTCCAGAATGCGAGGAGCCTGGTCTTCCCAGCCGTTGGGGGACTCGGAGCTACACGCCACGATGAGGCCAAGGAATGCTACCGCCAGGCGGGTACGCCGCATAGAGCGCCTTCCTCATACAAAAAGACCGGGCGTTTGCTCGGCTGGCACCCGGTCCATAGGTCACGTTGCAAGGCCAGCACCCGAGTCGCTAGGAATTCCTGCAAGCTCTCAATCCCATACCACGACAACAGACGTGCAACACCCTAGCAAAGACGGACTCGAGGCGACCTCCACGTTTCTTCCGCGCAGGCAAATGTAGCGAAACGCCCAAGAAAAATCAAGCGCTTTTTCGGCTCGGCCGGTCCTTCAGAACCAGACTATCAAGTTGGCTGTGCAGGGCGCGAAGGTCGGAGACAATAACGTCTGCGCCCGAGAGATATTGCTCGCTCAATGTTGTGCGCACTGCCACGCACGCCATACCAGCGGCGCGCGCCGCCTGGATGCCGGAGGGGGCGTTTTCCACAACCAGGCATTGCGCAGGTGGCACCCCCAACCGCTGCGCCGCAAGGATATAGGGATCGGGATGTGGCTTACCGCGCGCTGCATCGCCGGCGGCCACGATGGCGTCGAACAGCGCGATCAGCTGCGGCGGAAGCACTGCGCTGACGTTGGCCCGCTCCGTGCCAGTCACTAAGGCCACCTTGAGACCACGCCGCTTGAGTTCGCTTACCAGCTCCATAGCGCCTGGTGCCGCCCCGGCCCGATGCAGCTGCCGAAAGCGCTCGTTCTTGCGGCGCGCCACCTCCTCCGCCTGCTCTGTGGACATCGGCACACCCACGCTGTCAGCAATGATCTTGGCAATCTCGCCAGCCGGGCGCCCCTCGTTGCGCAGCACCATCTCCGGCGCGAGCTCAATGCCCACGGAGGCCAGCACCTCCCTCCACGCCGCCAGGTGCCAGGGCATCGTGTCGCCAATCACCCCATCAAAATCAAACAACACCGCCCGTATCACTCCACCTCCTCAAGGCGCGCGGTGAAATGCCGCAACAGGGGGGCCTCATACACCAGGCGAAGTCCCTTGATGGACTCCCGCCTCTGGTAGAGGCTAATGAGCGCTTCCGCGACATAGTTCATGTGCATCGTGGTGTACACACGTCGGGGCACCGCCAGGCGCACCAATTCCAAAGGAGGGTGGCGCTCTTCGCCCGTCACGGGGTCTTTTTCTGCGAACATCAAACTGCCAATCTCCACCGCCCTAATGCCGAATTCCCGATACAGAGCCACCACCAGCGCCTGCCCTGGAAACTGCGCGGGCGGAATGTGGGGCAGAAATTCGCGAGCGTTCACATACACCGCATGCCCCCCTACAGGCTTCAGGATGGGCACACCGGCTTTGTCCAACAGTTCCCCCAAGTAACGCACTTGGCCGACTCGAAAGCGCAGATAGTCCTCGTCAAGCACCTCTTCAAGGCCGCGGGCGATGGCTTCCAAGTCCCTTCCTGCCAGGCCCCCATACGTCGTAAAGCCCTCCACCAGGATGAGCAGGTTGGACACCTTTTCGCACAGCCCGTCATCGTTCATCCCCAGGAAGCCGCCGATGTTGACAAGCCCATCCTTCTTGGCGCTCATGGTGCAGCCATCGCCGTAGGAGAACATCTCCTGCGCAATGGCCGCAATCGACTTGTCCTGGTATCCTGGTTCCCGTTCCTTGATGAAGTAGCAGTTTTCCGCAAAGCGGCAAGCGTCGAAGAAAAGAGGGATGCCGTATCTGCTGAGGAGCTGCTTGGTCTGGCGAATGTTCTCCATCGACACGGGCTGGCCACCGCCACTGTTGTTAGTGACGGTGATCATGCACAGGGGAATGTTTTCTGGGCCGTAGGTGCCAATCACCTGCTCGAGTTTGGCCAAGTCCATGTTCCCCTTGAAAGGGTGCACCACGTGCGGATCACGCCCCTCGTCGATCACCAGATCAAGCGGTATGCCCCCGTTGTGGAGGACGTTGGCCCGCGTGGTGTCGAAATGGTTGTTGTTGGGGACCACCTTGCCCTTGCTCACCGTCACGGAAAAGAGCAGGTTTTCCGCAGAGCGGCCTTGGTGCGTGGGGATGACGTGCTTGAAGCCGAAAATCCTGCGCACCGTCTCCTCCAGATGGAAGTAGTTGCGGCTCCCGGCGTAGGACTCGTCGCCCAGCATCATGCCGGCCCACTGGTTGTCGCTCATTGCCGAAGTGCCGCTGTCGGTGAGCAGGTCGATGAGAATGCTCTCGGCGGGCAGGTTGAAGACATTTAGCCCGCCCTCCCGCAACAACCGGTCGCGCTCCTCGCGGGTGGTGCGCTTGATGGGCTCGACGACTTTGATTTTGAAAGGCTCAAACAGTTGCTCCATGGGCGCCCCATATCTGCTGTTCAGCGATGCAATGGTTCGAAAGTGATAAAGTCCGCATGGTGGACGATAATCGCCTCCGGGCTTCGGTAACCACTGTCCCCCTCCTTGGCATGCACGGCGATGATGTGCACTACCTCATCGGGCAAGCCATGGGCGAGCGCCAGCCCCGCACCACTGAACGGGTGGCGGAGAAGTTTGCCCCCTGCGCTCTTGACAAAACCCTGGCCACCTCGACCGAACTCCAGAAGCTTGCCGACGTCGTGGAGTAACGCCCCAGCTGCCAACACGTCGAAATTGAGGTTCAGATGGCCCGTGTAGTGCTCTGCCAGGACCTCTGCTGTTTTGATGGCGATCTGGGTCACCGCCCGCACGTGGGTGAGGTAGCTGACTGGACAGTTAGGAATCAGCAAGGTGAATGGCATGGAAACCAGGTCCTCGGGTGACCAACCTCCACGGGCCAGGGCATCGGCCATCACCGCCACCGTCTTGTCCCGCAGCGTAGTATCCTTGATCCAGGACAGCTCGGGGAATAGTTCTCGTAGTCGTTGCGCATTGTCCATGGCTCTCTTTCTCCTCACCGTCCGTTACCTTGCGGGGCGGACTCGCGCAGCACTACAGCCATGTCGCGGACCGCCTGGGCCAACCCCACCAGCAGCGCGCGGCAGAGCAGTGCATGGCCAACGTTGACCTCCTCGATCTGGACGATCTTTGCCACTTCGCGCACGTTCTGGTAGTTCAAGCCGCCTGCGACGCTCACGCCGAGGCCCAGCTTGTTCGCCGCCAACGCAGCCGCTCGCAACTTCTCCAGCTGCTCGCTCTGGGCGTTGAGATCCTGGGCCAATGCCAACTGGGTCGTGTTCAGCTCCACATAGTCGACACCCACCTGCGCAGCTGCCTTGACCTGCCGGACCTCCGGCTCGATGCGCACCGTGACCACCACATTGCTGCCGCGCAGCCCGGCAACCAACTCCGTCATTGCTTCGACCGCGGCTACCACATCAACTCCTGCCGGTGGCACCACCCCCTGCGCCAGTGCCGGGATCAAGGTGACCATATCCGGCTGCACGGCCACCGCCCTCTTGACCATTTCTTCCTTTGCCGCCACACGCAGGTTAAAGTGTGTGGTCACCACCTCCTTGAGCAAGGCGATGTCGCGCTCGGTCAGGTAACGACGATCTTCCCGCAAGGTGGCGACGATGCCGTCGGCTCCCCCCACCTCTGCCTGCACGGCTGCGGCGACGGGGTTGGGTTCCTTGCCGCGCCCGTCGGCGCGCATCACTGCCACCAAATCCACATTCACCCCGAGCCTGAGCATAACCACTCCTCCTGGTTCTACCCCTGCTTAGCCTGGCATGATGAGCACATTCCGTCCTTCGCAGCGAGCCGCGATAGGTGGGACTGGCAGCCCGAGCAGTTGAGAGACAGGCACGAATCTCAGCCCTTGTTCCTGCAGTCGGGGCACCTCACGGCGCACGAGCTCGTAGGTAGTGCGCCGCATATGGCCTATGCCTACCGCCTTCCCCTTGCGCTTTGCCACCTGCGCCAGTAGTGACAGCTGCCTATGCACCTTCGCCGTATCGGGCTCCACATCAAGAAACGTGGCATTGGCAACGCATGGCACCTGCATGCGCTCCGCTACCTCCAGCGCTATGCTCTGGCTATTGGTTCGACTATCGACAAAGTATAGACCGCGACTTTTCAGTTCCTGCATGAGGACGGTCATGACCTGCACATCGGCAGTGGCGCGCGAGCCCTGGTGGTTGTTCATGCCGACGGCACCCGGCACACAGGCAAGGGCCCGAGCGACGCGCTCACGAATCTCCTTCTCGCTGAGCGTGACCAGTAGCGTGAAGCCTCGGTCCTCCACCGGTTCGTGGAGCGGCTCCATGGGCATGTGCACCATGACCTCCTTGCCGGCTGCCGCCGCCTGCTCAGCGATCACACCGGAAAAAGGAAGCCCCGGGATAACCGACACGGTGACTGCCCAAGGGAGCTCCAGGAAGCCCTTGGCCAACTCGCCGGCAGAATAGCCAAAGTCATCAATCACCAGGGCGACCAAGGGCCCTTCATCTTCGCTTGGTTGGGCCTGCACCAGCTTAACGCGAAGGAGATCCCGGTCTCCCATCCGCAGGACCAATCGCGACCATCCCTTGCCGGAGGCTTGTTCTGCAAGCCCGGCGCCCAACTGTTGCGCGCGGCGCAGCATCTCCGCGGAGACCACCGCCGGCGACTTGTCCCCTGGCAGCGGGATAACCAGCCACCCGCCCTCTTCCCTGACTTCCTGCTGGTCCGCTCCATACTGCACGGCCACCTTCTGCAGCGCGCTGCGCACTACCTCTGTTGTGGGCTTGGCGGGCTGGGGACGCCCACCAGGGTAACGGTGTCTGGCGTACGCCAGAAGCAGTACCAACACCATCGCGCCGACAAGGAGCAGATACTTTCCCCTGCGCCGCCGCGCAACTGACTGCCTATGGGCACGTCGTCTCCGCATACCTTGCCTCTAAGGGCCGCCGCCTACTTGCCGAACACCGCCTTGAAGGTGCTCCACGAAGGCCCTTGCCCGGTGCCAGTGTCATACCACTGCCAGATGTACCAATAGCCGCTCTGCGGGTCCAGGCGAAGGTGGAATTCCGCCTGACCCCGCGCCTGACGCGGGTAGGAGGGATCGCGCAGGGTGTGATGCATCGTCAATATATAATCCTCCACCACCACGGCCGAATCGGGAAAAGAGCTCTCCGAGACCAGAGTAAGCTCTAACTTGTGCAGCGAATCGTCTGGAACCACGGCGAAGAGTTGGCGGAGGTAGTTTTCCTCGCTGGCGAGCCCCCAGCGGTCAAAGAATCCCAGGTTGAGGGAGGCAACGCTCCGGTCGGGAACAAAGGAGAAAGGGGGGCGGCCCGAAGCGCCGTCACTGAGGCAGCGCAGGTAGTTGTCTACGCTCTTGCCCCCAAGGGCGTTACGCATGTTGGCAAGCACCAAGGAGGCGGAGGTGGGAGGTATCCACGGCGTCCTCCCGCCCGTAGGCGGCTCTGCCTCGCGAGTAGCAAAGGGGCTCTTGCACTGCCCTGCAACTACCAGGACCACGAGCGCCGACAGTCTCAGGCTGTGCCAGCATGTCTTGTGTGCCACCGCCCGATCACCACTCCAGCTGTTGCGCGTGCAACCTGGGCCATTGCCTGTCCGGACCTCACCAGCCGTACCGGCGGAGCTTGCCGTCACCGTTGCTTGGGGTTCCGCCACCAGGACTGTGGCGAATATAGGAGAATTCACCCTCTTTTGCAAGCCGAAATTGGCGGGAGGCTGGAGAGGTCAGGCAAAACCTTACCAGTTGTCTCCCCCAATTCCGCCCAGGCGGGATTGCGAGCGTTCGATTCGAGGATTTTTGCCCATGAGGCATCCGGTGGCTGTCCCTCGGGCAAACGTTCGTTTCGCTTGATCAATTGACCCAGAACTACCTCCTTGAGGCACAAGCCCACGGGGCAGCCAACGACCGACCAGCCCCGGTAGGAGCGCGGCCAACCATTATCTCAGCCCGGCACGCAACACGGTCCCTTTCTCGCCCAGCCACGACTGCTCCATTTCTCTGACAGCCCGATCGCTTCTTTTGCGCTCGGGCCACCGCCAGCTCGTCGCGCGAACCCTGCGAAGACCGTCCCCTCCAGACACTCCTCGACCGTAAGCGCAAGAACCTCACCCCCTACCAGTTCCAAAGACCGCCATGCCCGAGGCACCTTGCTCGCTTCTGTTCTCAGCTCCAGTCATCCTCGACCACATTCCCATGAGTCACACTCCTCGAACAAATCGCCGCCGCTCTGCCCGGAAGGGTTCTGCCCGACCAAATCTCTCTTCTGGCACAGGGCGCGGTAGCATTGGCGTCCTTTCCCTGAGCGCCACAATGCGCTGCTCCACTCGCATGGCCACTCCCTGAAGACCCTCACGCGAGGGAGGGGGATACGATCTTTGTTCCATGTTCCAGGATTCCTTAACAATTTTTCTTGACTTTCAGATTCTGCTTTCTTACTTTACGGGCAGTTCTAATGAGAGGGAGCTGCCGGACGTAGCCTATCTGTTTGGAAATTGGGATAGCAGGCGCTTGACAGAGGATGCACGTCCTCGATTTGTTGATCCCTGATGGCGCCGAGCGAATCAAGCATAACAGGAACGGCCGCTACGATGAAAGTGCCGCTAATCGTGGTTTTGATCCTCCTTTTCTTTCCCACCATCCAGTTCTGTCATGCCGCTGACCCAACTAGGAATTATGAATTCCTTCCCATCTGGCAAAGGTCAGCGTTATCTTTGGTTCCTATGGACGTAAATGCGCAAACGCCTGGCGAGGAACTCATAGTAGTCTACCCCAATCAGGTAGACGTTTTGACGAGCACTTCACTGACTCACCAAAAAAGCTTCATTGTCCCGGCCGATAAACCTTATAGCATCACGCCATTACCCGGTGAGTCACCGGATTCACTCCGACTGCTGTTCGGCTATGAAACGCCGACCGCGTCTGTTTTTAACCTATACCTTTATGACGGCAGGGACGTTGTGCTCGCCAAAGAGAAGTGTCTCTTTTTCAGCGGACAGGATCGCGATCTAGATGGAAGATTCCATCAAACAATCGTTCCCGTTGGGCTCATTAATGGTCGAAACAACAAGAGGAATGTGCTGCTACTGGTCGATAGCGGCGGAGATGCGGGGGCTCGCGGCTTGCTTGCTATAGATCCCTCAACGGGCAAAGAGGTCTGGCGCTACTTGGCAGGACCCCAGATTCGCCATCAAATGATTGTTGACCTAGAAAATGACGGATTGGAAGAAATTGTGCTTGGCAGCTATGCGCCCAAGAATGAGCTTAAGCTCAATGGCACCAGTGACGATAGCTGCTATGTTTTTGTGCTTGACAATCTGGGCAATGAACGCTGGCGTAAGACAATCGGTCCTTTTTGGACCGGAGCATTTCCCATCGTCGGAGACTTGAATGGCGATGGAAAAAAGGAGTTGGTGGTCCATCGTTTTGGCACCAATCAATACTTTGCCGATTATGACGAGTTGATCCAATTAGACATTCGCACTGGCGAGCCGATCCATCGTCAAAAACTTGGTAGTCATTTCCTGGCAGCCTCCACTGCTGTGCTGACGGGAATCTGCCATGATTTTGACCTCGATGGCATTGACGAGTTCGTCATTGGCAGCACGGACGGGTTCGTGAGGATGTATCGAGGGGATTTGTCTGTGATGTGTTCGTCAGAACCCTATCGCCGACCGATCGCAGTTCATTCCGTGGCAGATATGGATGGGGATGGGCTTCTAGAAGTCATAGCATTGACAGCAGACAGAAAGATTGTCTTCTTCAATCACCAACTGAAGCAGTTATTGATTGCACCGTTTCTGACTAATCTAGAGGATTTCTACCTGGTTAAACTTCCTCACAAACGGCGGCTGCTGTCTTCAAACGGGCTTGCCGGTACTACGACAGATTATCAACTGTTCGACTTCCACGTCGTTGGTTTAGCTGGTGCAATCAAGAAACGAGGACAAAATTACTTGGTCATCATCTTGTCCCTTGCTGGCTTGACCGTGGCGTTGGTTGCTTTGCGAAATCATTTGTATGGCAAACGGGCTTGGCAGTTGTTGTTCCAAATACTTGAGCAAACCCATTCTTTGGATAGAACGCTGATTCTGGATCGCCATCAAAGAATTAGCCATTGGGGTAAGGACTGGGCAAGTCTGCCGCAAATTCCACCCCATCTGGCAAAAGGCAAGAAACTCCAGCAGGTCTTCGGCAACAGCCATGTTCGTCCTGTTGGCGAAGCACTGGAAAAGATGCTCACTGAAGAATTAACGAATTATCAGTGTCTCTGCCCAATCGATACCACCAGCCATGTGCCACTCCAATTCAAGGCATTGTACATTTCCTGGATCAAAGCCTGCTGCGTCATGATTTTCGACCTGCGCGAAGAGGAGCACATCCGTCAGCTCAAACACTGGGCCCAGGTTGCCCAGCGATTGGCGCATGGCATCAAGAATCCGCTGACTACCATTAAGCTCAACGCCGAGGAGTTGCTTCACAAAGTCAGAAGCACCGATCAGATTCAGGCACAAGATGTGGAAGAATATGTCACGCCGATTATCACCCAGATCGACAAACTGAAAAAAATGAGCGATGGTTTTATGCGGTTTGTCGAGTTCGAGCAGCCGGATTTGAAACCCTGCGACTTGAATCGTGAATGCAGGGAATTGATCCCTCAATGGCAGCCGGAAAAAAGCGGCAAAATTCAGATTGACTGGGAACTAGAACAAGACCTGCCTCCTGCTATGATCGATCTGCGGCAATTTGAATACGCGGTCAAAAATGTTTTCTATAACGCCCTCGAAAGCATCCGTGACGAGGGCAGAATCTTGATCGCAACACGCAGCGTCCAGTTGTTTACACAGAATGCCAATGGCGGGGGGATGTCGAGTTTTGTTGAGCTGGAAATTCGGGATACCGGCTGCGGAATTCCGCCAGAATATCTCGATCGGGTTAAGCAGCCCTATTTTTCGCTCAACAAACCCGAGGGCACCGGACTGGGGCTGAGCATCGTCCAGAAAATTATGGACTCCCACGGCGGACAATTTGATATCCAGAGCGAGGTGGGCCTGGGCACCTGGGTGATTCTGCGGTTCAAACAGGCGAGTACCAGCTAGCCGCGGAATCTGTGGCACACGGATTGCAAATGCCGTTTTGTCGTGATATGAACACGGCAGTTTGTTGTGCTGTTTATTCCACGCCAATGCTCTTGATAGGCGTTTCAACGACCTGGCCGTACCTCGAGACGCATCCAAACATGACTTACGGTGAATGAGCATAGACACGGGAAAGGCTAATGTGCCCCAAATGTAACATCCTGATCACAGATGATGATGTTACCATCTGTCAAATTCTAAGGCGAATCTTGGAAAGCGAAAACTATTAGATCAAAGAAGCTTACTCCGGCAATGAGGCGCTTTCGTTGTTTTCAGAAAATGAGTTCGACCTAGTGCTGCTGGATCTACAACTCCCAGACAAAAACGGGATCGATGTTGCCCGGGAGATGATTGCCCAAAACCCGCTTGTCCCGATTGTGCTCATGTCTGCGTATGGAACTATTCCCAGGGCTGTTGAAGCGACGAGAATGGGCGTATATGATTTTTTGGAGAAGCCGCTGGACCGGGATCGCATTCTGGTCACGGTGCGCAATGCCCTAGTCCATGGTCAATTGCAACAGGAATTGATCCATTATAGACAGGACTCGTTAGCCCGCTATCAAATGGTCGGGCAATCGCCGGAAATCCAGCGGGTCTTTTCCCTCATCGAAAAAATCGCGCCCACCAACTCGCCGGTGCTCATCCTTGGTGAAAACGGCGTCGGCAAGGAATTGGTCGCTCAGGCGATTCACAACCGCAGTCCCAGGGCGAATAAGCCACTGGTCAGCATCGATTGCGCCGCCATTCCGGATAATCTGCTGGAAAGCGAACTCTTTGGCCACACCAAGGGCGCATTTACCGGCGCAAGCATAGCAAAAAAGGGCCGCTTCGAGATGGCCGACGGTGGCACCCTGTTTCTCGATGAGGTGGGCGACATGAGTTTGTCAGCCCAGGCAAAGCTCCTGCGATTCTTGGAGCGCGGCGAAATCCAGCGGGTCGGTTCATCCCAGGTCACCTCGGTCGATGTGCGGATTATCGCTGCCTCCAATAAGGACTTGAAGCAGATGGTCGCTGATAAGGCCTTCAGGGAAGACCTTTATTTTCGGTTAGAGATTTTCACCATCACCGTGCCTCCACTGCGGGAACGCCGCTCCGACATCCCGTTGCTCCTCGATTTCTTCCTTTCCTATTATGCCGAAAAAAATGCCACTGTCAAGCCCATCCTGACGCCGGCCGCCATCAAATATCTTTCGGGACTTGACTGGCCAGGCAACATCCGCCAGATGCGCAATTTTGTCGAACGTTTAATGATCATGAAACAAGGAGACCTGATCGATCTCAACGAAGTCGTCCCTCTGCTTGAAGCCAAAGAACCATCATCCCCCATTTCACCCAGCGAATCCAAACCTCTGCAGCAAGCTCGGGAAGATTTCGAGCGCGCGTACATTCTCAAAGTCCTCGAAGAAAACGACTGGAAGGTCGCCAAAGCCGCAGAGGTGCTTCACATCGACCGGGCGAATTTGTATCGGAAGTTAAGGGGGTTGGGGATAACTGCGCAGTGAAAATTCGTCGTATTCCTCTCAAAAGATAGAACCAGAAAGATTTTCATTTGAAAGCGCCGCTAATTGATTTTTTGTGTCAAATTCGCCACAAAAGTTGTGGTAGTTTTGCAGCAACATAACAAGCTATTTTTTATTAGGAATCATTTTTTATAAAATTGCAGTGTGTCGAATTCAGAATATGCAATGGGATTGCTATTGATACATTGTTTTTTGTTGCTGATTTAACATTTTATTTTTATGTGTTGATAATAATTTTTTGCAATTATTAAGATATTGGCATAAATATTGAGGGAGAAAAAAACGAGAAAAGAAAGAAACAATCGATTAAAAAAGATACCCTTTTTAAATTATATTGAGTATAATCGCTTTTGTTTGATTTATTCACTATAAGAATTTTGAAACATGCGAATTCCATCGATCCGAGCGATGGAATGGGGCAAAATTTTAGCCTGTAATGGGTACGTAGATGATCACTCGCTTTTAATAACAATAAATTATCAAAATAAAAATCAAATGTTAATTATATATTTAAATAATGTAAAGTATTTTCTAGGATAATAATGGATAATTTATTATTACATTTAATTGTATGTATACAGATTATTGTGATAAAATTCCCAAGAATGCTAATAACATTAAACAGTATTTCAGCTGATAACCAAAATTAAATTATTGTGATGAAGGAGATGAGAAAATGAAAACAATTTTTATAATCATGAACGTAATTTGTTTTAGCATTACTTTCGCTAGTAGCTCTTATCATCAATCAAAAAATCAACCTCCTTCAGAAGTAAATAGAATAGAAATAGAAAGGTTAAACCCTTTTGAAGGTTATCCTAAAACGGATACTATTTCGGTCAATTCTTTAAGGAAAACATCAGTTACTAACAAATCCGAGGGACAAAATAAAAATGGACTAGAAACACAAAAAATATACCATGTTGAAGGTCATGCTGAAATAGATTCTGCAGCGTTCATTTCGTTAAAGAAAACACCAGTTATTGATATATCTGAAGGACAAACTAAAGCTAAAGAAGAAACACAAAAAGTATACCATGTTGAAGGTCATGCTGAAATAGATTCTGCAGCGATTAATTCTTTGATGAAAAAATTAGATATAAACAAAATTGAAGGATATACTGAAGACAAAAAAGAAATGCAAAAGGTATTATATATTGAAGGTCAGTTGGAAGAGGAGGATTCAAGCAAACAAAAAAAAACAATAGACACAAATATAAAAAATTCAAATTTGAACACTGAAACCTATACGATTTACAGTGCAGGCTGGGATTCGGAGACGGATATAGACGGGGATGGCTACACACGATACAGAAAGTTATATTTTGATGTGGACGTAAGCTCGGGGACACACACAGTATATGCCAAGATATATTACAAGCTATACACGTCAAGCAGTTATTCACTTTATCTTACCACCAATGACTTTACCATTACCGAGAATTCTTCCAGTGATGAATATTGGATTGCGGTGGGTGCTCCTAATCCAGAGCTATCTCATAATATTTATGATTTTGAAATTAGGGTATACAAATCAGGTAGCAGTACTGTACAGGCTACGAGGGGTCCGTCCGAAGATAGTGATTTGAATGATGAAAATTTTGAGACTACTTCAGAGGATGGCGGGGGTAGTAAAAAGCATAATTGTCTGTACGTTGTTAGCACAGCGGATCAAAATATAATTTCTATTTTAAATGAATTGCAATTTCATGTTTCGACTTCTAATTCTATCCCTGCAGATTTAACTTCCTACGATTTGGTGATTTGCAGGGAATACTCAGCCTGTACGCCAACCACTGCAACTTATGTTGGCAATTTTGTTAAGAATGGAGGTGGCGCCATTTTGATGCGAGGCACGCCTTCTACATTTGGTGGCGGGGGCTATAGCTGCAGCAATATTGCTGACTGGTTTGGAACGGGACAATATAGCAATGTGGGGGTGAGTGATGCCAGAGTTGTCATTGATTATCCGCTGGGAACCTCTCTGGTCAGCAATGATGTGATTGACCACTGCAGCGGATGGGGCGGCGCTGCTGTTAAGAATGTTGCAGCGGATGTAACCGTACTGGCAATGTGGGACTATGGCGATGGCAATATCCACAGTTTCATCCGGTCGCATCAGAATGGTCGGGTGGCATTTTGGGCAGGCGATGTTTCTTATAACGAGAAAAACCGGGAACTGTTCACAGCTCTATGTCGATGGGTCGCAAATGCAACCACCCTCATCGAGAACCAGAAATTGACCACGCTTCCAGAAGGCTACCACTTGTTTCAAAATTATCCCAATCCTTTCAACCCGAACACCACCATCAGCTATGCCCTGCCCCAGCCAGCCCACGTACAAGTAGAGATTTTCGATGTGAACGGACAAGAGGTCAAGCGGCTGGTGGATCAAGTGTGCAGCGCCGGGGTTCACTCGGTGGTGTGGAATGGAACCGATGAGGCGCAGCGGAAGGTCCCGAGCGGGATTTACATCTGCCGTTTGAGCGCCGGGGAAGTGGTCTTGCAGCGGAAGTTGATATTGACAAAGTAAAGGTACAGTAAAATGATTGACCGCCACCACCCGCATATCGAGTGATGGCGGTCAATCATGCTGTTGAAGCGACCGCAAAATCCAATCTGCTTACAATACCTACTTTCCATACCGCAATCTTCCGTCAAACAGCAAACCAAGCCAATGTTCTGTCCGTCGGATTCGTTACGGCGACAATGCGGTTTGCTGACACTCGAACATGGCCCAAATAGCTGTTGCCATCCGCCGGGAAGATTTACAAAACAATTATTGACCCTGCTTTGACAACGTCGGATCTTGAGCAACCTTGTAAGCCTCAGTCCTTGTGAGGCTCTTAGCCAAAAGAACCACAACGGCAAAAACGGATTGCACGCTAAAGAACATCTTCGCTTAGCTTCACTCCGCTCGCAAAGACCATTCCCCAAAAGGGGCTGTTAGAGTGGACTGTCAGCTGTAACCCAAAAACCATTATCACGTCATTTGGTGGTGGATCGTGGCGAAACATTGCATGGGCTCGCAAAGACATGGCGTTCATTGGCTGGTTATTCAACGGGTCGTGGCAGCGCGGCAAGGGATGATGTCGGCCCGACACGGACAACGGTAGGGCCCTGACCAAGCTACGACCCCAGCATGTGCCTGGCATCCCCGTCATTTCTCGGGCGTTCCGGCCACCGCCAGGTGATCGCTCAGGCCCGGCAAAGACCACCCCCAGCCAGGACTCGTCGACTGCCAGCGCAAGGGCATGACTCGCTGCCAGCTCCCCAAGTTCGCCATGCCCCAGGTCGCTCCCTTGCTCCTGCCTCTACCCCCCGTGATCATCGACCACATTCCCCTGAGCCCACGCCAACTCCTCCAGCAAAACGACACCCCTCACCGCGGAAAGCTCTTGGCCCGCCACGCCAAGGCGGGGCATGGCCGACAGCCACGCCGAAGACGCAAAAGGGCTGACCTGTGGGGGTCAGCCCTCTGTACCGCCAGGTTTTCGACGCCTACCGGTAGTTGATAATCAAGCCCACATTGAACGTGCGCGGCAGGCCGAAATAGACCTCAGCATCGTCTGCGTCGTGATCTTTGTCCCAGGCGTTGTAGGAGCTGTTGTCGGTCGCGTCCTGAATGTACTCCTTGTCCAGCACGTTGAATACATGCGCGAACAGCTGCAGTCCCACACCGGCAAACCGGAACGGGAGGTCATACGTGACGTGGAGGTCCAGAACGCCGTAGTCGGGTGCGCGCCAGCTCTGCTTCCGGTCATAGGGGTTGGTCCTGCTCAAGGGATCCCAGTCGGCGTAGTGGCGCATGTAGTGCCGATACACACCCTGTGCCATCAGCCCGCGCACGGGGAAAAGCGACCCTACCAGAGCAAATTGCGTCTGGGGAGCGTCACCCACCTTCAGGCCTTTGACGTAAAAGTTATACTGCACATCCTGGGCGCCGCCCGTTGCATAGTCCTTGTAGACTCCGGAGACGTCGTTCAAATACTTCCAGTCGCCAACAGAGGCCGAGGCATCGAGACGGAACAAGTTGAGCGGCTGGAAGGAGCTTTCCAGCTCCACGCCTTTATGGCGCAAGTCGATGCCCTGGATGAAGATGATCCCCTCTGTGCCATCAGGATTGGTGGTCTCTCGCGGCACCGAGCGATCCATCCATGTGGTGTAGTAGACGTTCCCCCTCAGCACGAACCTGCCGTCCATCCCGACATAGTTGAGGCCGGCCTCGACCGACGTGAACTTTTCGTTCTTGGGGTCCTTCGCCTTTGTCCCGGTGCGGTCGTTGATCACGTTGTCAAAGATTGGCACCTTCTCCACGTATCCGGCATTGGCAAAGGCGTCCAACTGGCGCGTCAACCGA
The DNA here is from genome assembly GCA_037445575.1 of bacterium. Classification (GTDB taxonomy): domain Bacteria; phylum Zhuqueibacterota; class Zhuqueibacteria; order JANLFK01; family Oleimicrobiaceae; genus Oleimicrobium. The sequence continues at coordinate 38,074 of JBBIKH010000005.1, forward strand.
TAGCTCGCGCCACCTTTCGCCTGATAACCGGAGATCCAGCCGGTGTTCGCCTTGAGTTCTCCTCCAGTAGCGGGGTCCTTGCGGAAGTGGTTGGTGTAGGAGTACTTGATCGTCGAGTAGCCACCCATGCCATAGGCGGTCACTGGCCCGCGTGCGTACTCACCTTGCCCGAAGAAGCCCACCCAGTCCACGGTGTTGGTAAAGTCGTAGTCGATCTTGTCGCCGAGTTTGCGCTGCTTTTCGGCATCCGTCCAAAAGTCAGAGTGGGCAGCGTAGAAGTACTCGCCACCGAGCAGGTCGCGAACCTCGCGGTAGTGCTTGATCTCCGCTGTGCGCCAGTCAACGCCCGCCGTCAACTTGACCGGTCCGCTGAGCTGGTAGGTGGCCTTGGAGATCGCGCCTATGGTCCACTGGGTGTTCACGCTGTTGCGCAGGATGCCCTTTGAGCCGGTGGTGCTTGCCTTGTTGTTGGCAATGGTGGCATCCCAGTCAGGGGTGCGGGTCGGCGTGGTATAGTTCCATTTGATGGAACCATAGGTGCCGGTCCCTCCCCCTTTGCCACCTGAGTAATACAGCGTGGTCAGCAGCCCAAACTTGTCGGTCAGCTGGGAATACCAGTTCAGGTTAACTAGCGGCTTGTGGTAGTAGTTTTCGCGCTCGTTGATAAAGTTCGGGTTGTACCGCTCATGCGTCTTGCCATTCCAGAACTGGAGGCCGGTGTACGTAGGGCTCACGGGTCCCCACGTCTGGTTGTACTTTCGGCCCTGCTTGGCCTCGAAGTACTTGGTCAATGCCGCCTGGTCGTAGTCGCTCAACTTCTTGCCAAAGTCGGCACTGTAGACGCCTATGTTCTGCCGGTAGGCGTTTTGGCCATGCTTTTGGGGTGCGCCGAGGGCATACAGCTCGAGTCGATTGTTGGGGTTGATCTGCCAGCTGGCGCCAAAATAGTAGGCCCACGCATCTGTCCAGGTCTTGTCAACAACCCCGTCGCCCACCTTGCGCACCACGCCCGCGCTGAACGCATACTTGCCAGCGATGAGGCCGCTATTGGCGATCAGCGTGGACTTTAAGAAGCCGTCATTTCCCACTTCCTGTTTGAACTTTACCCCGAACTCACTGGCGGTGGGATCGGTAATGATGTTCATCGTGCCGCCGATGGAGGGCGTAGCTAGGTTGACGGCGCTCAGACCACGCTGCACCTGGATGGAGGAGGTGGCGTCGGCAACCCCGTCCCAGTTGGACCAATACAGCCATGCGTTCTCCATGTCGTTGACCGGCACACCGTTAATCATGATGGCGACGTTGCGCTGGTTGAAGCCGCGCACGTTCACCCTGGCGTCACCGGCACCGCCACCCTGCATGGTGGCGTAGACGCTGGGAGTGGTATTGAGCACCAAAGGGATGTCCTGCGACCCCAGACGCGCTTCCATCTCCTCCTTGCGGACGTCGGTAAATGCCACCGGCGTTTCGCGAATCTTGGCGCGGTCCGCCAGCACCATGATAGTGGCGCCGGAAATCACCTCTGGTTCCAACCCAATCTCTATGCGCGAAGTCTGGTTGAGCTGAACTGTCACCGGGACAACCGTTGGGCGATAGCCGATGTAGCTGACCTTAAGCTGATGCGTGCCCACAGGTGCTTTCGGAACCACAAACTCGCCGGCTAAATTGGTCGCCGCCCCGATGGTGGTCCCCAGCACCACCACATTGGCCGCCGGTAGTGGCGCGCCAGTGTGGGCGTCTGTCACTTTGCCTGTCACCCTGCCGCTCTGCGCCCATGCCAGGATTGGCATGAAGGCAACCACAAACAGAGCGACACATGCAACCACGCGTCTGCTCATACGCTCCCTCCAAAGTTGGTTCATCCGCGCCAGCTGCCTCCTGATCCACCCCGGCCCAATTGTATCACTTCCCCGCTCAGAGGCTCGTACATGCTGGACCGGCGCCCGTTGCGTCGGCCCCGCGCCTCTGCTTGGGTCAGGCGAAGCCCGCCTCCTCATGCGGTTGCGCGCTGCAGCCTGCGCTCCTCTTGCGCTCCGTCCCGACCCCCGCTGTTGTCAAAGAACAGAGCCGCGGTGGCACCATACCCTCGGCGCCGGCGCATTTCCCAGTCCACAAGGGGGACCATCGCCCCCTCGCTCACGACAAGGCCCTTCCAGAACCGCTGCAAATATACCGTTTCTCCATGAAGAAGTCAAGCGGAAATGTCCGTAGATGTAGACGCCAGGCGAGAAAAACGTTCAAGATATAGGAGATTGTCCTCCAGGCTCACCTCGGCTCCGCCAGAGGAGGGGCTAGGGCTGTTCAACCGGAAGGTCCGACTCCGAGACCGAGAAACGATATCGTCGGAGGCAATGGCCTCCTGACTCTGCCACGTAGACCACATTGTCGGCGGACACACAGAGCCCCCTGGGCAGAGCTAACAGCTCCTGCCCCAGCCCCGTCTTGCCCAGCCCAGCCGGATGGCCGGCCTTGCTCCCCCGGTTGAAGAACTTGTAGACCCTGCCCGCCTGGGTATCGGCCACAAAGATCGCACCGTCCGGGTCCAAGGCGACGTCATATGGGCCGGCAAAGCGATTGAGATCCATAATGGGATGTTGATACAGCGTGTACGCTGAGCTGTAGAAATCCCCCTGCTTCTTCAACTTTTGCACCAGAAAGTTACCGCCCAGCTGTGCGAAATAGATGTTGCCTTCGTTATCCACAGTGAGGCCACGCGGGTTGTCAACAGTCCCCGCACCGGAGCCGTAGGTTGCCACCTCGCCGTCGTAGACCCCCTTGAACGTGGGATGAACTCGCCCGTTGCGTAACCGGGCGCGGCCGCTCACCACGATGCGCAGGCGGAGAATGCGGTTGTTGCCTTTGTCGGTCAAGAAGACCGTATTCGCGGAGCTCGGTCCAAAGGCGACGCCCTGAAAACTCGTCTTCCGTCCTTCGTCCACATAGAAAGGATGCACCCCAAGGAGCGAGTCGATGCGCGCGCGATCGCCACTGAATGGACCGGAGCCGACGGCAAGCGAATCCACGCCCTCTCTATTCAGGTACTGATTCCACACCCAAACCACCTTGCCGCCGTTGACGATGAGCAGGTTGAGTTTGCCATCGATGTCCAGAGCAAGTGGGCCCGTAACCGGGGCTATGCGGTCCAACCCATCTTCCCGCGCCAGGCGGCCGGCGGCAGTGACCACGAACACGCGGTCATTGGCGCTATCGGCGACAAAGATGTAGCCGTCCTCGCCAATGGCTACGTCGGTGGGGACCATCGGCTCGCTTGCCAAATAGTCCAAGGCGGCCGCATCCCACACTGGGCTCACCGGAATGTAGGAGGTGTCGCTGGCCCCAAACGAGCTGGCAACCGAGGTCACGGCCGGCAGGGGCATTTTGCGCCCGCACCCGGCTGCGACCAGCAGCGCCATGAGACCAACACCAAGCAGGTAGCGCGGCTTCACGGACCCTTCCTCAGAACGCGAAACTGAAGGTGAATTGATGGGTTGCGCCAAGATGGGCAAAATCCTTGAATGCATAGTCCAGCACCACGCGCGCGCCGGCCACGGGTAACAGGAGCCCCCCGCCTACGGTCAAACGCTCCTCGTCAAAATTGATCCGGTAGCCTCCGCGCAGACGGAGCCGCTGCAAGACCTCAAGCTCGAGACCGAGCACTGCGTTTTCCACGTTGTCCATCGGGTGGTTGATCTGCATGGCCGCCACGAGGTTGTAGTGCTCGGAGCTGTAAAGGTCACCAGCCACCCCTACGCGGAAGGTGGTCGGGGGCGCGAACGCTTCGTAGGCTTGTTCCTCCCACTCGCCCTGGACGTTTCTCTTCAAGTAGGAGCCCCGCGCCTCCAAGTCGGGGCCAAAGTTGACCAAGCTCACCGCGAAGCGCACTTTTCGGTACCCAGTCCAGTAGAAGGTGCCCAGGTCGATCATCCATCCACCCATGCGCACGTCGGCCAGCACCTCGTCCACGTACTTTATGGACAGGCCGAAGGAGAAGCGGTTGGTCATCTTGCGCGCGTAGGTGAGGGCAGCAAAGGTGTCCTGAAAGCGGAAGTACTCGCCGGTGCCCGTGGGGTAGTATTCGTTGGTCACCTCCATGTCTGCCATGTGCAGCATGCCGAGGCTCAGGCCCAAGGTGCCGAAGCGCGGCAGATGGTGAACATAGCCCAGGAACTCGTATTGGATGTCAGCGGGCCAGGCGATATGGCTAAGGGCAAGATTGTTGTTGGCCACCTGCGCCGCCCCGGCCGGATTCCAGTAGAGGACAGTGGCATCTCCTGCCAGGGCAGCGCCCGCGCCGCTCATGGCCACTGCCTGCGCGCCGACTTCAATTTTCAGGAACGTAGCAGAGGCGGTCCCAATGCGCTGGCCGCCCAGGAGCTGGAACGCTGCTTGCGCCCGCAGCTGTCCACCCGAGCAGAGCAGCAGGGCAACGGCCGCAATCCACAATCGCCTCTGTTTCATCTTCTTGCTACACATGCACAGTTCCAGCGCAGCGGTCAGAACCTGATCCCGACCCCCCATCGCACCGTCCGCGGCCAGCGGTACTTGGACGGATCGTAGATGGGATTGGGGCTTGGATTGATGTCGCGCGTGTAGCTCTTGGTCAAGATATCGCCGGGCCGGTACTCTCGCCCGGTGTACGGATTGATGATACGCGGAATCAACGCATTCAGGGCGTTCTCGATCTCAACCTGAAGATTCACCTCCAGGCCCTTGAGGCGGAAGTACTTGTAGCCACGCAGATCAAGCTGGTGCCAGGTGGGAGCAAGATTCGCGTAAGGGTGAGCTGTATCATAGATCTCACGCTCAAGATCAATGAGCCGAGTGTAGCGCTTGCCCGATTCCAATTCCCAGTGGGCGTTGATCCCCCATTTTTCCGGCAGACGCCAGCCGAATACTCTGAACCCCTGCTTCTCGCCCACGTGCAGATTCAAGTCAAGCGTCAGGCGGATTGGCCTGTCCCACTCCAAAAAGTTCTCACGCAGCGGCTTCTCCGCCAACCTGCCCGCCTCCACCAGCAAATTGTCACTCGGCTTTGAGCTCTTCCCTTTACTCACCGCGTAGGTGAAGTTCAGGGTCCCAGTCAGGTAGCGAGCGTACCGTTGCCGCAGCCACAACTCGACCCCTTTCGAGCGGGCATAGTCCATGTTGAAGTACATCAGGTAACTGATGTTTCCCAGCCGCGGATTCTCCATCTGTACGCGCTCGGCCGTGGGATAGTCAAACATGTCCTTGTAGTAGGCCTTAAACTCCGCCACCAGGTTCTCGGTGAACTTGTGTTTGATTCCCAGCTCGTATGCCACCGTAGTCGTCGGGTTCAGGTTGGGGTTTCCGAACAACTGGTACGTAGCAGGCGAGGTTGACTTGAGCTTGGCGTACACGTACTGCCCTTGCGGGCGCTGCGAAAAGTGCCCGTAGTGAAAGTAGAGCACATCGCGATCGGTCACCGGGTGGGAGATCCCCACGCGCGGGCTCAGATGCCCTTTGCCGCGCATGCCCAAGAAGGCAAAGGTGTCCTCATAAAATTTTTTCCGCGCCGCGCTCGAAATAATCACCGTCTCCGGGTCGTCGATCGCGTCTTGGACAAACTTGCCGGGGAACCAATAGTCGTACCGCAGCCCGACGTTGACAATCATCCCTTCATAGGTGATGCGGTCCTGAAGATAAAAAGCACCAGCAGTGGAGTAGACGCGGTAAATGTCGTAGCTGCGGCCGTAACCGCTCTCGCTGATCACCCAAGGATCAACGATGTCCACCACCTGCATGGTGGTATATTCGACTTCGAAACCGCCCTTCACCTGATGCTTGGGGTCAATCTGGCTGGTGAGATGGCCCTTCAAGGTCCACGTGTCACTGAAGTAGTCGAACCACTGGCCATAGTCGCCATGGTCATAGAAACCATCACCGCGACGGATAACAATATCCCCGCTTGAGCCTGGCACATAGCGGACTGGCTCCAAGTCCAACTGCTCCACGTACTGGGACCAATGCTTGTTCTGCACCGCACTGTGCGTGGAGGTGAAAAAGTTCCCCGCCGTCAGCTCGTAGAAGGTCCGAGCTGATAACGTGTGCATCCACGTGGCGTTGGCCAGGATGCTCTCCGAAGTGAATGTGGGGTAATGATCAAGGTGCTTGCTGAACTCGTACGGGAAGTAGCGCCGGGAAATCACATAACGCCGGAAAAAGCCCTGGTTGATGCTCAGGGAGCGGTCATACGACAAGGAGAACTTTTGGTTGGGATTGACCTTCCAGGAGAGCTTGGCCAGCACGTGCCAATCGTTTTCCTCTCGCGGCGCAAACGGCTCCAGTCCGGTGCGACTCGGATACAGTCGTGACGCCTTCGGCAGGTAGGTATCAGAGATGTTCCCGTAGCCGGACAAAAAGAGGCTCACTGTTCCTGGGAAGCGCAACCCTATGGCCGGGAGGAGGTGTCTGGTGAGCAACTCCGGTCCGCCAAGATTGAACTCCACCACCTGCGTATTGTAACTCCGGAAGAGCCCAAAATTGGGTCGATCGGTCTTGACGGCAAGACCGCCGCTGTAGGAGTCGCCACCCTCTTTGGTCACCACATCGATCACCCCCGACATGGCCTGGCCGTACTCGGCGTTAAAGCCACCGGTGATGACTTTCAGCTCCTTGATGGCATCGGCATTGACATACAAGGTGTTCCCATACCCGGAGAGGGGGTCTTTGATGGAGATGCCGTCGACGATGTACAGGCTCTCATCGGCGCGGCCACCCCGAATGTGGATCTCGTTGTCGGCCTTTACCACGCCCGCTTGCTGGGTGACAATGTCCTGCACGTTCTCCACGATGCGCTGGCGTATGTCCTCGGAACTAAAATGCACTTCTGATGCCGTCAGGTCCACCTGCAGCAAGGGCCGCTCCCCGACCACGACAATCTCCTGGCCGAACGCCAAAACTGACTGTTCCAGCTCAAAGTCGAGCACGACCTGTTGGCCAGGGGCCACCTTGACGCCGGTGCGCAGCTGGATCTTGTAGCCGATCATTGACGCCTGAATGTCGTATTGGCCAGGGCTGACCCGCTCGATAAGGTAGCGACCCTTTTCATCGGTGGCCGCACCCATGTAGGTCCCCTTCACCACCACATTCACCCCTGGCAGCGGGGCGCGCGTCTCCTTATCCACGACGGTGCCGACAATACTGCCCTTGCTGCGCTGCTGGGCAGCCAGCGCTGGGCAGCACAGGAGCAACACCGCCACTATGAAGCCCTTAGTCTTCATAGACCAAACTCTTCCCGCAAAATGTAGCGGAGGACCTCCTCGGCATTGCCGAAGCCATCGCAGTAATTGAAGGGCAGCGAAAAGTAGATGGAGCGCCCCTGCCCGATGCGGTAGCGGATACCCACCACCGGCGAGCCCTTGTAGGGCACGGCCACGCTTGCCGTGGAATCGGGCTCCATCCGCCAGACCACCTCCGCACTCGGGCCCGGAACCAGCGCCGACACCCGATTGCCGATCAACTTGCCTACCTTCAGGGTCAACGCCGAGTCCCGCTCACTGTTGGTGAACGAGGCCAGCACCCGCACCCCCGCCAGCAGTCGCCCACCCGGGTTAAGACGGAACACCGAGTCGATATCGGTGAAGGTCCAGGCAGTATCCGGCACTTCCTCGTTGGCATTGGTGATGAATACCTTCCCCCCGGCAGCGATGTACTGCGTGAGACTCAGGCCGGCTTGTGCCAGATTCGGCCGCCCCAGGTGCGAGAACCAGATCACTGCCTTGAAGTAGCTCAAGTTGGCTTTGATGTCGGCAGTGGCGTAAGGGAGGCTGTTCTGGGGATTGATGACCGGCGTTCGCCACGTGCCGATCTCCCACACGCTGTAGCCCCCTTCGCCAACAATGTTGCGCAGCAGCTGCTCATAGTAGCTCTGAACCTGATAGAGCGTCTGGTCCTGGGCAAAGTCATTCACCAACAGCACCTCACCCCGCGGTTCCTTCACCACCCAGGTGTTGGGCGTCTGAGGATCTGTCGGGTCAGGAAAAGAGATCACCTTGCTCTGCGCCCCGGCAATATCCTCAGCCTTGACGAAGAAACGATGACTACCCGGCGACAGCCCGGTGAGCGTCACGCTCCGCGCCGAACCGGGGAGCTCTTGCCACGTGCTGGTGTCGTCGATGGCGTAAAGTATCTTGACCACCGTTTCGTCGCCATCGGGGTCGCGCACATCCCACATGAAGGTGCGAGTGGGAAAGGTGTATGCCGTGACGTTGGGGTTCCCTGGCGGCGCAGGGGGGTTGCTCCGATACCGAAACGCAATATCCGGCGGCGAATTGAACACCGGAAAGACCATGCTGGCCGGTGTGGGGTCCACGGCACTGTCATCGTCCACTGCCCACACGCGGAAGGTGAAACTGGCAAAGCGCGCGCGAATGGGGAGGTAGAAGGTATCGAACTCGGCAGTGGTCCATTGCCGCTCCGACTGGAAATCCCACTGGATGTAATATCCCACCACCTCACCGTCGGCGTCCTCTCCCCACCAGTGCAGCACCTGCCGGCTGGCTGTGGTATCCAGACCCACAATGACGGTGTCTGCCCCTTGTGGTGTCGGGATGAGCACCGTGTCTGGCTTGGTCGACAGGAACAGGAATGTCTCAGGCGCCATGTTGCCAAGGGGGCGGGATTGGCGCTCCTTGTGGAAGGGGTTCCTGTCGCAGCTGGCCACCGACAGAACGACAGCGAACCCTGCGCCGAGCAGCATCTGCCGCACGATGTGAGGTAAGGACCTCATCCGGAACCCACCTCGCCTCGGCTCATCGGGAGCAACACCCTCATTGCCTGACACCAGGAGGTGCAAAGCTACCGAACCAGCACCATTTTCCGGGCCGCGATAAAGTCACCGGCCTTGATCCGGTAGATGTACACCCCCGCGGGGACTGCCTGCCCTCGTTCATCGGTTCCATCCCAAGGCAGGACATGACGACCCGGCGGCAGCGCCTCGTCCGCCACCGTCTTCACCTTCTGGCCGAGCAGGTTGTATACCACCACGGTCACCTGCTGCGCCGAAGGTATCTCGAAGTAGATCTTGGTGCCAGGATTGAAGGGATTGGGGAAATTCTGCTCTAAGCGGTACGTGTACACCGGAGGCACAAATCCGGGGTCGACACCCACTGTCTGCCCAAAGTCGTTGGCATCCCGCACTTCGATCTTGTAGGTGCCAAAGCTGTAAATGAAGACGCCTTGGATACGATCCACCTTCTCCCCTGGGCGGATGGTGTCGCCAAAGGCCACCAGGTAGCCACCGCTCTGGTTGACGTAGAACTGATTGTTGGCGTCCTGGTCGCGCGCCAGCATAAAGTCCCCGTCCACCAGGCAGGGGCCGCTGCCGTCGTCAAAGGTCACATCGTAGCGGTTCACACTCATCAACGTTGCATTCCTGATGCGCACCAGCACCCCTTCATAGGATTCCACATCAGGGCTGGCCGCCGACAGCGTCCCTGTCGCCACCTCCACGGGATTGATCACATTGCCAGAGGAGGCCACCTCGTACGCGTCCGCCAGAAGCACAGTGTTGTTGTCCCATTTGTAGTGCCAGTCGGGGTTGTAGTCGGTCACTTTGCCGGTGACGGCCACCATGTCACCCCGCTTGAGGGTATTGGGGAGCCCAAACACAAGGATGCCGCTCCACGGTTGCTCAGCGTCCTGAAGGGCATACGCCTTGAAGGTGCGGTTTGCAGAGCTGTCGGTGGTCACCACACCGGTGAGGGTTACGGTGTAGCCCTCAAAGGGGGAGTCGGCAACAGCCCAAGGGGTGTATTGCACGTCCGCGATGCGCAGCAGACCATCGCGCACCACGTAGGAGAAGTGTTGACGGGCAGTATCAGAAGGGGTAAGGCTCTTCTGGCCAAGATTGTCCGTGGCCTCGATGAAGAAGCTGACAAAGCTGCCGTTTGGTTGCGGAGGTATCTGGCCCCGGTAGGTGTTGCCACTGGGGTTGGTCATGGTCACTCTCGTGTACCCGCCGGCATTCCCCTTGGCCAAGGGGTAGCCGCTGTCCACCCGATACAGGAGGGCCACCTCCGTGACCACTAGGTTGCTCAGGACATTGGCAGAGACCGAAACGGCGTCTGAGGATCGCGGGGCCGCCACGTTGCGCACTACATCGGTCACCACCGGCGGAGCGCTCCCCCACTTGATGTCACTCATATAAAGGGGCTCAAGTTTGTAGGCCGTGCTATCGGTGTAATAGCCGTAATGATGGTACACCCAGCCACGAATGGAATCCGCCTGGGCGCCAACCGGGGGCCGTGGGTGCGCTCCGTAGTAGGTGTTCAGGCTGTCGGAGTCATCGTCCACCAATACGGCCCCAGACCCGTCGTCGACAGCAAACAGCTCATACTGCGGATTGTTCTTTGTGACCCTGACGTTTTTGACATAGACCATGCAATTGCCCCACTGCTCAGCTGTGACCGGAAGACGTAGATCTCCGGTCCTCACGTAGTCTGGGGGTGGGAGGGGTTGGCCAATGCCCACGATATCAATGGGGCTGGTGATCCACAACTCGGTCATGTTGCTCGGCCCGGTACGATATTCACCGATGTAGCCTGAGACCACAATCAGATCCCCCTCGAACAGATTGGGGTAAGCTGTGGAATCGGGATGATAGGACAAGATCGCGCTCCACGGCCCGCCTTCGATCTCGCTCATGATGAATTTGACGCCGGCGCCGGCGTAGCTAAGCCCCGTCGGCATGGTCACCACGCCGCGCACGGTTACCGTATCGCCCACCGCGTATGAGGTATCAGAGTACGTGTCCGTTGGCGCCAACAAGAGATCAGAGTTGCGCACCTGCTGTACGCGCTGGAGCCTGGTAAATCTGCCCCCCTCGACGATGTCCCACGCAAGACGGGGAGCAATGCTGAAAGCTCCTGAACCATAAAGGACGATGCCGGTCAACGACCGTATCGGTGCTCCCACCACTGGCGTGTAAAAGTACTTCGCTCTGGTGTCGATCAGGATGGCCCCGCTGCCGTCGTCGACCTTCCAGTTCTTGTAGGTGCCTATGTCTGTTTGCACCACGGTCACATTGGTGACTCTTACAAGGCACCCTTCGTAGGCTTCCGCGGCAACCTGGCCCGTGGTCACCTCCAAAGGGGGCGGCAGCTTTCTGTGCGTAGCGTGCCTGGTGAAGCTCGTCACGTCCTTTATCTGCGTCTGCCCGTAGTACTCATTGACGGTCCCGGTCACTGTGATGCTGTCCCCTTCAGCCACCAAGGTCGCATTGTAGTGCACCTGAATCCCCGACCATGGTTCTGCAGCGTCTTGCATAAAGAAATAGGCGTTGGAGATGCCGCCGTTGTTGGGGTTATCTCCGCGATGCTCGGCAGTGACGATGCCTGTCACTGTGACCACCTGGCCGTTCAAGGGCGACGCGCCCGTAGGATCGGTTGTGTACTGAATATCGCGGATTCTGGTCTGGCCGTTCACCAATGTGGCCACCATCAGAGCTCCCGTGACGAGCGCCCACGCGATGCTTCTCATGTTCCGTTGCCTCCTCTGTTTCTTCCCCCGTTCATTTGATCACCAAGAACTTGCCCACAAAGATCTTGCCGCTCTTTTTGTCCTCCACCGTGTACAGATACAGCCCCGAGGCGATGGCCTGGTCATTGCGGGTGATCAGGTCCCACGCATGGAGTCCCCCAGGAAACGCCACTTGCTTGCCGCCTGTAGTGACCGCCACGCGGGCCACATCTTCGCCAGCGTAGTGCCGCCCGTCGTGGTGAATCTCGTCCACCAGATCGCCCGCCAGGGTGTAGATGCGAATCACCGCCTCCAGTGGCAAGTTCGCGAACCAGATCAATCGCTGGCGCTCACCGCTGCCGTCCCACAGCGCGCTGCCTCGGTACGGATTGGGGTAGACGTAGACCTTGAGTTCATCCTCGCTGGGTGGAGTGCCCGGGATGACATGGGTCAGGTTCTCATACAGGGAGCTTTCCAAGCTTGGCAGGTTGTTGGCAGGGTTCCCTCGGTCGAAGGCTGTCACGCTGTAGAAGTACCGGTCAGGCCACCCATCGTGCAGCATTTCGTTGACAAAACGATAGCGATACTGTCTGCCGTCAATCAACGTGTCGTGGCGGATAAGGTCCAATCCCGTGTCGTAACCGAGATTGTTCTTAAGATCGAACTGGGCAAGCAGGGAGAACTCCTCTTGGCTACCACGAGTCTTCGGCGACCCGTAAATCCGATACCCTTCAAAGTCGATCTCCCTGGTGATAGGATCTTCGGTCAGCTCCGGAAGATCGTCCCAGTACAGCTCCACGCGCCCGCGGCCTGGAACCACCAGCAGGCGCGGCGACGGAGGCGGCGAGGGCAAGATGTAGCGATCGAGCCTACCGTTATGCGCGTATATCCCCCGTTGCGGATTGTGGTACACGTCCTCATCGATATCCAAATGACCATCGCCATCAAGGTCCTCGCCGGGGTCCAAGATGCCATTGCCATTGAGGTCTTCGTCCACCACGTCCAAGCGGCCATCGCCATCCACGTCCTCGCCGTTGTAGGCGATCTGCGCCCAGTCGGAGTTCAGGCGGAGGTTCTTACGCCGCTCGGGACTGTCCGAGTCCCCTGGTCCCCAAAACCCGCACACCACGGCAAACACCGCATTGAGGGAGTCCCCAGGGGCAAGGTCCCCCAACGGACCCATTGACAGCAGGATCATCCAGCTGTCGGGCTGATCGGGCACCGGCGGGGGAGGCGTAGTGGCCATCTTCTGGTAGCGCTCTTCATCGTTGCGCGGCATGAAATAGTCGGGGAACTGGACGTTGGTGGCGGTGGCCCATTTCCACTGGTTATAGTTGACCTTGTACGTCGCTCGTGGCACAGAGGCGCCCAAGGCGCGAATACCGAGATAACTCTCCGCATAGCCGTTGTCGCCATCGGCATCGTACTGGTACGCCATGTTGTACTCCTCGTCGAAACCGTTGAGGTTATCGTACCAGGTAAAGCCGCCGCCTGGCTCGTAACGGCTAGTGTAGTTCATGTTGGCCACCGAGGCATCCACCCACAATCCCACGTGCACCTTCTCAATGGGATAGCGCGAGACGTTCTTGATGGTGTAGTTGAGAATCACAAAGGCGTCGGCAAACGAATAGTTCCAGGCGTAGGACTCCAAGTGGACGTCGATCCCCAAGGGGGTGTGCTCAAGGATCTCGATCTGCGTGCCCGGCACCCGGGTGTTGCGATCGGTAAAGTCGCACAAAAAGTCCTGGTGCGAGACGGCCGCAGGGTGAAAGTGGGGCGAAGTAATGATCGTGGAGCGGACGCGAACGGTGTCTGCCTCGTCAGGGGAGGTGGTGAACTCAAAGCCGGATTCCCCATAGGTGAACACCCCATCCACGATAGCCGTGGACACCAGAGTTTTGTGTTCCCCTTGTGCACCGCCGATCCCGCCCACCCAGAGGCCGGCGTAGGAAAAGTGCTCGATGCGCTCCTTGTCCAACCGGGAGTGGAGTTTGTATTGGCAGGAGGGCTGCTCCTTGAGGGCCACCAAGTACCCTTGCCCCAGAACCCCGTAGTTGGTCACCGTGAGCCCCAGGTTACCCACGTTGTGAAAGTGGCGGTAGTCATCAATGGAGGGCTTGCCAACGGGCGAGGGGAGCTGTGGGGAGCGGGAAGGGAACTGCCCAGACGCCGGCATGACGGCCAGCGCCATAAAGATGCTCGTCCACAAGCAAGTGTACAACGTTCGCTTCATGCGCTCGCCGGTGGAGGGTTCAGTACTCTTCCCGCAGGCCGGCAAGGCAGATGCTCATGGGGTCCCGCCTTGCCTCTCGACGGGGCAGCCTGCTGCTGCGCGTGCTAATATAGGACTTGTTGGGCCGCAAGTCAAGCACATTTTTTGGGCCCTGCAAAAACTCTACCCCCGGTCGCGGGGAGCCTGGCACCGTTCACCACCCGACATGACGCCGCGGCACTCCCCCGGACGAATGCCCCTTGCGAGTACTCAGGCAATCATTCGCCTGATGGGGTCCGACGAGGAATTCCCGGACAGGCGCCTGCTACACGCACCGTCAGCCCGAACGGCCCTCAGGTGCTCATGGAATCCAGAAACTCCTTGTTGGACTTGGTACCCCGCATCTTTTCCAGAAGGAACTCCATGGCTTCGGTGACGGAGAGCTCCGCCAGAACCTTGCGCAAGATCCACACGCGGTTGAGCTCCTGGGGGGTCAGGAGGAGTTCTTCTTTGCGGGTGCCCGACTTGTTGATGTCAATGGCCGGAAACACCCGTTTGTCCGACAGGCGGCGGTCCAGCACCAGCTCCATGTTGCCGGTGCCTTTGAACTCCTCGAAGATCACCTCATCCATGCGGGAGCCGGTGTCGATGAGTGCGGTGGCGATGACGGTGAGGCTGCCCCCTTCCTCGATGTTGCGGGCCGCCCCAAAGAAGCGCTTTGGTTTGTGGAGCGCGTTGGCATCCACGCCGCCGGAGAGGATCTTACCGCTGTGTGGCACCACGGCGTTGTGAGCGCGCGCCAGGCGCGTAATGCTGTCCAGCAGAATCACCACGTCGTGGCCATACTCGGCCAGGCGTTTGGCCTTCTCCAGCACCATGTCCGCCACCTGCACGTGGCGCTCCGCCGGTTCGTCGAAGGTGGAGCTAATCACCTCCGCCTTTACCGAGCGCTCCATGTCGGTGACTTCCTCCGGGCGCTCATCGATCAACAGCACGATAAGCTTGATCTCCGGGTGATTGGTCGTGATGCTGTTGGCCACCTTTTGGAGCAACGTCGTCTTGCCGGTCTTGGGCTGGGCCACGATCAGACCACGCTGCCCCTTGCCGATGGGGGTCAACAGATCCATGATGCGCATGGAGTAATCGGTGGGCGAGGTCTCCAACCTGATGCGCTCCATGGGGTAGAGCGGTGTCAGGTTGTCGAAGAGCATCTTGCTCTTGGCCAGGTCGGGGTTTTCGAAATTAACCGCCTCCACCTTCAGCAAGGCGAAGAAGCGCTCGTTTTCCTTGGGCGGCCTGATCTGACCAGAAACCGTATCCCCGGTGCGCAGACCGAAGCGTTTGATCTGCGAAGGTGACACATAGATGTCGTCCGGCCCAGGCAAGTAGTTGTAGTCGGGGGAGCGGAGGAAGCCGTAGCCATCGGGTAGGACTTCCAGTACCCCCTCACCGAAGATCAGCCCTTCGCGTTTGGTCTGCTCCTCGAGGATACAGAAGATGAGTTCCTGCTTGCGCATGTTGGTACAGCCGGGGATCTGCATCTCCTGGGCAAGCTTTACCAGCTCGCCGATCTTCATCGCTTTCAGTTGGGCAATGTCCATACAGCACTCTCCATGATAATGATTGACCTGGAAAGACCCCTCCCTCGCCGGCAGTCATGTCTCGGAACAAAAGGCGCGGCGGCCGCCAGGTAGCTGCGGCCCGCAGCAGTCCGCTCCTTTTGGAAAAGGAGAGGCTTCCTCCCCTGCCGCCTCGAGGGCGGTATGCTCATTGTAAGCTCGGATTTGACAGTCTGAAGGTATTGGACGCCTGAATTGGCACGACGGGAAGTCGTCTACTGGCTTTGGGCAACGGCCTCCTCTGTGCTCTTGTCAAAAAAGTGGACTTTGCTCATGTCAAAGATAACGTCCATCTTCTCGCCCACGGCAGGTTCTCGGCGCGCGGGGATTCTTGCCACCATCGAGTGGCGTCCGCAGCTGAGGTACAGGAAAATCTCGTTGCCCATTGGCTCGACCACTTCCACGGCACAGCTGGCTGGGGACGCCTCCCGTACATGCTCTGCATACTCAACGAGGTGAATATCCTCCGGACGGATGCCGAAAATGACCTCACGGTCGAGGTAGGACTTGAGGGGAGACATGAGCGTCTGCGGAATCCGCAGCCGCATGGCACCGGCGTCAAACCACAGCCCATCCTGATGAATGATGCGGCCGTCGAAAAAATTCATCGCCGGGCTGCCGATAAATCCCGCCACAAACTTGTTCCTCGGACGATTGTAGAGCGTCAGCGGGTCGGCAATCTGCTGAATCACTCCATCCTTCATCACGACGATCTTGTCCCCCATGGTCATCGCTTCCACCTGGTCATGGGTCACGTAGATCATCGTCGTCTCCAGGCGGCGGTGGAGTTTGGAGATCTCGGCCCGCATCTGCACCCGGAACTTGGCGTCCAGGTTGGACAGCGGCTCGTCGAAGAGAAAGACCTTCGGCTTGCGCACAATGGCCCTCCCCACTGCCACGCGCTGCCGCTGACCGCCGGAAAGTGCTTTGGGCTTCCGGTCCAGAAGGTCCTTGATCCCCAGGATCTCTGCTGCTTCGTTCACCCGCTGGTCAATCTCCTTCTTGGGGTACTTGCGCAGCTTTAGACCGAAGGCCATGTTCTGGTACACCGTCATGTGCGGGTACAGGGCATAGTTCTGAAACACCATGGCAATATCCCGGTCCTTGGGGGGCACATCGTTGACCAGGCGATCGCCGATATAGATCTCCCCCTCGGTGACCTCCTCCAGGCCGGCGATCATGCGGAGGGTGGTGGACTTGCCGCAACCAGAGGGGCCAACTAAGACGACAAACTCCTTGTCCTCAGCCACAAACGTGGCCCTGTCCACCGCCACCACGTTCTTCTCAAATACCTTGGTGACTTCTTT
>JBBIKH010000006.1:0-17426 GCA_037445575.1 bacterium
GGTCTGAGCCGCGAGAAGTGCATCGAGATCGGCGCCAAGTGGCTTGCTGGCGGCAGCGGCCCCTTCACCTTGCCGGACGGTTCGACCACCACCAATCGCGACGAGTACAAGGACAAGTGGGTCTTTACGGGGCGAGACTCGTTGTTCAAGACGTTTCAACGGGCGATCATGACCTACAAGCTCAACTACAACATCCCGCATCCGCCTCCGCCGCCAAAGTTCTTCGAGGTCACCGGTGGCGGCGACCGGGTCATTTTGAAGTGGTCAAACGATCCCGAATCCTGGCCGGGATTTGCGGGGTACCGCATTTACCGCACGATCCATATCCCGGACACCACTTACCAGTTGCTCTTTGCCTGTGGGCCGGGCACTGACCACCCCCAGATCGTCAACGAGTACAACGACTTTAGCGCCGCCCGCGGTTTCGACTACTACTACTACATCACAAGCGTGGACGATGGTTCGGGCAATGTCACCGCGGCCAATCCGCCGGGTCCACTGGAAAGCAGTATGTTCTACACCCGGACCAACGAGCCCGCCCGTCTGAAGCGACAGGCCGGCAAGAGCCTTGCTGACATTCGCGTGGTGCCCAATCCGTACAATATCCGCGCCCGCGACTTGCAGTATGGCTATGGTGCGCCCGACCGCATCATGTTCTTGGACATTCCGCCGGTGTGTACGATCAAGATCTTCACCGAACGCGGTGACCTGATTGAGACTATAGAGCACACCGACGGCAGCGGCGACGAGGCGTGGAATTCGATCACTTCGTCCCGGCAGGTGGTGGTGAGCGGTGTCTATATTGCTTACTTTGAGACACCTGACGGGCAGAGCACTTACAGGAAGTTCGTCATCATCCGGTAGCAGGCCGGTGGGGAGTTAACAGGTCCTCATAAGTCAAGGGAGACGTCGATAATGGAAAAACGCATGGTCACTCTGTTGACGGTGCTGCTCGTCGTGGCCTTGAGCGCGATGACGAGCGTTGCGGCCAACAAGAAGTTGGCCCAGACAGGTTTTCAGTTCCTGAGTGTGCCCACGGAGGCACGGGCCGCGGCCATGGGCGAGGCGTTCACCACCGTTGCCGGCTACTCGGCTTCCATGTTCTACAACCCGGCAAACATGGCCCGCGTCAATTCGCTCGTGGACATCTCCATCAGCCAGAATAGGTGGATAGCTGATATCAACCACATGTCCGGCACCATCGCCTTCAACCCATGGCGGGGAGAGTACGGTGTTCTGGGGTTGAGCGTGCTGGCTGTGGATTATGGCGAGTTCTTGGGGACGATGGTTGATCCCACTACAGAGAAGGGCTACTTCGACACCGGCGTCTTCTCGCCATCGGCGTTGGCGGTGGGAGTGGCCTACGCGCGGTCACTGACCGACCGCTTCTCCGTGGGTGGGCACGTACGCTACTGCTACCAGAAGCTGGGAACCAGTACCTTGCCGGTGGGGGATGTGGCGGCGGGTGTCACCGAAAAGAAGGTGGAGAACTTCCAAGATGTGTTCGCATTTGATTTTGGCACTCTCTACCGCACCGGCTTCCGCACCCTTGCCTTCGGCATGAGCGTGCGTAACTTCTCCCAGGAGATCAAGTTCCAGAAAGAGGGGTTCCAGCTGCCCCTCACCTTCCGCATTGGAGTGTCCATGGAGGTGTTGGAGCTCCTGTTGGGCAAGAACAACATGCACAACCTGCTGCTGTCGGTGGACGCCAGCCACCCCCGAGACTATCCGGAACAGCTGAGCGTGGGCGCTGAGTACACCTTCATGGGCATTTTGGCCCTGCGCGGCGGGTACACCACAGGTTATCGCCACACCGAGGAGGAGAAGGGTAAGTACGGCGATCCGGATCGAGGGTTGAGTTTAGGATTTGGTGTGCAGAAGGCCTTTGGCGACCGGTTGATCGCCCTCGACTACGCTTACATCCCGTTCGGTGTGTTCGACGCGGTGCAGATGATGTCCTTCCGCCTGGCCTATTGAGTGGCGGGTGGCGGAAGAACACCGAACGTGCCGAAACACAGGAGACGCGCCATGAACGCGATACGCTCGAGGCTGTCAGCAATCCTGGCGGTGGGGCTGCTCGCTGCCCTGCTCATCGGGTGTGAGAACGAATACCCGGAGAGCCTCTACAATCCGAACTTCCAAGGGCGACCCACGCCGGTCATTACCAGCATCATCCCGCCCGACAGCGCATTGGCGGGAATTGGGCAGATTGTCATCCAGGGGCAGAATTTCTCTCCGGTGCTGGAGGAAAACTTTGTCTACTTTGGCAAGACGCAAGCGGAGCTCATCTCGGCCAGCGCCACCGAGTTGCGCGTCAAGACGCCCAACGTCACCGGCGACTCGCTGAACGTCAAGGTGGCCGTGCACGGAGCGCTCCTCTTCAGCAATGTCGTCAAGTACAAACTGCTGACCGCCCTCTGGGATTGGGGCAACTTCCTGGCTGCCGATGACCCCTGGGGCATTACCTGCGATGCCGATGAGAACCTATATGTGGACCTCACCACCAGGAACATTGACAAGGTGAGCAGGGACAATGTGCGCTCAACCTATGGCACGGTGCCCTTTGTCAAGGGTACGGGCATGAAGATGGGGCCGGGAGGCTACCTGTACGTGGCGCGCACCACAGCAGCGCTGTATCGGATTCCACCAGGTGGGGGCGCCGCTGCCAAATGGGTGGATGCACCGGGGAAGGTGTACGACTTTGACTTTTCCCCCTCCAAGGCGATGTACGCAGGCGGCGACGGCGACTTCCTCTACTTGGTCAAGCCAGACGGCAAGGGGAGCCAGGCCGCGGCCTATCGCAAGGTCTACATCCGGGCGGTGCGCGGGTTCAACGGTTATGTGTAGGGGGGCGGCAGGGACTCCACCGGCCAGCAGTGCATCTGGCGCAACCAAATTCTCGCCGACGACCTGCTCGGGCCCACTGAGCTCTACTTCGCCTGGAGCTCCAAAGTGGACCCGGTGTCGCAGATCTACGCCCTGACTTTTGCCGCTGATGGCGATATGTACGTGGGCACCGACCATGCAGCGGGCATCATGATCGTTCACCCCGACGGTTCCTTTGAGCCGTTGTATGAGGGACTGCTCAAGCCGTACGTTTATTCGCTGGCTTGGGGCACGGGCACCTATCTGTACGCCAATCAACGGAACGACGTTGACCCTGCGCAGAAGAGGATGCTAAAGATCAACGTCCTGAAGCAGAGCGCGCCCTACTACGGACGCGAATAAGCGCTGCAGGCGCTATTGCCAGGACTGTCAGACCCTTGGCGGCCGGAAGGGGCCTTTGCCAACGGAGGACCCCGAGGCTCCTGAGGCACCGGGGTGCAAATGAGTGCAGGAGAGGTCGTTCTGCACATGCAATGACGTCGAAGCAAGGAGAGCGCGGTTGTGAAGACGCGGGTTCTTTTGTTGCTCGTAGGCCTTTGCCTGGGCGCCGGTCTGCTGTACGGCGGCACCACAGGCAAGATTACCGGTCGGGTGACTGACGCCGAAAGCGGTGCTCCCCTGCCAGGTGTGAATGTGGTGCTGAGCGGCACCCGCATAGGAGCTGCCACCGACGCCAATGGCTACTATGTGATCTTGAACGTTCCGCCGGGCACCTACTCGCTCGAAGCCTCGATGATCGGCTACGCCAAGGTCACGATGACCAACGTGGTGGTCAACGTTGACCTCACGACCACCGTGGACTTTCGGCTGAAGGTGGAAGTGCTGACGATGGAGCAGGTGGTCGTGGAGGCAGAGCGACCGATCGTGCCCAAGGATGTGTCGGCCAGCCAGGTCAACGTGGAGTCGCGCGTCATCGCTAGTTTGCCGGTGCAGGAGCTGGCCCAAGTGGTGGGGTTACAGGCCGGCATCCGCGGTCTGGTGATCCGCGGCGGTGACGCCCGGCAGGCGGCAGTGCTCATGGACGGATTGTCCCTCAACGACGAGCGGTCGAATACCCCGTACACAACAGTGCCGCTATCGGCCGTCAAAGAGGTGCAGATTCAGACCGGAGGCTTCAACGCCGAGTACGGCAACCTTCGCTCCGGGGTCATCAATGTCATCACCAAGGAGGCGGACCGCAGGCGCTACAGCGGCACTATCTCTGCCTTGTACCGCCCTGCTGGCCCAAAGCACTTTGGTCCCTCCATCTATGACCCGAACACCTATTTCACGCGGCCGTATCTGGATCCGGCCGTCTGCTGGACTGGCACCGCTTCGGGCGGTTGGGACAGCTACACTCAGCGGCAATACCCCTCCTTCCCAGGGTGGATCGCCGTGGCCGACGCGACGCTTCAAGACGGCGACCCCTCCAACGACCTCACGCCGGAAGGGGCGCAGCGGCTGTGGAAGTGGCAGCATCGCCGCCAGGGCGACATCACCAAGCCGGACTATGTGGTGGACTTTTCCTTCGGGGGCCCGGTGCCATTCCTGAGCGAGGTGGCAGGAGGCCTGCGCTTTTTCCTGTCCCACCAGCGGCTCCGCGAAATGTTCGTCTTCCCGCTATCCCGCGATGCCTACGGTGAGAACGTCAGCCAGCTGAAGCTGATCACGGACATCAGCCCTTCCATGAAATTGGTGCTCACCGGTATGTACGGCGAGGTGCACTCGGTCTCGCCGTACGACTGGACCACCACCCCAACCGGTGACGTGCTCCGTGGCACCTACTCGGTCGCCGACCTGGTGAACAGCAGCAGTGGCAACGCCATCCTGTACACCCCGGGCTACTACAGCCCTGCCTCCATTTACCGGAACATGGTCGGTGCCAAGTTCACGCATGTGCTGAGTCCTCGCACCTTCTATGAGTTGAGCCTCCAGAACAACATCAACCGCTACAATACGTTCCAGATGAGCTTGCGGGATACGAGCAAGCGCTACGAGCCTGTCCCGGGCATCTGGGTGGACGAGGCGCCATGGGGGTACTGGGGCTACGGGGTAACCGGCATCGGCGACGCCATGATCATCGGCGGGTGGATGAACCTGGGGCGGGACAAGAGCGTCATTCAGACCTCCTCGCTGCGCTTTGACCTCACCAGCCAAGTGGACACCAGGAACCAGGTCAAGGCGGGGTTCCAGCTGGTGTACAACGACCTGAACATCAAGTCGTACACTGAGAACCCGGGCATGAGCACCTGGAACCGCACGCAGACCTACCATCGCTTCCCGTACCGGGTGGGGGCCTACGTGCAAGACAAGTTGGAGTTCCAGGGCTTTATTGCCAACGTGGGCTTGCGCCTCGATTACACCGACCCCAACGGTATCCGGTACGCATTGCAGCCCTACGACAAGCTGTACCGGGAGGGATACGGCAAGACGATCGAGACGGCGGCGCCGGTAGAAGATGCCAAGGCTCACCTCTACCTGAGCCCGCGCCTCGGTGTGTCGCACCCCATCACAGAGAATTCCAAGCTCTATTTCAACTACGGCCACTTTCTCCAGGAGGCGGCCTCCACCTATCGCTTCCGCCTACAGCGTGAGGCCAACGGACTGGTCACCTCCATTGGCAACCCGAACCTGGGGGAGGAGCGCACGGTTGCCTATGAGCTGGGCTACTCTCAGAACCTCTTCGACATGTTCTTGCTCAACGTTGCCGCGTACTATCGCGACATCACCAATCAACCGGGCTGGGTCTACTACCAGAACGTCACGGGTTCGGTCAAGTACAATATCACCGACAACAACAACTATCAGGATGTGCGTGGCTTCGAGGTGACCCTCACCAAGCGGGCCGGCGGGTGGGTGAGTGGGTTTGTGAACTATACCTACGAGGTCATCACCAGCGGCTACTTCGGCCTGTTGCGCTACTATCAGGACCCCAACATGCAGCGCGACTACCTGCGCCAGAATCCATACCAGGAGCGGCCGCACCCGCGGCCCTATGCGCGGGCCAATAGCGACTTCTTGACCCCGCCCGAATTTGGCCCCAAAGTGTGGGGTATCTATCCGCTGGGCATGTGGAACCTGAACGTGTTGGCCAGCTGGCGCGCGGGGGCCTACGAGACCTACAACCCGCACAACATCCCTGGCCTAGTGGACAACGTGCAGTGGAAGGACTATTACAACCTTGACCTCCGCCTGGCCAAGACGTTCCGCATCAGCCGCTACGATGTACAGTTCTACGTGGACGTGACCAATGCGCTGAACATCAAGCGGCTGAGCTATGCAGGCTTTGCCAATAACTACGACTATCTGGATTACCTCGAGTCTCTGCACTTCCCGTGGGAGACAGGGGCCGAGCATGGCAATGACCGGATCGGCGAATACCGCGAGGAGGGGGTCAAGTACGAGCCCTACGACCCCACCGATCCCACCAAGACCAAGGAGGACTTGGAGAGGATTCTGAAGACTAAGGCTTACATCGACATGCCCAATCTGACCTATTTCACGTTCCTTGACCCGCGGGATGTCAAGTTTGGGATCAAGGTCAATTTCTAAGGACTATTGCGCCGTTCATTGAAACATCAGGAAGGGCACATGCGAGGAATGCAAATCAGGATAGCTGGCAGGGCCGCCTGTCTTCTGCTACTGGCGCTTGTTGTAGGCCAGGTGGATGGCCAGGTGGCGGGCACGGAGAAGCGGTACGTGCGCGTCGGTTCTCTGCAGAGCCTTTTCTCTGCCTACGGTTCCGAGCGCGCCTGGAACAACAGCTACTACGAAGGGATGATCTGGCCGGCCGACTACATGCAGCAGGATAACGCTGTCATCCAGCGGCAATGGATCGCGTGCGAGGATTTTACCGATGCAAAGGGGTACCACTGGAGCAAGTACGGGATCTCCTTCACCGCTGGCTACGTGGACATCTCCCTCTTCCCTATGGTGCTGAAGCAGACGGCCAAGTTCGAACCTCCGGCGGTATACGTGGACGGTACCAACATCACCGCGCCTTATGTTGGCGACGTGGACGAGATTGACCCGAACCAGATTCCCGATCGCATCGTCACCAACATTGTGAATACGTCCATGGGTCTGACCATGACCCGGCGGATCTTTGCCTTCAGCCAGCAGTACCACGACAACTATTTCATCCGCGAGTACACCTTCACCAACACCGGCGACGTGGACTATGACGACGAGATAGAGCTGCATGCCCCGTTGAAGGGCGTGCGCATCAGTTGGGGGGTGCGCTACAGCGTCTGCCGGGAAGGGGCCTACAAAATCGGGGACGGGCAGGACTGGGGCAAGCATACCTGGGTGACCAAGCGCGGCGAGGACTATCCTGCCCACTTCCAAGAGCGCATCACCGAGCAGAACCCAATTGTCCAGTGGATCCGCTGCGGTTTTGCCTGGGCCGGGCAGTCGACCAAGAACGCCTTTGACAATGTGGGCGGCCCGGACATTCGCACCAACGGCCGCCTGTGCGCCCCGCAGCATGCGGGCATTGCGGTTCTGCATGTGGATAAGAGCGCTAAGGACAAGAGCGACGACCCCTATCAGCCCACAGTCCTGGGCTGGCACGCGGGGGATACTTACCCCAGTGTGGGCAACCTGCAGCCCACCGACGAGGGGAACATGATTCTGCTCTATGACATGCTGAGCGGTAAGCCCCACAATGGGCTGGGCGGCAACGAGCGCTTTGACGAAAAGTACATGGCCACCAACCCGGACCCGGTGACGGTCCACAACGATGGTGGGGGCACTAACATCTGGATCTGCTACGGCCCCTTCGACTTGGAGCCCGGCGAGAGCATTACCATCGTGGAGGCCGAGGGGGTGAGCGGCCTCAATAGGCAGATGTGCGAAATGATCGGCAAGAGGTGGAAGCAGGCGTACGATAACCCGAGCGACAAGGGCCCTTTCACCTTGCCGAACGGTTCCACCACCGACAACAAAGACGTGTACAAGAACGCGTGGGTGTACACCGGCAAGGACTCGATTCTCCAGACCTTCGGCCGGGCTAAGCGGAACTATGACCTCGGCTACCAGATTCCGCAACCGCCGCTGCCTCCACCATTGTTCGAGGTGCGCTCCGGTGGTGACCGCATCATGCTGTCTTGGGCCCCCAGCCCGTCTGAGGAGGAGCCTGGGTTTGCCGGCTACAAGATCTTCCGCGCCGTGGGCAAGCCGGATACGGTCTACCAGGAGATCGCCACTGTGCCCAAGGGCAAGACCAGCTTCGACGACCTGACGGCGGCTCGTGGGTTTTCTTACTACTACTACCTGGTCGCGTGTAACGACGGCAGCAACAACACCACCGGCGAAGCCAACCCGCCTGGGCCGCTGTGCAGCGGGCGCTTTTACACGCGTACCACAGAGCCGGCGTACCTGCGCCGGGCAGCCGGGACGTCCCTCGACCAGATCCGGGTCGTGCCCAACCCTTACAACATCGGCGCGCGCGACCTGCAGTACACGGGCGAGCCGGACAAACTCATGTTCCTGGACATCCCGCCCCAGTGCACGATCAAGATCTTTACCGAACGCGGTGACCTGATCCAGACCATCGAGCACACCGATGGCAGCGGCGACGAGGAGTGGAGCTCTGTGACCTCCTCGCGCCAGGTGGTCGTCAGTGGCGTCTACATCGCCGTGTTCGAAACGCCGGATGGCAAAAAGGCATTCCGTAAATTTGTGATCATTCGTTGAGGAGAGTCGACATGAGCAGACTGGCCTGCTCCGTGGTGGCATGTGTCGTGCTAATTGCCGTCGGGCTGAACTGCGAGAAAGAAAAGCCCAAAGGCCTGTATGACCCAGATGCGACGTACAATAATGATCCAGTGATAACTTCCATAGAGCCACCGTACAGAGCGCTTGCTGGCTTGGTGAAGGTGACCATCAACGGCCAGAACTTTTCTCCCACCGCCCAAAGTAACCTGGTCTATTTTGGCAAGACTAGGGTGCCGGTCGTCGAGGCTTCGGCCGTCAAGCTGCTGGTGAAAAGCCCCAACGTGGTCGCTGACTCTATCCCAGTGAAGGTTGCGGTCCTGGGTGCGCTCTCTTTTAGCAACGTCGTCAAGTACAAACTTGTGCGTGGCGTTTTCGAGTGGGGCGGATATGGCGAATTCGACGAGCCATACGTGCTGGAGTGCGACAAGGACGAAAACCTCTACGTGACGTTGGGCAACAGAAACGTGGAAAAGATCTCCCCGACGGGCGAGAAGCAGGTCTACGGCACCGTGCCTTTCTCGCTGCCCAGCGGGATGAAATTTGGCCCCGAGGGCTATTTGTATGTGGCGCGGAGGTCGACGAGCTTTTATCGCCTGCCCCCTGGAGGCGGCGCGGCAGTCAAATGGATTACTGCACCAGGGCGGATCGATGATTTTGATTTTGCCCAAGACGGGAGCATCTATGCGGGCGGCAAAGGCGACTTTCTCTACCGCATCAAGCAGGATGCGACTGCGGCGACCGTAGCCGACTATCCGAACACCTCCATCCGCGCAGTGCGCGTGTTCGAGGGGTATGTCTATGTCGGCGCCAGAGACGACGGCACAGGTCGCCACTATGTGTGGCGCAACAGGATCCTGGGTGATGGCACCCTGGAGGCGAAGGAGCTGTATTTCGACTGGGGAGCCCAGGTGGACAGCACCACGGAGGTCCTGTCGATCACCTTTGCTGCGGACGGCGACCTTTACATCGGCACCAATGGGCCGCAGGCGGTAGTGGTAGTGCATCGGGATGGCTCCTGGGAGCCGCTCTACCCTGGCGTGCTGGAGCCGACCAGCGCCTACTTAGCTTGGGGCAACGGCACCTTCCTCTATCAATGCCGGCGCAGCGACGACCCGAAGAAAAAGGCGGTGCTGAAGATCAACATGCTCAAGCAGGGTGCCCCTTACTACGGGCGCTTGTAGAGCCACGCTGGGGGAAAGAAAACGCTTGACTTTTTGCGGGGAGTTAGGTATCTTTAATCAAGCTCTTTGCCAGCACTTCAACTCCTGCAATCGTTCCACGGGGATGAGGCGAAAGAATGTAAGGGGCTGAAAGGAGGTGATGCGAAAGCCGGTCCTTGCCCGTATCTGGGCTTAGGGGAAAACGAGTGCGTCGGTTGTGGGCAGTAAACGTGGAGGAGACGAGCGATGAAAAAGGTACTGCTAACACTGCTGGCGATGACCGCCATGGCTTCGATGGCCGCGGCCCAGTGGGTATTCGACGGTGACTTCGCATTCAGGAGCCAGCCGCACGGCATCGTCATTACCCCGGATGACAGGGTGTGGATTGGGTACTATGCCTACACAGACACCCTTGTCCTGCCAAGTGGCACAAAGAAGCCCATCAAGCCAATCTGGATTTACGACAAGCAGGGCAACGTCGTCGACAAGGTTATCTTCGTGACCTCTGGTGGTAACCCGGATACGTTGGTCAACGGGTGCCGCGGCATGAGCTTGGATAAGGACGGTAACGTCCTGTATAGCGCCTATGACGACGTCTGGCGGATCAACTACCAGACGAAGGAGACGATGAACTACGCCTCCCCCAAACCTGGTGCGTCGTTGACTGAGGCAGCCGAGGATGCCAATGGCTACATTTACATCACTACAGTGCTGAACGGCAATCCGGGTTATATCTACGACTCTGATTTCGAGCTGTACAGCTACTTTGCCGACACGGTGAAGACCATCCAGCGGAGCGTGATCGTCACCGATGAGGGCAAAGACGTGTACGTGGGCGCAATCTACGCGGGTCCGAATGGGGTGTGGTATTACTACGGCCCCGATGGCCCGGATGGCACCTACACGCTGATCGACACCCTGGGTACGGTCTTCAACCCGGATGGCTCGGTGGCCCGCAACATGTGGGCGCAGTGCTTGGACTGGGACCCCTGGGGCATGATGTGGGTCGGCACCTACTGGGACAACGCTGCCACCGATTTCAAGAGCTGGTACCAGCTTGATCCCGGAAAGGGCTATGCCGTGGTGGACAGCTTGTGCGAGCCAGCGGGCAACCCGACCAGCGACCCGAACCCACCGGTGGGTGGCAAGATCTTCTCGCCGCGCGGGGTGGCTTTCTATGAAGAGGGCGGCGTGTGGTACGCGCTTGCCAACGACTTTGACGGCGGGGTGACCAAACGCTTCAAGAATCCCAACCCCTACACGGGCGTCGTTGAGGTCAGGAACGGCAGTGTGGTCAGGGACTATGGGCTGATGCAGAACTACCCCAACCCCTTCAATCCGACCACCACTATTCCGTTCACCTTGGCAAAGCAGAGCTTTGTGGAGCTGAAGGTCTACGACATGCAGGGGCGGGAGATCAAGACCCTGGTCAGCGAGAAGATGGGCGAAGGAGAGCATCGTGTCACCTTCGACGCGACCGGTCTGCCTTCGGGTCACTACTTCTATCGGCTCGTGGTTGACGGCCAGATCCTGACCAAGTCCATGACCCTGGTGAAGTAGGCCGATTCACACGCGGTCACGGGAGAGGCCGTTGGAAGCCCAACGGCCTCTCTTTTTGCCCCAAGGGAAGGAGCGAATTTCCTGCTTGATTTTGCCATCGGCAATGTGCAAATTTGAGCTCGGTACTAGACCCCTGAGGAGATGATGCAAGCAACTCGCAAACTCGCCAGCTGGCTCCTGGTGTGCATAGGGTTGGCATTGGTCAGCGCCGTGTCCTGGCGCCCCGCGTGGGGCGGTGGGACCGTGTATTTGGTCCTCGGTTCAGACACCGCCATTTGGGACGGCATGGATGACGGGCGCTTTGACTGCCTCTACCGCCTCGATCTCTATGTGGACCCCTCACGCAACGCCTACCAAGTGATGTCTCCCCAGTTCCGGCAGCGTTTTGTCGACTCCTATGGGCAACCTCTGAAGATGACCTGGTGGATGATGGCTGGTAACATCTTCCGTTACGCCCGCAACACCAACGTGCCCTTGCCGAACATCATGACCATGTACCTGATGAAGACCTATCACGGGCAGAACGTGGCCGTCAACGGCGACGAGCTTTCGCTCCATTACCACTCATTTCTGTGGAGCGACTATGACGGCGACGGCCGCTGGTGGTGGAATCAGGCGCACACCTTCCTGGAATGTCGAGATGATTTTGACGTGACCCTGGCGCAGCTCCTGCTTGAGGAGCAGGTCTTCCCCGTCTCGTTTAGGAGCGGCTGGCATTACATGGACAACGATTGGCAGCGCTACCTCAACCAATTGCTGCCGTTCAGCATGCACAATGACTACCCTGCCCGGGGTGTGGATACTACCGAACCGTTGGACAATGTGATCGACTGGTCGCAAGCGCCGAGCGAATGGGTACCGTACCACCCTTCGGAGGACAACTACCAGATTCCCGGCAATGGAGCGGGATGGAACGTGCGCTCGGCGCACTTTTCCACTACGCTGGCCCGGGGTTATCTTGAGCAGATATTCGCCGAGGCGAACCGCGGCGTTGATCAGGTGGCATGCATTTGGGGGCATCTGCCGGAGAGTGACTTTCTGAGCAACATTGCCAAAATTGACAGCGCCGCCCATGCCGCGGCGGCCCGCTACCCGGAAGTCACTTTTCGTTATTGTACGGCTGTGGAGGCGATGCAGCGTTGGCTGCGCACCAGTGATAGAACGCCACCTTCCCTTGTCGTAGAGGGTCTCGGCGGCGGTGAGGAGAGCCATCTCCGCATCCACACGGATGAGCCAATCTTCCAACCGCAGCCCGTAGTCGCCGTCAAGGACATTTACGAAGACTATGGCCTTGTCCCTTGCCAGCCCGTGGGGCCGAACACATGGGAGGTCTCCTTGCGCGGGCGGAGGCTTGCCAAGGTGGGTGTGGCGGTATGCGACACCGTGGGTAACCAGGCCTTGTTTGTCCATCGCTTCCTGCCGGATGATCTGTTCTGCGACGATGAAAGCGGCGCGCTGCAGGTGGTGAGCGGCCAATGGCGCCCGCAGGGCCAGCCGGCGTGGGGGAGGACGGCGTGGATGGCAACCGTGGCCCCTGGCGATAGCGCCGCGGTGCGCTGGTGTCCCGCTCTAGCGGAGCAGGCGGTGTACAACGTGTTCGTGCAGGTGCCTGCGGTGAGCAATCCGGTACGTGCGATGGCGTTTCGGCTTTATAGTGACGGCGTGGAGGCGAGCACTGCGCAGTTCTCGGCCCCCGTACCTGCTGGCGAATGGGTGTATGTTGGTACTGCGCCTCTGTCCCCAGGCTCTGCGACGTTCTTGGAGATGGTGGTGCGCGGCGGCGAGAATGGAGTGACAGCGGTCGCCGACGTGGCCAAGTTCTCCGCTCTGGTTCGAGACCGCGACCTTCACGTGCAGCCGGCCGTCGTCGACATGGGCGAGGTGAGCCGACGCGACACAGTCCGCTTTACCCTGAGGCTACAGAACCGCGGGGTGGAGGAGGTCACAGTCACGGATTGTGACTCGCCGCAGGGGGTGTTATCGTGTCCGGTGACTTTTCCGCTGCGCGTGCCGGCTATGGGTGGGGTGAACCTCCCGGTGAATGCCTTCTGGCCCCGGTCAGGAGCGATGACGGATACTCTGATCCTCTTCAGCAACGACCCGCGCAAGCCGCGTCTGAGCGTGCCGGTGGCGGCGCGGGTGCAGAACTATTTCCTGATCGTCGACAACGAGGACTCGCTCCACTACGTGGAATTTGGTCAGTGGCACTACAGCGTAGCCCAGGCCTACGGTCCTACCAGCCGCTACGCGTCGCTCAACCAGACTCCCCGTGCCTGGGCCGCCTTCTCCGCAATGCTGGAGGTGCCCGGCATCTACGACCTGTTCGAAATCGTGCCGACCACCGTCAACTCAACCAACAACGCTTTGTACGTCGTGAGCATCGCGGGCATCCCTTTGGACTCAGTGGTGGTGAACCAGAACTTGGGCAGCGGTGCGTGGGTGCGAATTGGCCGCTACCACCTCCCCGCCGGTGTGCAGGTGGAGGTGAAGGTCATCGACACCGGGAAGAACACCGACCCGAAGGGAGTGGTCCTTCGCGCAGATGCCATCAAGTTCGCTTTGGTGCAGGAGGTGACGTTGGTGGAGGAAGCCCCGGCCACGGAGGGGCCACAGGCTTTCGAGCTGGCGCAGAGCTTCCCCAATCCATGCAACGCCGAGGCGACGATCGTCTTTACTCTCGGGCACGATGCACCGGTGGAATTGCGTGTGTACAACGCCGCCGGCCAGCAGGTCGCCGTGCTCGTGGATGAGGTGCTCCCTGCCGGAAGACATGAGGTGCGCTGGTCGGTACATGACCTCCCCTCGGGCGTGTACTTCTATCGGATCAAGGCCGGCCGTGTTTTGGCCTGTCGAAAGGTAGCGGTGGTGCGTTGAACTCCCAGGTTCACGACACCGGTTTGAGCAAGGCTAAGGGGTAGTCGATATGGAAAAGACGCCCGTCAAGAGGCTCGTCTCACTCGATGCGTTCCGTGGGCTCACCATCATCTTCATGATCTTGGTTAACAATCCGGGTAGCTGGCGGTACGTGCTCCCGCCATTGCGTCACGCAGAGTGGCACGGCTGTACACCTACCGACCTGGTGTTCCCCTTTTTCCTCTTCATCATGGGGGTGGCCATGGCCTTTTCCTTCGCCAGGAGGTTAGAATCGGCTGGCAAATTGGGCCCGCTCTACTTGCAAGTGCTGAAAAGGACCTTGCTCCTCTTGCTGCTGGGGTGGTTTCTGAACCTTTTCCCAGAGTTCGATTTTGCCCACATGCGCTTGCCTGGAGTGTTGCAACGGATCGCCTTGTGCTATTTCCTGGCCTCCCTGGTAGTGCTCAATGTGGGGAGGCGGGCGCAGGTAGTGACCATCGTGCTTCTGCTTGGCGGCTACTGGGCGGTCATGACTTTGGTGCCATTTCCCGGACGCGGCAGTGATCCATGGGCATTGGGGAGCAACTTGGCCCAGTACGTGGACAACCTGCTGCTCAAGGGTCACATGTGGAAGCCAGATTTCGATCCTGAGGGCTTTCTGAGCACCGTGCCAGCAGTCGGCACAACCCTGTTGGGCTACTTGGCCGGCCAATGGCTGCGCAGCGAGCGCACGCCACAGGAAAAGACCACGGGTATGTTTGTCTGGGCCAACCTGCTGTTGGTTGCATCGCTGGTCTGGGAGACCTGGATGCCCCTGAATAAGCAGCTTTGGACTAGTAGCTACGTGCTGTACACCGCAGGGCTGGCTCTTCACTTTTTGGCCATGAGCTACTGGGCGATCGATGTGAAGGGGTGGCGGCGCGGACTGCAGCCGATGATCGTCTACGGGAGTAACGCTATTCTGGCCTACTTCGGCTCCTCGCTGCTGGCCAAGTGGCTGTACTACTGGCAATTCACCATGGGCGACGGGACCCGCCAGTCAGTGAAGGGGCTCATCTACTCGAAGGTTTTGGTGCCAGTGGCCGGCAACTGGGGCGGGTCGTTGCTCTATCCGCTCTTGCATATCCTGCTGTGGGCCGGTATTCTTACACTGCTTTATCGAAAGAAGGTCTTTATCAAGCTGTAGCACAACGACGAGTCTTTTTGCGAACATTCGAGGGTACACACATGCGACGACTATCGTTCACGCTGGCCTTGATGATGCTGGCCTGGGCCCAGGTAGGCGCAGGTGTCAAGGTGGTGGGAAAGCCGGTGCGGTTGGTCGGAGGGGATGGCAACTTTTTCATGAACCCCACCTGGTCGCCGGATGGGCGGATGATTGCCTTCACCGGCGAGCGCTACGAGGGGCTGTGGGTGATGAACGCAGATGGCAGCCAGGTGCGGGAGGTCACTCCCGAGCCAGCCGCAGGCTATGGATTCGAATGGTCGGCGGACTCGCGGGCGATCCTGGCGAGGGTGGCTCAGTATCGGGGTCCGTTCCGGTACAATGCCGTCAAAATCTTTCACCTCGATACCGGCGAGGCGACGCTTTTGACCGACTATCGCACCTCCATGCCGGAGCTTCCGCACTGGGCTGAGAACGACGCCAAGGTGGCTATCGTCGGACCTCGCGAGGTGGAAGTGCTGGAGTCCGGCATGCATGCGCTCGAGGCCGCCAAAGGAGCGCCGCGCTACTTCTGCTACCAGAAGGGCGGAGTCATCATCGTGGCTGGGCCGGGCGCGAAGCCGGTTGCTACCCTTGACCCCCTACCTGGGGAGCAGTACCTCAACGAGGTCCTTTCCCCGGATGGCACGCGTCTGGCCTTCGAGGTGCTGGGCGGGAATCTCTACGTGGTCAACGTCGATGGGAGCGGGCTGGTCGATTTGGGGCGAGGCAACCGCCCCCAATGGGCGCCAGACAGCCGCCACCTGGTCTACATGATTGCCGAAGATGACGGCCATCAATTCACTTCATCGGATATTTACTGCGTGGCAGCGGATGGCTCGGACAGGACCGCAATCACCGCCACGCCGCAGCGGTTGGAGATGAACCCGTCCTGGTCGCCCGACGGAAAGCTCATCGCCTTTGACACCATGGACGAAGGGGCAATCTATGTTGTGCGAGTGGAAGTGGTGGTTGACACCAGCAAGACGCGGATTGAGCAGTGATCCGCCTAGGTGTGCGAACGTCAATAGGGTCTGAGAGGCTGCCGATGCGCGTAAGCAACAGAATGTGCCAATTGTGTGTTGTGTGGTTGGGGATTGTTCTCGTGCCGATGACCATCGTGGCGCAAGTGACGGGATTGTCCGGTTGGAATATCTTTCTGGACCCAGGCCACAGTCAGAGGGAAAACGTCGGGGTGTACGGCTATTCCGAAGCGGAGCGCAACTTACGGGTGGGGCTCAGGTTACGAGAGATGTTGCTAAACGAAACCGACATCGACACGGTCTACATCTCGCGTACCAATGACCAGCAGCAGGTATCGCTGACGCAGCGCACCGACTTTGCCAACCGCGTGGGAGCAGCTTGGTTCCACTCCATCCATAGCGACGCCGGTGATCCGTCGGCCAACAGTACCTTGCTCCTGTGGGGGCAGTACTACAACGGCCAGGAGAAGAACCCCAAGGGCGGCAAGGCCATGTCGGACATCATGGTGGTACTCCTCACGCGCGGGATGAGAACCACCACGCGTGGGTCCATCGGCGACTGCAGTTTCTACACCTGGTCGGACTTTTGTCGTACCTCTGGTGGTCCGTATTTGCATGTGAACCGCGAAACGACTATGCCTTCGGAGCTCAGTGAATCAGGGTTTCACACCAACCCGCGGCAGAACCAGCTCTTCATGAATGACGATTGGAAGCGGCTAGAAGCGCGCACGTTCTTCTGGTCCATTCTTCGCTTTCATCGCTTGGCGCGTCCTGCTCCGGGGATTTGCACCGGCATCATCTACGATGCCGAGACCGGGGTGCCACTGAACGGCGCGCGGGTCACCGTCGGCGGTTCGACCTATGTGACGGACACGTACGAATCCCTATTCCACCTTTACTCCAATGACCCGCAGCAGCTCCATAACGGGTTCTACTACATTGAAGGATTGGGGACCGGCAGCACGGAGCTCACTGCTGAGGCGGACAACTACATCCCGGCTCGGGTACAAGTCACTCTATCCGACACCTTTTTCACCTTCGTGGATGTGGGCCTGTACAGTACCGTGCCGCCGGTTGCCAAGA
>JBBIKH010000006.1:17451-35857 GCA_037445575.1 bacterium
CTTTCCCGGCGTGGTCCGATATGGTGATCGCCTTCAGTCGGCCCATGGACCAGCAGTCGGTGGAGGCAGCTTTTTCGCTACAGCCACCGGCCCAGGTGAGCTTCTCCTGGTCATCTGACGGGACCCGCCTCACGGTTAAGACCGACACCCTGCAGTTTACCACCGACTATGTGTTGACCATCGCCGGCAGCGCGCGCAGTGTCCACGGCTTCCTCTTGGACGGCAACGGCGACGGCGTTGGTGGGGACAACCTGGTAATAACCTTCCGCACCAGCCGCGCGGACATTACTGCGCCCAAGATTGTGAAGATGTACCCCAAGCAAGGTGCCACCAACGTGGAGCTTCACCCCATCATCAGCGCCTGGTACGATGAGGAGCTGGACAGCACGGTGGACATGGCAGCGCTTTTCAAGTTGGAGCGGTTTCTCGACCACACCTACGTGCCGGGTGTGCTCAAGCACTACGTGGTCAACAGGCAGAGTGTGCTCACGTTTTTCCCGAATGCCCCGCTCAATCCCCGCGAGACGTATGTGACGCGCATTTTTGCCGGGCTCCGGGACTACTTTGGCAACGTGGTTGTGAATAACCGTTCCTACAGTTTCGTGACGGCAGAAGTATCTCCGACGACGGTGCGCATCGACGACTTTGAGGCGGGTGTTGGCAACTGGTGGGCGCCTCAGCAAAGCGGCAGCACCACCGGCATAGTGACTGAGCGGACAGGGAGGCAGGAGGAACGTACGCTGGTGGACCTGCTCACGGGGAGCACCACCTCGATGCGCGTCGATTATGCGTGGGACTTGGCCGCGCCCGCCTGGCTGATCCGCACTTACCTGTCCGGGGGCGCGCCAAAGAACGTGCGCTTCGACGGTTCCTGGATGCTGCAGGTCTATGTGTTCGGCGACGGCAGCGGCACCCTCTTTCGCTTCTGCGTGGACGACCGCGTGCCTGATTACCAGGCCGCCAATCATGAGGTGAGTCCGTGGTATGTGGTGGACTGGGTAGGATGGCGCCTGGTGACGTGGGACATGTCGCGTGACGGTACCGGCACTTGGCTCGGCGACGGCGTGCTTAACGGTACGTTGGGATTCGATAGCATTCAGCTCTCTTATGAGCCGGGTGGCGCAGCGCAAGGCAGCTTGATCTTTGACGACCTACGCGTCGCCCGCCCCATAGGCGTCTCTGTGCAACAACCACTCCCCCCGGTGCTCAGCAGCCGGCGCGTCCTTGAGGGCTATCCGAATCCGTTCAATGCAGTGGTGACCTTGCAGTATGAAGTGCCGGACCTGTTGCAACTGCAACGCGTGCGGGTGGTGATGTACGACGCGTTGGGGAGGAAGGTGAAGACGATCGTGGATGCGCCTCAAGCCCCTGGGACCTACACCGTGCAGTGGGACGGTACCGATGAGCGCGGACAGAACGTGGCTAGCGGCGTGTATTTGTGTCGCCTGAGCACGGAGAAGGGGGCTGCGGCCACTCAGGTGATCTTGGCCCGATGAGAACTTTAGGGCTGAGGCGTCGGTCGGTCGGGGCTGCGGCATAAGGGCTTTTGGCCTATGCGGGAGGTACGATGAGAATTGGGACTTTGCTACTTGTGAGCGCGCTGTTGACCCAGGCGCTGGTGGCCGGGACCAACAGGGAATTCCGGGCCACGTGGGTGATTACCTGGGAGCACATCAGCTCCTCGTTGACGCCCGAACAGAACATGGCCAACGTGCGCGCTATTCTGGATCGCCACCAGGCCGCCAATATGAACGCCGTGCTGTGGCAATGTCGGCAGAGCGGCACAGCATACTACAACTCTTCCTACGAGCCCTGGGGCTACTACGCGGGCTATCGATATCCAGGCTACGATCCCCTGGCCTATGCCATCGAGGAGGCGCACAAGCGCGGGATGGAGCTACACGCCTGGTTCAACGTCTTTCAGGTTTCTTCCACTGCGCCCGGTGCTCCTGCAGTGTTGCACCCGGAGTGGATCTGTCGTGACCGCGATGGCAACCCCATGACCAGCAACATCTGCTTCTCACCAGGCTTGGAGGCCGTACGCTCCTACACCATCGCCGTGGCGATGGAGATCGTGCGCAAGTACGACATTGACGGCCTGCACCTGGACTACGTCCGCTGGAATGAGTATAGCAACTCCAAGCTCTCCAAGGGACTGGCCAAGATGGCAGAGGAGCAGCAATGGCTTGACGGCATGATCCCCGTGGAGCAGCTCCAGGACCTGGAGGAGAATGCTGCGGGGCGATACCTGTACGATATCGAGCATCCCTACAGCGCGGGAGTCCCTGCCGGCTTTAGCTCATGGGAGGATTGGTGGCGATGGTCGGTCACCGAGTTTGTGCGCGTGTTGCACGACTCCATCCAAGCGGTCAAGCCTTGGGTGCGCCTGTCGCCGGCGGCTTTGGGCAAGTATAACTGGTCAAGCTGGCAGGGCTACGGCACAGTGTACCAGGATGCCGCTCTCTGGTTCAACGAAGGCTATGTGGACCAGCTCACCCCCATGCACTACCACTGGCTGACGCCAGATGGATTCTACTCGATGTTGGTCGGACCCAGTGAGTCCTGGGGGCCATGGATTCAGAAGGGGATCGCGGAGGGTCGCCTGTTCACGGTTGGCCCTGGTTCCTACCAGTTTGCTGAGGAAAAAGTCTGGTACCGCCACCCTGCTGTGGTGGAGATCTGTCGTACGGTGCCCTGGGTAGATGGCTTTCAGTTTTTCAGCTACGGGAGCTGGGAGGACTATCAGTATTGGAACGAGGCGGGGCAGAGCTTCTTCGAGCGCAAGACCAAGGTGCGCCCCGGATGGTCTGTGCATGCAGACCCACCAGGGGCACCGAGCATTGCCATCACCAAGATCGATTCGCTCCACTATCAGCTCACCGTCTCCCCTCCGGCATCCGTGGTGGCACCTCACCGCTATGCCATCTACCGGTCAGAGGATGACGTGATCGAGCCGGAGGCCGACCGCATCGTCGACATCCACTTTGGCCGGGAGCCCTACTCGATCGTGGAGGCGTTCCCAGGGACCCAGGATTTCAACGGCGCCTACCGTTATGCGGCCACGGTCCTGGATCGCTACTGGAACGAATCCCCGCCGTCCAACGTGGTAGTCACTGACCCGATCCCCTCGTTCGCACCTGTGATTGTAGCCACCGACCCCGCCGAGGGGGACACCGTGCCGGTGAACGTTGCCATCGCCCTTACCTTTTCCAAGAGTATGGACCAAGCGAGCGTCGCTTCCGCTCTCGCGTTTACGCCCGCCGTTGACATTGCCCGCATGACGTGGCAGGACGGAAGGACCGTGCAGATTGTGCCGGTGCGTCTACAGTTCGGCACGCAGTACACCGTGCGGGTAGAGGCCAGCGCTGCGGACGTCAACGGCCGCCGGCTTGATGGCAATGGTGACGGGGTGGAAGGCGATCCCTTTGAGCTCCACTTCACTACCAGGCAGGTGGATGATGTGGGGC
This sequence comes from bacterium, assembly GCA_037445575.1. GTDB lineage: Bacteria > Zhuqueibacterota > Zhuqueibacteria > JANLFK01 > Oleimicrobiaceae > Oleimicrobium. The sequence continues at coordinate 20,919 of JBBIKH010000006.1, forward strand.
CCAAGGTTGCCTTCACCTACCCTACTGCCCCGTGGTCTACCCCGATGGACGTGGACGATGTTGTCACGGTGATGTTCGATGAGCTCATCGATCCGGCGACATTCACCGATACCACCGCGTCGGTGGCAAGCAGCAGTGGCGCCGCTCAGGTGGAGGCGCTCCTTGCCACTGCTGCCGAGCGCTCGCTGATCTCCATCAGGGGCTGGGAGCCCCTTGTGCCCGAGACGGAGTACATGGTGCAGGTGCGCAGTACAGTGTGCGACACCACCGGCAATCCGATGGAAGAGGAATTTGCCTTCGGTTTTCGTACTGCTGCCACGCGCTATGTGGAGACGCGGATGATCGACGACTTTTCCGCCAGTGGGAACTGGGAACAGCCCAGCTACAGCGGTTCCACCTCGGGCATTGTGGTGGCCAATTCAACCTTTAGCATCAACAAGGACGTCTATTTGCCGGCCTCCTCCACGCGGCCGGTGACGAAGCGGTCCGCATTGCTCACCTACGAGTGGATGGAGACGCCGCCTCCGCAGGGCTACCTGTTGCGGGAGTACCTCAGGACCGGCCCCCCGCGCGATGTGGTGTTCGATACCAGCTACACGCTGCAAGTCTACCTATTCGGCGACAACAGCGGCAACAAGTTCCGATTCTGCGTTGACGAAGGGACCGGCACTGACTGGCCCTATCACGAGGTCTCCGAGTGGGTGACTATCGATTGGTACGGCTGGCGACTGGTGGAATGGCGTCTCAGCGACCCGACCAGCGTAGGCAGCTGGATCGGCGACGGGGTCATGAACGGTGCCGCCTACCGCATCGACAGCTTCCAACTCACACGCGGTGAATCCGGTGCCATCAGGGGCAGGGTGTTTTTCGACCACCTGCGTCTGGTCAAAAAGTCCACCGAGCCTGGGGCCGTACAGCTGGCGAGCAGCGGGGTGCCGCAGACCCTCATGCTTTATCCGGCCTACCCCAACCCGTGCAATCCTACTGCGATCATCCCCTTCGACATAGGCAGCGCGGGGCACGTCACGCTCACGGTCTACGACCTTCTCGGCAGGGAGATCGTCAGGCTAGTGGACCAACAGCTGGCGCCTGGTCGGTATCGGCTGCAATTCGATGGCAGTGCTTTCCCTTCCGGCACCTATTTTTACCGTTTGGTCAGCGACGGGCAGGCGATGAGCAGAAAGCTTGTGCTCGCCAAATAGTCAGACCGGCCGCCCAATCCCAAGCCAGAGGATTGGGCGGCAAAGAGTGCCACTGGGGATCGCGCGTATTCCGGCCGGGTACGGTGCGCATGGAAAACCAAAGTGAGGAGATACACAGCTGTGGAACGATGCACCTTTTGGTCGATCTTCCTCCTTCTGTTGTCGGTGGTCTGCCTTGCAGGGTGTGCGACATTTATGCCGGCAAGAAAGCCGAGTCAACGCGAGCTAGAGGTGGCAGCGCGTCTGGGCATCCGCGGCGAGCAGCTGGCGCGCATGCAACGCACCCCGCTCTATCGCTTCAGCGAACGTGAGGTTGATTCCTACCTGGGATATCTCCAGCAGATGGAGCCTGATCCCCGACTGCGGGTCCAACACCTGGCACGCAAGATGATAGGGCAACGGTACCAGATCTTCCTCCTTGGGGAATTCCCCTTCGAACTCTACGACCCTGAGCCACTTTACAGCCTTCGCAAGAGCGACTGTCTTGTGTTCGCTGAACACATGTACGCCATGGCCCTGGCCCACGACTGGTCGGGCTTCATCGCCCTGTTGCAGAGGATCCGCTACAAGGACGGGCGCATCGGCATGCTAACCAGAAACCATTACACCGAGGCTGACTGGGTGGTGAGCAACTCCTGGTTGGTCGAGGATCTCACCCAGGAGCTGGTTGACGACAGGGCTGTACCCGTTACTTCGGTCATCGACCGCGCCCGGTTCTTTCGGCGATTCGGGATCGGCCAGGATATTCCGCCCCAGGAGCTCTCCTGGTCCTACATCCCGTACGAACTCCTGCCGGAGTTCATCGATCGACTCGAGCCTGGCGACTTTGTCAACATTGTGCGTGGCAACCAGGATGGGCTCTACGTTGGACATGTGGGGCTCATCACCCGCAGCGAGGACGGCACGGTGAACTTGCTCCATTCGACCCATCCACGGGTGGTGGAGGAGCCGCTGATGGAGCTCTGCCGCGAGGCACCGGCTATGCGCACTGCCCGTGAGAAAGAGAACGAGCGGATCGCCGCCAAGAACCGCAAGATTCAGGCGCACAATGAGCGCGTGCAGCGAACGGGAAAGGGCAAGGCAAAACCGCTGCTGCCTCTCAAGCCCTATTTCTACGGCTTCAGATTCTATCGCTTGCGCATGGATGCGCTGGAGGAGCTGCGCCGGCGCGACGGCCCTGATGCCCCGCGCGTCGAATTCGTACCCCATGTGCGGCCATGACCCAGTCCCCAGCGAGGTGCTGAACATGCCTTAGAAAAAGCCTTGCTCGGCCCCCGCCTCGGCCAGGTGAGCCTCTTGCCCGGCGGAAGGCTGACGCTGGTGTGCAGAGAGCCACCATGGGAAATCGGCAGTCCCTTGGACGACATTGAACTGCAATCACTGCGCCTGGAGGAGCGACGATGCGAAGCACATGCCTCTTGCTGAGCTTCACCTGCTTGTTTTCGACCACCCTCGAACTCTGTGCTCAAAATTACCCTCCGCGCCTCAAGCGCTCCGAGAGCGTTCTCGGTATCCATTTCGATTTTCACGCCGGTGACGATTGCACCGAGATCGGCAGGAACGTGAACCGAGAGATGGTGGCCTACATCCTGGACACCGTCAAACCTGACTACGTCCAGTGCGATTGCAAGGGGCATCCTGGCCGCTCAAGTTACCCGACAAAGGTCGGAAACCAAGCGCCCGGCTTCGTGGTGGATCCCCTGCGCATCTGGCGGGAAGTGACGGCTGAAAAAGGCGTTGCGCTCTATGTCCACTACTCAGGGGTCTGGGATGAGAAGGCGGTGGAAACACACCCTGAGTGGGCATGTGTGAACGGGCAAGGCGAGCCCAGCAAGCAGAAGACGTCGGTGTTCGGACCTTATGTGGACCAGCTCCTCATCCCACAGCTCAAGGAGCTGGTGGACGACTATGGTATCGACGGCGTATGGGTGGATGGCGACTGCTGGGCAGTGGAACCGGACTATTCGCCGGCGGCGCTGCAAGCTTTCACGGAAAAGACGGGAATCTCTCAGATCCCCAAGTCCCCCGCCGATCCCTACTGGTTCGAGTTCTTGGAGTTTAATCGAAAAGGCTATCGCAACTATCTGCGCCACTATGTGTCGGCACTTCGTGCGTACCGTCCGGACTTCCAGATTGCGAGCAACTGGTCCTTCAGTTCCTTCATGCCGGAGCCGGTGACCGCTGATGTGGATTTTCTCTCTGGCGACTACCTGTGGAGAAACAGCGTCAACTCGGCGCGGTTCGAAGGGCGGGTCATGGCGCAGCAAGGCAAACCGTGGGACCTCATGGCCTGGAGCTTTACCTGGATCGATGGTCACTACAGCACCAAATCTGTCCCCCAGCTGCAGCAAGAGGCTGCGATCGTCATTGCCCTTGGCGGGGGGTTCCAGGCTTACTTCCCCCAGAAGCGCGACGGGTCAATCCGCAGATGGCAGATGCAGGTTATGGCCGAGGTGGCAAAGTTCTGCCGCGCCCGTCAGGCACTCTGTCACCGGGCTCAGCCGGTGCCGCACATCGGGCTGATCCTCTCCACGAACGCTTTCTACCGGCAAAGCCCGAAGCCGTTCGCGGGTTGGACTGAGGAGGTCAGTGCCATAAAGGGTATTCTGCAGTGCCTTCTGGACGGCCAGAACGTTGTTGACATAGTCATGGAGCACCACCTGCAAACGCGGGCGCGGGAATACCCACTCCTCGTCTATCCCGAGTGGGCGTACGTAGATCCCGATTTTAAGGCGCTGCTGCTCGATTATGTGGCAGGAGGGGGGCGCCTCTTGATCATTGGCGCAAGAGCGGCAAGGCTGTTTGAAAGGGAGTTGGGGGTGACGTGCCAGGGCGAGCCCCAAAAGCAGGTAAATGGTCTGGTCGCGCATGGGCACCTGGCAGGCCTCAACTCTGAGTACCAGCCAGTGCAATTGGGCTCGGGAGTTCGCCCTTTTGGCGAGATCTACCAGAACAACGACTTTGCCGGCGAGCCCATGGTTGCCGCCTCAATTGCTCAGTATGGACGTGGCTTGATTGCCGGGGTGTACCTCAACCTCGGCGAACGGTACATGAACTCGGCCACAACGGTGGCTCGCGACTTTTTGAACGCCTTGGTGGCCGAACTTTATCCCTCGCCGTTGGTCGAAGTGAAGGGTTCGCATAACGTCGATGTAACCGTGAACCGCAAGAGCGGCAAGCTGATGGTGAACTTGGTCAACACGAGCGGTCCGCACGCCAACGACAGGGTCAACGTCTTTGACCAGATCCCCGCGGTGGGACCGCTCACGGTCACCATAAGGTCGAACGCAAAGCCCAAGGCGGTGCGCCTCATGCCAGCGGGGAAGAAGCTGGCGTACACGTTCCGCAATGGTGAACTGATAGTGACGGTTCCCAAGGTGGAAATTCATGAGGTCGTGGTACTCGAGTAACTGCTCTGGTGCGTAAGGCCCTCGTGTGTCGCGAGTTGCAGGATACGAAGGCTACGTTTGCGCGTAAAGGGTCAGCTGGGACCTTTTCCGGCAGCGGGGGAGGAGAGGCTCTCTTGGCCGCAGGCCTCTGTGACATGAAGGGGCCGGTGCCAGGAGGCGAGCAGGCATGAGGCACTGAACAACGGATGGGGGGTGGGGATTTTCGCAGGCCCAACTTTTCTTCTTGACTTTTTCTAAAAAAGGGCTATATTGGAAAGCGTAAAGAACGAACGGGGCTGACTGCGCACAGAAGGACCTGGGGCCGTGGTTGCGTTCATGCTGGTGCCTGAAAAGGCGTAATGTGTAAACTAAGGCCTACCCCGGAGGGACCCACGTCATGAAGGTTGCTCAAGTACTTGTGCTGCTCCTGGTCGCGGCTGGAGCATGCATCTGCTTTGCCGGCACCACGGGCAAGATTGCCGGCACGGTGACGGACAAAGAAACCGGAGCACCGCTTCCTGGGGTCAACGTCATCATCGAGGGGACCACCATGGGAGCGGCGACTAACATTAAGGGCTACTACGTCATCCTCAATGTCCCCCCCGGCACGTACACCATGCGCGCTTCGATGATCGGCTACGCCCGCGTCACTGCCACCCAGGTGCGGGTAAGTATCGACCAGACGACCACGGTGGATTTTGAGCTGCAGCCGGAGACGTTAATGGGGCAGGAGGTGACGGTGGTGGCCGAACGCCCGGTGGTGCAGAAGGACGTCTCCGCCAGCGTGGCAAGCCTCAATTTCAAGGAGATCGAGGCGCTGCCCATGGTGCGGGTGGCCGAGGTGGTGGGGCTTGAGGCCGGAGTCATAGGGCTGACTATTCGCGGCGGCGGCAGCGAGCAGACCAACTTTGTGGTCAACGGCTTTGCGTTCCGGGATGAACGTACCTTCCAGCCCTACACCGGCATCAGCTACACCTCCATCGACGAAATCAAGATCCAGACCGGCGGCTTTAGCGCCGAGTTCGGCAACATCCGCTCGGGCTTGATCAACGTGGTGACCAAAGAGGGACGGCGGGACAAGTACACCTTTGGCTTTTTGGGGCGGTACCGGCCGCCCGGCCCCAAGCATTTTGGCCATGCCCCTTACGCGCGCGAGTCGTACTGGATCCGCCCGTATGTGGACGATGCCGTTTGCTGGACCGGTACCAAGAACGGCGCCTGGGACGCCTACACGCAAAAGCAGTTCGTGGAGTTTGAGGGGTGGAATGCGGTGTCGGCCAAGACGCTGCAGAACGATGACCCTAACGACGACCTCACCCCTGCCGCGGCGCAACAGGTCTTTCTGTGGGAACATCGCCGCATCCTGGAGGTCAGGCAGCACGACTATGACGTGGACATGAGTTTCGGCGGGCCCGTGCCGGTGATCAGCCGGGCGCTGGGCGACTTGCGCTTTTTCTGGTCCTACCGCCGTACCAGGGAGATGTACGTGGTGCCTCTTTCGACTGACTGGTACCGGGACTACCACACGCAGCTCAAGTTGACCTCCGATTTGCGGCCTGGAACATTTTGCCCAGATTTCCTTTGTAGCGAGGATGCTGGGCGGCGAGAATGGCACCAACGACAACAACTCTGGCCTCCCGGGTATCTTCCGCAGCCCCGAGAGCATTGCCGATGCCTTGAGCAATGGCCCCAAGTACATCGACGGCCGCATGTTTGGCGACGCGTACTGGTGTCCTTCCACCTACACGCGCAACAGTGTCGGGGCCAAATTGACGCATGTGCTCAGCCCGGCAACCTTCTACGAGGTGACCCTGCAGCGCTACCACACCAGCTACGACACGAACCCGGGCCGTGCCCGCGATACCTCCCGCGTCTACCTGTTTGGCAACAACTACTGGGTGGACGAGGCGCCCTTTGGCTACCAACCTGCACCCAGCACCGGTATCGTCGGGCTGCGCATGGGTGTGGGGATGAGCAACTCCCGCGACAGCAGCAAGGTCACGGTCTGGTCGCTGCGAGCCGACTTTACCAGCCAGGTGAACCGCCACAACAATGTCAAGGCCGGCGTAGAGTTCGTGTACACCGACAACAACGTGAACTATGCCTCGGTGGACAAGTTTCTCCCCAGCGGCCGGTCCAAGTCCAAGTGGCACACCTACCCGGTGCGAGGTGCCGTCTACGTGCAGGACAACCTCGAGTTCGAGGGGATGATCGCCAATGTCGGCCTGCGCCTTGATTACTCGCACGCCGGCGGGGAATGGTACGTGTACGACCCGTTTACGCGCGCCTTCTCCGCAGAGCGCTCTCTGGGCATCGATACCCTGCTGGCCAAAGAGCCCACCAAGCGGATTCTGGAGCTCAGCCCGCGCCTGGGCGTGGCCTTCCCCATTACCGTCAACAGCAAGCTCTACTTCAACTACGGCCACTTCCGGCAGCTGCCCCTTCCCGAGAACCTGTTCCTGTTGCGCAGGTTCACCGATAACAATGCGGTGACCAGGATCGCTGACCCGAACAACCCCTTGCCCAGGACGGTGGCGTACGAGCTCGGCTATGAGCATAGCCTGTTCAATCAGTTCCTTCTGCGCCTGGCGGGCTACTACAAGGACGCCTCCTTGCAGTCGCGCCTGGTGACCTACGTCAGTCGCGACAACAAGGTCAACTACAGCGTGACCAAGCCATATTCGTACCAGGACACCCGTGGATTTGAGCTCACGCTGCGCAAGAACCGTGGCCAGTGGGTCCAAGGTTTTGTGAATTACACCTATGACGTGACCACCGCAGGCAATTTCGGCTTTGGAACCTACTACGAGAACCCGGCCGAGCAGAGGCGCTATGAGCGGGAGACGCGCACCCACTACCAGGAGAAACCTGTGCCACGACCGTATTCGCGGACCAACGTTGACTTTTTCACGCCGCAGGAGTTTGGCCCCAAGGTCGCTGGGCTCTCCTTGCTCGGAGACTGGCGCCTCAACGTGCTGGCGGTGTGGCGCTCCGGCTATCACTTCACCTGGACCGGTGGCGGCTCAATACCCGGCATCCAATACAACGTCCAGTGGCGCGACTACTACAATGTTGACCTGCGCCTCAGCAAGAACTTCCGCCTTGGGTTTGCCAATTTGGAGTTCTTTGTGGATATCTACAACGTCTTCAACATCAGGTACATGACGCAATACGGTTTTGTGGACGGCAAGGACTATGAGGCGTACATGAAGTCGCTCCATCTGCCGGCCGACATCGGCGATCGCCTGGCCTATGGTAACATCCCCGGTAACGACCGCCCTGGTGACTACCGCAAAGAAGGGGTGAAATTCCAACCTATGGAATTTGTGGCGGACATGAAGGACGTGAGCCGGCTGGATCCGATGGTCATCTATTACGACAAGAGCAGAAAGAACTTTTACGAGTGCATCGGCGGTCAATGGGTGATGGTGCCTGAGCCGAAGCTCAAGAAGTTGCTCGACAGCAAAGCACACATCGACATGCCGAACCAGCAGTATTTCACGTTCCTCCATCCCCGGGACGTGTATTGGGGGATTCGCCTGTGGGTGAACTACTAGCGGCGTTTCTGCAACTGTCACTCCAAGCTCGAGGGCACACATGATGGCCTTGGCAAAAACAAGCATATGGCGGAGGGCAGCGCTGTTTCTGATGTTGGTGCTGCCGGCAGGGCTTTTCGGCCAGTACGACATTCGCTGGATGGCCGTGGGATCGCTGCACAACTGGTACTCCAGCATCGGGTCCGAGATCGAGCACGGCTTCATGAAGGTGCAGCAGTACGGCATGCAATGGCCGGCCATCTACCAGTACCAGGACATGCAGGCGGCCAAGGCGCTGTGGATCGGCTGCAAGAACTTTACTGACCAGAACGGCATGTTCTTCCCATACAAGGTGGTTCACGTGGGGCCGCGCGTTTCAGGGGGAGGCGAGTTCTTCCCCATCAAAATGGAGATGGTGAGCCGTTTCGAGCCGCCGGTGGTCTTTGTGGATGGGGCGCTGTCCTACGAAAAGCCTGTTGACAACAACCGCGTCGACCCAAGCATGAAGTCGGATCGCATGATCATCAACGTCACCAACTGCCAGCTTGGGATCACCATGACGCGGAAGATTTTCCAGTTCAGCAACCCTTACCACGATAACTATATCGTCTCCGATTACACCTTCACGAACACCGGGAACGTGGACGACGACCCGGAGATTGAGCTGCCGAATCAGACCCTGGAAGACGTCTACTTCTTCTTCCAGTTCCGGTGGGCCGTGTGTCGGGAGACTCGCTACCTGATCGGCAACGCAACTGGCTGGGGGATTAACCTGATGCTGGACGCCCGCGGCGACGGCGTAAAGGTTGATCCTCCGAACGAAAACTTCCGCTGCCAGTTTGGGTGGCACGGCAAATATCCTCCCTTCACGCTCTATGACAACATTGGGGCGCCGATTTGGAGCCCACAGGGCTCAGCGGGTTACATTGGTGCAGCCGACACGGTGGGGCGACTGGGCGCAGCTCAATTCATCGGCGTCGTCACTCTTCATGCCGACCACTCGGCTACCGATCCGAGCGACGATCCTGCGCAGCCGTCCACGACCACCTACGAGTCCTCTGACGCTCCCAACACGTCGCAGAACGATCCCTTCAATATCGCCCGCATGGAATCGGAATATGGGTGGATGTCCAAAGGGCACATGTCACCTCGGCACTGCGACAAGGTGGAGCCGAGTGGCGACTTTGCCTCTCCCACAGGCGACCCGGCATTGGGTACGCCCGGCGGTTTTTCAGCCTGCAATGGATATGGCCCGTACACGTTGCGCCCAGGCGAGAGCATTCATATCGTCTGGGCTGAAGCGGCAGCGGGGTTGAGCCGAGAGATGTGCATCGAGATCGGCAAGCAGTACAAGAAGGGCATAATCGACGCTCGCACCAAGAACCAGTGGGTGTTGACAGGGCGGGACTCGTTGTTTCAGACCTTCCGGCGGGCCATCGCCAACCACAACTCCGGCTACACGCTTGCCGAGCCCCAGTTCCCGCCCAGTGAGGTCTATATCAATGGCGGCGGCGATCGCATCACGCTGGAATGGAAGGTCTACGATGAGGCCCCTGCGCCGCAAGGGTTTGAGATCTATCGAGCCAAAGGAAGGTACGACAGCACCTACACCCTGATCTACCGTGCTGGTCCGGGCGAGCGCACCTTCAGGGACACGGAACTGGAACGGGGGCCGTCGTATTACTACTATGTGCTTGCGGTGGGACCGGAGGTGCCGGCCAATCCGGCCCTCAATATCCCTGCCCACACTTTGAAGAGCAACCGGTACTACACGCAGGCATACGATCCCACCAATCTCAAGAGACCGGCAGGGGAGAAGCTGAGCGATATTCGCATCGTCCCGAACCCCTACAACATCTCTGCCGACCCCAACAATTTACTCTTCCCCGGCGAGGGGGACAAGATTGCGTTCTTCAACATTCCGGGCGAGTGCACTATTCGCATCTTCACCGAAAGTGGTGAGCTCATCAAGACCATCGAGCACACCGATGGCACCGGGGACGCATATTGGAACTGCACCACGTCCTCGAACCAGGTGATCGTGAGCGGCATCTACTTGGTGGTGGTCACGGACCACAAGACGGGGAAGAACTGGGTGGAAAAACTGGTGGTCATCCGGTAAGCGGGTCCAAGCATAGGGTGCTGACATGAAAAAGTCGCTAATCGCAGTCACGCTGCTTGCGGTCTGGTGCGTGAGCGCGCCAGGCCAGACGCAGAAGTTGCAAAAGCTGGCCCAGACCGGCATGAAGTTCCTCAGCGTCTCGACAGACGCCCGTGCCAGCGCCTTGGGCGAGGCGGTCACGGCACAGGAGGGCTACGCCGCATCGATGTTCTACAACCCGTCCGGATTGGCCAGCGTATCCTCCCTGGCGGATTTCAGCTTCGGACAAGTGAACTGGATCGCCGATATCAAGTATTTCTACGGCAGCGCGGCGCTAAACCCCTGGCGTGGCAAGTACGGGGTAGTAGCCTTCTCGGTGCTCTCGGTCGACTACGGCGACTTCAAGGGCACCATCCGCGACGTCAGCGAGAAGGGGTACAAAGATACTGGCCTGTTCAGCCCTGGGGCAATGGCCGTGGGAATCGGCTATGCGCGCGCCTTGTCGATGAAGTTCTCCGTAGGCGGGGTGGTGAAGTACGTTTCTCAGGATCTGGGCAGCAGCATCGTCGGGTTTGACAGTCAGGGCGGGTACCGGCAGAAGGAGTATGCCGAAGGGGTAGTGGCCTACGACTTTGGTATCTTGTACCGCACTGGTTTTCGAAGCCTCAATTTCGGGATGTGCGTGCGCAACTTTTCGCGCGAGGTGCGCTACGAGACAGAAGGGTTTCAGCTGCCGCTTACGTTCCGCATTGGCTTGGCAATGGACCTGATGGACGTGTTCCCCGGTTTTCGCCTGGGGGAGGATGCCCTGTTGGTCTCGGTGGATGCCACCCATCCGCGGGACTATCCGGAGCAGCTCGAGTTCGGCGCCGAGTACATCCTCATGAAGACCTTGGCGCTGCGCCTCGGGTACTCGTTCCCCAACGACGAGCACGGCTTCACGGCGGGATTCGGAGTGCAGCAGGGGCTGTATGGAGTCCGATTCGGTCTTGACTACGCCTACACCCCGTTCGGCTTATTCAATGAGGTACACCGCTTTTCCATCCGTCTGTCAATGTGACCAAGTTCTCAGGACGCGGCTTCCGGCTCCCGGTCCACTGATCGGGAGCTTTGTTTTTGAGCCAGCGCGCAGCAGCGAGCGCACAGGTCTCAGGCCGAGGCATGAACCTCCACGCGGGACCGCTCTTGCAGCGTATCCCCCTGAAGGGTTCATCACACCTTGTAGCGAGAATAGATCTCTGCCCGAGTCGGGCAACCGCAAATATAGTCGAGGCCAAAGAGTGAGAAGTAGGGGCATATACCCTTCTCGCGAGGGTTGACAAAGAGCACCTGACGGTTCACATGGGAGACCACAGTACAGGGCGCCCACTGCCCCGGCTTTTGGCAAGCGAATGCGAAGGGACAGTTCTTTGTGCGCTCTAAGGTTTCCTGGGGGACCTCGTAAGCCATGGCCTGCCTCCGTTTCTTTGTGATTCGAGTTTCCGCCTATTCTTGCGCCGAAGCATCTCTAAGGAGCAACCCCCGTCAAGATCGCGCCTTTGCCGAAAAAGGTGCCGGCCACCGCGGCCGTCATCAGGCAGGCCAAGGTGGCAGCGACCAGCGCGCGCAGGCCGAGCGCGGACAGCTCCGCAGTGCGTCTGGGAGCTAAGGCGGCCGTCCCACCCACAAAGATCGCCAACGACGCGAAATGGGCAAATCCGCACAGGGCGTAGGCCGCGATCACCGCCGAGCGCGCATCTTGCAGGGCGCCGCTTGCCAGCATAGCCGCCAGATCCTGGTAGGACTGCACCTCGGTGGCAACGGTGCGCTCCCCTATGAGGCGCGCCACTGCCCACGCGTCGGGAAGCGGCACCCCGATGACCACGGTGAACGGGTAGAAGAGCCAACTGAGCAACGCCCGCAGCGACAAGTCCAACCGGATGCCGAACAGTTTGCCGACCGCCAGTCCCAGATGCCCCAGCACAAGGTCAACAAGGGCGATCAGACCCAAGAAGGCCAACAAGAGGGCCGCTATTCCCACGACAAGCCGTACGCCGCTGTTGGCGCCGTTGATGATCGCCTCCATCAGATTGCGTTCGCGCTCATAATAGGGCCGGATTGATACCCCCAGAGTCGCTGGCTGCTCCGTCTCCGGAACCATCAACTTGGCCATCACCACTGCCGCAGGCGCGGAGATGATGGACGCCGACACCAGATGCCCGGCAATGGTGGGGAAGTGGCTTTGGAGGACGAACACATAGAGCGCCAGCACGCTGGAGGCGATGGTGGCCATGCCGGCAGTGAGGATCGTGCAAAGCTCCGAGGGCGTCATGCTGTCCAGATGAGGTCGGATGGTAAGCGCCGACTCGATGCCCACAAAGATGTTGCTCGCCGTACACAGCGACTCGGCGCCGCTAATGCGCATGAGCTTGGTGAACAGGAAGGCAAAGGCCCGAATGAGCAGTGGCATGATGCCGAGGTAGTAGAGAGCGCCCACGAGCGCCGCGAAGAAGACGATGGTCGGCAGAGCCTGGAAGGCGAGAAAGAATCCCAGGGAGGTCTCGCCACTTGCATCGGTGACCCCAGGCGGTAGGGCCAGGCGACCGAAAAGAAACCTCGTACCGGCGGAAGCGCTGTCCAGGATCTTGACCACAACGTCGTTGACTATCAGGAAGAACTTGGCCCCGATGGGCACGCGAAATATGAACAGCGCAAACAAGAGCTGCAGACCCGTGCCCCAAATGACCACCCGCCAATTCACGCGGCGACGCTGGGTGGAGCACAGCCAGGCTACGCCCATGAGAACGAAAATGCCGCAAAAGCTCACGACGTTGTATAACGTCATTCTCTCCCTCCTTGGTCCCCAAGAGTGGTCCCACTGTTTCGGCCCCGTGGAAAGGCGGCCACGAAAGCAGAGAGCACCGCAGCGAGCACCATACGCGGCGACACCACGGGCAGCCGCAAGGCCTTCGTCAGCTGTTCCTGGGTCGCACAACTGTACCCCATGCAGTCCAGGACCACCAGTCCCGGCTGGTACCGATGCAGCTGGGCCAGCAAAGCTGCTAACTGTTCGCCCGAAGGCTCATAGGGTGGGAGGGCTGCCGAAACAACTTCTCTGCCAGGAAGACGCCAGGCGGCACAGGCGTGTTCTACCTGCGATTCGTCGGGGACCACCACCGCGAATACCCCCTGGGTGAGCACGGCCTCCACCACAGCTCGAAGCAAGTGATAGGGGCGGAAGAAAGGCCGCTGCGCCGAAAACGATCTGAAGCCGGCCGTGCACAGCAGCAGCGTCGCTTCAACGCCGGTGTCCTCCAAACGCCGCAGGCACCGCTCGACTAGTGGAGCCAACTGCTCCTCGCTCACCGTGACCGTGGAGCCATCGCGCAAGCGGGTCACGAGCCCGGGCTCGCCGGGCCGCGGAGCAAGCGCGGCAATCTCCAGAGCCGCAAGCCCGTCAAGAGCCCCCGCCTGGATGAACTCCACCGACCGCAGTTCCGGCGTGATGATCTCTTCCAAGAGGTCTGGCCGCGGGGATTGTCCGATGGTTATCGCACCTATGCGCATGAGGGAAATCCCAGAGCAGTGCTAGTGCCCCTCGACCCAGAGAGCCTGAGGCAGAGGCAAAATCTTTGTGCCGATTGCCTTTTCCACTTCCCTGTAGAGGGATGCGTCCTTCATGCCCGCGCCGAGAATGAGCTCCTGCCACGGGACAGCCACAACGGCCACCTCCTGACCGCGGGCGATGGTCGCCGTGGCAACCGGTACAGACTCGCTGAGGTCGACGGTTGCGATCAGATCGGGAAAGGTCGCCAATCGTTCGCCGGCGCGCTCCAAGGTCATGTATTCATTCCAGAAGGCAAGCTCCAATGGGCCGCAACTGGCGTTGACGAGCACCCTGCCTACATCAAAACCCCCGCGGGTGAACCTTTCCACCTCAGTCACTTCGCCGGTGGCAACAAGCTCAACTTTCATGTGGGTCGCCAGAATCTGCAACTTGCTGGCGGTGTCTGCTTCCGCGGCGAGTATTTCGCCTGTCTGGATTGCCTGCGAGATGGCTCCCACCGCCGCATGCTCCCGCACGTAGGAGGCTGGCACCGGATGCCGCGCCACTGCCACCATACCGCCCGCCTCGACAGCCGCCCGCCGCACCTGCTCGGTGACCTCGCGCGCCGAACCGCAAAACACGGCTTCAACTAAGGGCCACGCTTGCTGTCCCCCGCCCACTGCCGCGGCGCAGGCCCGATAGCCTACCCGACGATGCAGCCCCATGGAACCCATCAACCCCAGAGGATGAGCACGGCCGTTGCACGGAGCGTCAACCACCGGGATGCCCAACACCGCCGATTGGTACCACCCGTTCACTGTGGCAAAGCCCCCGTTCTCGGAGGTGATCAAGGCGTCCACTCGAATGTGGCACTCGCGCGCGAGCAACTCCGCTGCCCGCACAAAATGCTCCGGCTTCACGCATTGCTGCGGCGCAGCCGGCGCTCCTACCAGCGATACGGTTACAATCGTGGCATCCGGCGGCAGGTCGGTGATATTCAGAAGGCGCGAGAAGCCATGTGCAAGAGCCACCTCGGCGAATGCCCTTCCCTTCTCCAGTGAGCCGCCACCTCCGCCTCCCAGGAAGGCCCCGCCTAACACCGCATGCTCGGCCGTCTGTCTGGAAACCTCAACCACGTGTCTCACCTTGCGCAGGCGCGCCAGTAACTCAGCGTTCGTCCACTTC